>QMOQ01000106.1 GCA_003650285.1 Caldisericota bacterium | reverse complement strand
GTATTAGCCCGTCTACAGAATTAATTTCTTCCACCGTCTTTACAGCTAATGTCTCTGCTCCTGCTCGCTTTAACATATTAATATGTTCTGATACAGCACCCTGGATTGCAAGTACTCCTACTTTCATCTACTCTCCTCTTACCTGCATTTTATCTTTATCCGTAAGATCCTTAATGTCTATACCTGCCATCTCCTCGCCAAGATTCTCCGATACTTTTGCGACAATCTCTGGCTTATCAAAATAAGTTGTCGCAGCAACAATTGCCTCTGCCCTTCGTTTTGGGTTAGCAGATTTAAAGATGCCAGAACCGACAAAAACGCCATCAGCCCCAAGCTGCATCATAAGAGATGCGTCAGCAGGCGTTGCTATGCCTCCAGCAGCAAAATTTACAACTGGAAGCCTACCCAATGCTTTTATCTCCTTTACAAGCTCTACAGGTACCCTCAACTCTTTTGCTTCTGTAAAAAGTTCATCGTCACTCATGGTCTGAATCTTTCGGATTTCATCCGTAACAACGCGCATATGCCGCACTGCTTCTACTATATTTCCTGTACCCGGCTCTCCTTTTGTCCTAATCATTGCAGCGCCTTCCGAGATCCTGCGTAATGCCTCGCCAAGGTCCCTTGCTCCACACACAAACGGTATTTTAAAATCCCATTTATTGATATGATGCACTTCATCGGCCGGAGTAAGCACTTCACTTTCATCAATAAAATCCACCCCAATTGATTCTAAAATCTGTGCCTCAGCAAAATGTCCAATCCTCACCTTTGCCATAACCGGAATAGAAACAGCATCCATTATATTCTTTGCTAACTTCGGGTCAACCATCCTTGCAACGCCACCTTGTTTTCTGATATCAGCAGGAATTCGCTCCAGTGCCATTACAGCAACTGCTCCCGCTCCTTCAGCTATTTTAGCCTGCTCAACAGAAGTTACATCCATAATAACTCCGCCTTTAAGCATTTCGGCTAATCCTCTTTTTACTTTTATCGTGCCGTATATTTCATCCATGAGCTATCGCCTCCTCTACTATTGTATGATTTTCCTTCTAAAAATCAACTCATTAAGGGTTATTAGAAGCGAAAAATCCCGCTACAAAACCTGTAGAAAATGCAGCCTGCAAATTGTAGCCTCCGGTAATTCCATCGAGGTCCAGCAATTCTCCGGTAATATATAAATTTTTAATGAGTTTTGATTGCATCGTTTTCGGGTCAACTTCTTTTAATAAAACCCCACCTTTTGTAACAACAGCATGTGCAAAACCTTCAGTACCAGTAATGGTAAGAGGAAAATGTTTTAATAAATGAAGCACTTTTTTTCTATCTTCTCTTGTAAGTTCGTTGCATTTTTTATTCGGAACAATACCTGTTAATGACACAAAAATTGGAATAAAACTGCGCGGAAGAAGATCGCTTAAAGAATTTTTATATTCCTTATTGGAATATTTTGCAAAATCCTTTAACAACCTTTTGTCAAGAACTTTTTCGTCGAGCGCGGGTTTTAAATCAATTTCGAAAGGCAAAGGTTTAGTAAGAGACGGAACAATTTCCGATGAAATCGATAATATAATAGGGCCTGAGATTCCTTGTTTTGTAAAAACCATATCGCCAAAATGAGAAAATTTCTTTTTACCAACGCTTACACTGACTCTCACATTTTTCAGTGATAACCCTTCCAGTTCTCTTACCCATTTTTCCTCCACAACAAGCGGGACAAGCGCAGGATATAACGACTGAATTGTGTGCCCCGTTTTTGCAAGCATATCAAATCCATCACCTGTGGTGCCGAGGCCAGGAAATGATTTTCCACCCGTCGCAAGAATTACCGCATCACCAAACATTTTTTCATTAGATTTAAGAGCAATCCCTTTTACTTTATGATTTACTATTATAAGGTCTTTTACAGATGTTTTTTCCTTTACGGTCACATTTCGTCGTTCAAGCTCCATTTTTAACGCATCGAGGATGTCCTTGGAATGATTACTTACGGGAAAAACTCTGCCACCTCTTTCCGTTTTTGTCCTTACGCCAATTTCTCCAAGAAATTTGATAAGATCTTCATTTGAAAATGCATAAAATGCGTGATGCAAAAATCGGCCGTTCCGTCCAAATGCCTTGATTAATTGATCAATAGGTCCGGCATTCGTCACATTGCATCGTCCCTTTCCTGAAATAAGAATCTTGAGACCAAGACGAGACATCTTTTCAAACAGGTAAACTTTGCTTTTTTCGGCAGCTTTTATGGCAGCCATTATTCCAGCTGCTCCACCACCAACAATTAAGATTTTCTTTTCCATAAGGCACTATTATACAGTAAAAACTACTTCATTAAAATATCTAACAATTTTTTGTCCCACTGTATGTGAAACTGCCCTGATTCATTTTTATAAGATTTCCTTTGTCTGTGCCTATCACATTTAAACAGTGTGGACATAGTACCAAATTATCTTTCTTAATCGTATAATCTTTGACAATTCTATCCTTGAAACAACGAAGT
>QMOQ01000105.1 GCA_003650285.1 Caldisericota bacterium | reverse complement strand
TGTTGATTATAGCTATTGTTGTTGAACGAGAGGGGAAAATTTTTCTAATACCTTCAGTATCTACGTATTCAGAAAATTTTCCTGTTATATTGTTTCCTTTCAAAAACACAAAATTTACTTTAGTAGGTTTACTTGAAACAAGTTTTATAACATAAAGCTTATTAAGCTCAATATCAAATTTCTTTTCCTGATATGGTTTCAATTCAATATCATTCCTCATTTACAGTCACCTCCACACGATCATCATAATCTGCTAAAACAAGAACCTCATCTTCTATTTTAGAATAAATACGAGCATAGCCGTAGTACTTTTTCATAGCAATAACAAGATAATCAACAATGCTTTCTTTCACCTTATCAATATTCAAAAAAGCACCATAATTAGCAACATCATTAATAACACCACCAGACGTAACTGTAACTTTAACACCATATGTTGCTTCATCTGCTCCATGAACACTACGCAATGCAACAAACTTTTCCTCAATCCATTCTCGTAAGTCGCTTAAAATACCATAGAACCATATATCGCTATCAGGAACGGATATTTTGATTTCGTTATTCGAAACTTGCTCAACAGTAACCACTTTCAACTCAGTACCAAAATCATGTGTATTATCTTGTGTAATAATAAGCTCACAAGCAAATTTGTTATCAATATCTTCTGTAATCTTTAACTCAACAGGGCTATCACTAACATGATACTCTCCCAATACAACTTTAATTCCTTGACTGTCAGAACTTTGTGCTTCACCCACTTTACGAAGTGAAACATATTTTTCCAACAATTTTTCCCCTTCGGTTATCACAATACCATTTCTCTGGGGATAATTGAGTTTAGGAAAACCAGAGGTGATCAATTCAAATATATCTGTATACTCAACATAACCTGCAACGACCACAGGTTCTGGTGCAGAACGGAATACGATGAAATCTTCTATTGTTATACCCGTTCCTGAAATACGCATGATTGTATCATCAATACTCGTTGCTTCATCTAATGGCGAAGTATCACTTGTACTATAAACCTGTTCTGATTCCTCGTAGAACGTTAATACAAGTTTTGAAGCACTAAAACCGAAGGCTATTTCACGCATACCGTTAGCAAGTGTTGCAACTGTGTTTCCGTTTACACTCAAAATGCCATTATTTATATCAACAATCCATTTACGTAATTGATTCACGGGGTCTATCAACTCAAACGTGGCATTATAGGTATCTTCCGTAATGATAAGTTTAACCTTCAATGGTAATTCTCCAGCATAATCCAAAGCAACCGTTGCACCGTTTAAATGAAAACCCGTCTGATTAATAAAATAGTCTCCAGAAATACCTGTAATATAATATGGCATTCTACCACGGTCATATAACAAAAACAATGGGTCATCAAAAACCATTCTGTTTATTAATATGCGTTCAACGTATATCGGTAAGACCATTCTATCCTCAAGATAAGGTAAGCGTATAAATACTCTATCAACGTTGCGAACCTCATCGTACATGAAATATAACGGCAACATATTGCCCCATAACCAAGCAATATAATGCTCGTTGGTATCATGTTCAAATCGCAGTTCTATGACCTTGTCATATGGCTCCTCCGCATACAAATCAACATACACGAGAAGACCATCGTTCGCAACGCTTCTAACCTTCATGTCAGCCTAACACCAACCATATTTACAGTATAAGTTATTGAAGCATTAGTGTTATTTACTATACTAACAGCAAGATTTCTAAATTCAAGACACTTTATCGCAAAATGTTGTGAAGTATTGTACAAGTCAAACTTGTAAGTAATGATATTAAACTTGTCGTTAGTATCATAGTCTGAATCATTACAACCGTATATTTTGAAATAAACGTCTCCGCTTGTTGCAGCGGTGGAAAACGAAAAATCAATACCAACAGTAACGTACTCAGATACATCAGCACCATGAAAAGATGAAGTTACTCCATCACTAATCGTGCCAGAACCTATTTCTAAAGGTAAAGTCTTAATAACAGGCATTCACATCACCCCTCAGTTAGTAGGCATAACTATATGACCCAAATACAAAGCAACATTATAATAGTTATAAATCTCTGCATCTGGATTAAGCAACTCGGCTTTGACTTTTGCTCTAAACATAGTTCCTGCAGAATAATTACAGAACGTGTGGTAGTTGTAATATTCCCAAGTAGAAGGAGAAACTTCTTTTCCAAGAGATAGCCAAGTAGCGGTAACGTCAGCAGAAGCGTATTCAGTAAAACCAACATAGATACAATCATAATCTATGTCGGGTTCTAAGAATATGTCCTCTTCAATGGTTTCTGACATGGTCGGAGCTAAAAATAAACCATCGAATAACCATGTTTCACCAGCAAAAGCAACTATAACATCACCAGTTGTCGGTGTAAAACCAAGTTCAACCTGTTGCGTGCTGGAATTATATTTCCACTGCTCTCCAGAAGGTGGGTCCGCTTCTTGTAAATATATACCCCAAGGAACAGCGGCATTGAACTTACGAACT
>QMOQ01000104.1 GCA_003650285.1 Caldisericota bacterium | reverse complement strand
TGTTACCGTGGAAGCATTACTTTTTGATGGCGGTAATAGCAGGCTTTTGGTTGTACTTGAAAATTCCAAACAAGAACTTATTGTCTCTCTACCACAAAATAGACAATTTGATTATATAAAAGCCAAGGACAAGATAAAGATAGGTTGGGATCCTGAAGCTGCTGTATGCTTCAATAAAACAGATGGTAAAATATATGAAGAACTCTAAAATATCTAAAATAAGATGGAGTTTTGTTATTTTCTTTATCCCGGTTTTTTTATGGTTATTTTTATTAATTGTACTTCCACATCTCGAGCTTCTTCGAATGTCATTCCAAGGAAGATCAGGGTTTACTTTTAAAAATTACACCGCTTTTTTTACCGAGCCGATTTACTGGCTTACTTTTGTGCGGACAGCGCTATATTCTATTCTTGTAACATTTATTGTACTGATTATTGCACTCCCTATTGCTTTTTTCATTACAAAAGTTGTTAATTTAAAGTTACAGGGAGTATTGATGGTTTTTCTTCTGGTTCCATTTTGGGTTAGTGAACTAATCAGAGTTTACGGGTGGATGATACTCTTACGGGAAAGCGGTGTTCTTAACCATTTTTTAGTAGGAATAGGTTTATTTAAGCAGCCCATAGAAATGCTTTACAATGATATTACTATGATAATGGGATTGGTTTATACATCTATGCTTTTTATGATTATACCAATTATTGGTGTAATGGAAAGTCTTGATGATTCTCTTATCGAAGCAGCCTACGACCTGGGTGCCAAGAAGATAGCAATATGGCGTGAAATTATTATCCCCTACTCAATGCCCGGAATTATGTCCGGAAGTATAATAGTATTCATGCTGGTTCTTGGCAGCTATTTAACTCCCAAGCTTATGGGAGGCAAGAATTCTCTTTGGTTTACTGAACAGATATATAATCAGATAATAACTTATTTTAACTGGAATCAGGGAGCTGCCTTTGGTTTTCTGCTGTTAGTTTTATCCTCAATTATAATATGGATTGCATTGAAATTAACAAAACAGGATTTCAGGAAGGTGATCAAATGATACGCACATTACCAAACACTAAAAGTTATTTATCAGGTTTTAAATTGTTTACCCTTTTCTATTTTGTGTTTCTATTTGCTCCCCTTGTTATAACTATGATTCTTGCATTTAACGACTCCATGTTTCCATCTTTACCATGGAAAGGATTTACTCTTGACTGGTTTTTTGGAGAAGGACCGCAAAAAATAGGTATATTTTATGACAAAATGAATTTAAGGGCCATAGCAACTTCCTTTAAAGTTGCAATTTCAGTTTCTATACTATCGGTTGTTGTAGGTACTATGGCCGCTTTTCTCTTTGAAGAAGAAGATTTCAAATTTAAAGGTGCTTTATATTTTCTGATGATTGCGCCACTGGTAATACCCGGAGTAATCCTTGGTATATCTATATTGCTATTTTCTACTACAGTAGGATTATTTTTTGAGAATACTTTTGGAATTGATATAAAAATACTTAGACCGGGTTTTTGGCTTATAGTACTTGGCCAGTTTTCATTTATAACTACTATTGTAACAATGACTATTTCTGCGAGACTCAAAAAATTTGATCGGGCACTTGAAGAAGCTGCATCCGATCTTGGTGCAAATCGTTTTGAAGTTATCAGGTTTATTACACTTCAATATCTCAAGCCTTCAATTATAGGAGGAGCTGCCATAGCGTTCCTTATGTCTTTTGAAAATTTTAATACAACGACTTTTCTTATTAGTTCCCAACCCACCCTACCTATAATTTTATATCAACAGGTAAGAGATGGCTCAACACCAGTTATAAACGCGATATCTTTTATTCTTATAGTGAGTGTCTCAATTGTTGCAGTAGCGAATTTATATTACGGGAAAAAGGAGAAAATTTAACTTCCCTTTATTTCACTGAGGCGATAAAAATATCCCCAATGGTCAGGAGATCTTCTTTTTTTGGTTTTTTCCCCTGAGATACATTTTCAAAAATAGCTCTTCCCAAGGCAGCAATCATAGAATATAAAAACAGATCTCCACTTACTTTTTTACCTGAACATAAAGTGATTTCCCCGAACAGGTCTCCTGCTTTCTTCTGCCTTTTTCTTAATTTTTCGAAGAGTTCATTTATCTTTTTTTTACTGTCTTCCTTTTGCATAAAATCATAGCCGATTCTTTGCATAATAATAAAAGTTTTAGAATTTTCTTCCAAAAGATTTATATAAAAGTTTACTATAATTTTTATCCGTTGTTTAACATTACTCGTTGTAGAAATTATTTCGTTAATCTTCTCAAAAATTTTTTTTATGTTTACTTCCATTAGTTGTGAAGCTAAATCTATTTTGGAGGGGAAATAATAATAGATAGTAGGTTTTTTTATTCCAGAAAGCTGAGCGATATCATCCATAGTGGCTTCGTAAAAGCTCTTTTTAAAGAAGATATCCCTGGCAGCCTCTAAAATTATTTCTTTTTTATTAATATTTTCCATATTCATTAAAAAGACCACTCTCCCATCAAGTATAGTCCCTCTGCACTTCCCATCTGTCCCAGCTTTGA
>QMOQ01000103.1 GCA_003650285.1 Caldisericota bacterium | reverse complement strand
ATCTCCAGAAGTATGGATAAAATGCACAGGAGAGCCATCAACAAGTATTTTACCTATCATATAGCCTGTATCAGGAGTGATAGTAAATGTCTTATTACCTCCGTAATTAACCCCTACGATGCCTGAGGGGGATATTGAACCACCGGGACCTGCTGTCGCAATGATTGCAACAGAACCTTCACAAATTGTATCAGATTGAATGGTTGGTGAATTAGTGATTACATCGGCTTCGGCTCCAAGATCTGCTATCGATGTTGTTGATAAAGTTGGGTCTGTTACAGTCAGTTCACATGACTCAACAGTAGGACTACAATCTTTAAGATAATTACAACTCCCTCCGATTTCACCATTTGAGTCAAGCTTTACAATAAGGAAATCAGGAAAATAAACTACTTCAGTAGTAGAATCAATAGATGTTGGGTCGAAAGAGGCAATCTGTCCCACATTAGGAAAGTCAGAAGGTACTCCACTAGAAGAGAAAGCTGTTCCTGCTACGATATATCCTCCGTCAGATGTTTGCTGGATGGACTTAGCCCAATCAAAGTAATCTCCCTCATATGTTTTTGCCCAATCTACCGTGCCATCTGCATAAAGTTTTATAACGAGGAAATCAGGAGTATAAACAGGAGTAAAAACTTTACTAATAGAAGAATTAATAGATGCGGTGGTAGGAGAAGCAGGAAGAATAAGCCATTCACCAAAAAAACCAGGTCCTCCCGCTAAAATATATCCTCCGTCAGATGTTTGCTGGATAGACTCAGCCCAGTCATATTCATCTTTGTTATACGTCTTTATCCAATCTACTGTTCCGTTTGCATAAAGTTTTATAACGAGGAAATCGGTGTTTGAGTCGAAAGACCCAGTTGCTCCCGCTAAAATATATCCTCCGTCTGATGTTTGCTGGATGGACTTAGCCCAGTCAAAGTAATCTCCTCCATACGTTTTTGCCCAGGTTACAATACCGTTTGAATTAAGTTTTATAACGAGGCAATCAATATTTGCTGTTACAGTAGAATCAATAGATGTTGTATCGAAAGAAGCAATCTGCCCCACACTAGAGACATCAGGCTCTACACTAAAAAAGAGAGTCGTTCCTGCAACGATATATCCTCCGTCTGATGTTTGCTGGATGGACTTAGCCCAGTCAAAGTAATCTCCTCCATACGTTTTTGCCCAATCTACTGTGCCATCTGCATAAAGTTTTATAACGAGGAAATCAGAAAAGATTTCTGATGGAGTAGAAGAATTAATAGATGCGGTGGTAGGAGAAGCAGTCAGTTCCGCAGCAAAAAAAATAAGCCATTCACCAAAAACACCAGGTCCTACCGCTAAAATATATCCTCCGTCAGATGTTTGCTGGATGGACTCAGCCCAGTCATATTCATTTTTGTCATATGTTTTTGCCCAGGATACAACACCGTTTGAATCAAGTTTTATAACGAGGCAATCGGTGTTTGAGTCAAAAGATCCAGTTGCTCCCGCTAAAATATATCCTCCGTCAGATGTTTGCTGGATGGACTCAGCCCAGTCATATTCATTTTTGTCATATGTTTTTGCCCAGGTTACAACACCGTTTGAATTAAGTTTTATAACGAGGCAATCAATATTTTCTGTTACAGCAGAAAAATTAGTAGGTGTCGCGCCAAAAGAGGCAATCTGTCCTATATTAGAAGAATCAGCAGGTACCCCACTCAACAAGAGAGTCGTTCCTGCAACGATATATCCCCCGTCTGATGTTTGCTGGATAGAATTAGCCCAGTCAAAGTAATCTCCTCCATATGTTTTTGCCCAGGTTGTTCCTACAGCAGTAGGTGTTGCCGTTGAAAGAAGATTTGCAATAGAATCTTGATTTTTGTAGTATTCCGTCACATCGGTTTGTTTGATGCCTGCTGCATTAATTCCTTCTAAATTTACTGATTGAACTGTCGGTTCTACATTTGAGTTCATAACAGATATATTATTTTCGTTTACAGCTGTTTGAGCGATTGTTTTAAAAGGATGTACATTGAAAGCAAAGATTGAAATACACATTACTACTGCGATAACTAATGCTAATACTTTCTTCATTTTTACCCCCTCTTTTTTATTTTACTCCTCTTTTCTGAGGTATTTTTTTAAGATTAACACAATTGTTTTTGTTGTCAAGTAAATTTATTTTGATTTTTTGGCGTTTTTTATTTGTGATGATTGGGAAAAAGAGTATAATGACGAGATTCCGGACCAAGCCCGGAATGACACATTTTCTTTGTCACTGCGAGTGTAGCGCGGCAGTCCCAGGGTAATTCTTTTCTGTCATTACGAGAAATATAATGACGAAGTAATCCCATAGTAATATTTCTTTTAATTTTGTTTTTCTAAAACAATGTTTTGTTGTTAATGAAGAGATTGCCACGGTCGTTTTTTATACTGTAGTATGGATTTCTTCCTCTTCTACTTTCATAATTATGGGAGAGAGAAAACCGATTATTGGAATTATGATTTCAAAAATTCCAGCAACAAAGGCAAGAAGTGCAATTGCACCACCTTTGCTCTGCCCAAAAATTGAAGATAGCTTTGTTGTATTATAAAAAAAAGTAGGTGTTAAAAATCTATCTACAAATAT
>QMOQ01000102.1 GCA_003650285.1 Caldisericota bacterium | reverse complement strand
GAAGAAGCTGGAAAGGAATACATGACCGCATTGTAACAAAAGAACTTCCGCCATTACGGAACTTCTATAAAGGATGGCCTATGTCATCAAAAAGCTCAATTGACATAGATATAAAAACAGTATTTTTTTCACACGCTCATCTTGATCACATCGGACTCATCGACCTCATAGATGATTCGATAAAAAAGTACATGAGCAATTATTCCAAAGAAGTTCTTAGTTTCTTTAGAAAAAAAGGAATCATAAAAAATAACGTCTCAAATATAAAGATAATGGACAAACCAGTTAAAGTTGGATCATTTACTGTACATCCTATACCGATTGACCACGATATCCCCGGAGCTCTGGCCTTCCAGATAGAGACCTCAAAAGGAAATATATTCTACACTGGCGATATTTATTTTCACGGAAGAACAAATAAAAAATCATGGAATTTTGTTAAATATGCAAAAAAAAACAACCCCTATATATTAATTACAGAAGGAACACGTTTTGGGTGGAAATTTGTTACAAGCCTTACAGAAGAGCAGCTAAAAAAACAGGCAATTAGCGTGCTTGAGCAATACAACGGAATCCTTTTTGCAAATCCATATGAACCACACATAGACAGAATCCAAACATTTTTTGAAATCGCAAATGAGAAAAACAAAAAATTTGTAATAACTCTACCTTATGCCTTTATGTTAAACCGTTACTCTGGTATAGGAGATACATTTGCAAAAGACATTCTTTCATCTCCTAACACATTGATTTACAAATCTGAAGGAATGCCTAATACATGGGAAAATGAAACAATAGGAACATTTGTTGATGCAGCATATGTCTGTAAAGACCAGAAAAATATTGTAATGCTACTTGACTTCATGAGTACGCCGGAGCTTATAGATATAAAACCTGAAAAAGGTGCGCTATACATTCATTCAGGTGGAGAACCATTGTCAAGCATTGATGCAGAAAATGCAAAAATTCTTCTAAACTGGTTAAAAATGTTTAATATACCATATTTCAATATTCACTCGCCAGGACATGCAGCACAACCGGACCTGCTACATATGGCTCGGGAAATTAACCCTGAAATCCTGCTTCCCATCCATACACAGATTCCTGAAAGATTTGAAATTGCATCTGACAACGTTAAAATACTTGACAAAGGCGTTATATATAATTTTTAAAAAAGGAGAAAATAATGGAAAAGGGAAAGAAAAAAAACAGTAAGGAAAAGAAACAAAAAAAAAGAAATGAAGAAGTTCAGAAGGAAAAATTGCCGTTAAAATCACTCGTCCCCCCAGCAAAAGAAAAAAAATCTGAAGAATATCGCTATTTGCTATTTTTTACCTATGGTGAAAATACTGCTATTAATCGGGATGACATGTTCGATCTCATTGACCAGCTGAATAAAATTCCCACACCACCAGAAAAAACTCGTATCGATATGGTAATACTTTCGGGAGGAGGTTATCCACATCCAGCATACCAAATGGTGAATGTAATACGGTCTAAATGTAAAAAGCTTAAAGCAATTATCCCGCTGTATGCAAAAAGTGCGGCTACATTAATGGCTCTCGGGGCTGATGAAATTGTTATGGGCCCTCAATCAGAGCTTGGCCCACTGGATATGCAGATGGAGCACCCTTTAATAGAAAATCTCAACATATCAGCCATCGAAGGATATTATCCTTTCTTGCACTTATACGAGAAAATATCTTCAGATTTCTTTCCTCTAGCATTAAGGCTTGCAACGCAAATCATAGCAACGACTGGAATAAAAAGAGAAGATGCTGTTGATATTGCTATAAACACAACAACAAACTATATCACGCCAATTGTTTCTCAAATTAATCCAACCATCGTAAATATGTGTTACCGAGCTCTCACTACAGGAGAATCGTACGCCTACAGTTTCCTCTACAAATATATGTTCAAAGATAAACCTGAGCAAGAACGCATGATGCTTTCAAAAACAACTGCACATGCATTAGTGTGGGGGTTTCAAAATCATGGACAAGTAATTACACGAGACGATGCCAAACTCCTCAACCTTTACATATCTTACGGAGAAAATTACGATATTTTTAATATGATGTATGTCATAACGAAAGAAATGTTAAATATTCTTTCCACAAGTCCGACCGATAAGGCAATAAGAATAATCTCCACTGAGCAACTAAAACAATTACTTAATATAGATTCTTATCTCGGTTATATCACGTTTCTTTCATACAAGGCTTATTCACTCGTTCCTTCTCTAAAAGAATCACTCAAAAACGTTACAGATCCTAAAAAGATTTCACTTGCTTTACGGCAAGCATTAAGTCAATCCGTAACTACTCTTCCTCCCAACATGTCCGAAATAGAAAAAAATGATATTGCGCAAGTTTCTCTGGAGCTCTTGGAAAACATTTTCATCAAAAACTTTAAAGAAGAAAATGCTTTATATAGAGTCATATATAATCGCATAATCAGAGAAAAAACATTTTCCAAAAAAGTAGCAGAAATAATTGCAGGCAGAATAGTAGAGGCTGCAAAAGAATTATCAGAAACAATCGAGATAGAAATTGATAAAACACCTCCGGAGGTAATAAGTAAATATATCTTGCAGATACTTGCATTCCT
>QMOQ01000101.1 GCA_003650285.1 Caldisericota bacterium | reverse complement strand
CACATATGATAGTTCCTTCACCATCACATTCATCACACTTATCTCTCTCTTGTACCCACTCTTCGATGTCCTCATCGTCTAGCCAATAGTTAGTATACTCATGACCTTCAAGTATTAGATTACGAGCTGTGTCCATCATATAATGTTTATCATAGAATAGCTCTGAATCAGGGTCACCAATTTCTTTTTGTGTTTCCTCATGTAGCCAACCGATTTCGTATCCGTCTGCTGTACCGAGGTAGTCAAACACATAGTGCTTGATTTCTGCGTCTAGTAATTTTGCTTTCCCCATATTATATAGTATTTCCTGTTGTGATTAGATGATACACTAATGCCGTCCATGACACTAGTACGAATGTCATCACTCCGTATGTGATGATGTTCTCAATTGAGAGTTTTGAAATTATTTGTTTCATTTTGTAGTGTTTAAAATTAGTAGTAGTGGGGTGAGGAATTGAACCTCATTTGTCAGGGTTTTCAAGTCCCTAACTAAGACCGACTCCCCACAATTATTTCGACAAACATACGACAAGAAATCGACATATGCAAGTTTTTTGTCATATTTTTTTTGCCAACAGATTAACTTTCGCCAAAAATAAATCTCTCCTCTCTTGGATTTTTTGCAATCTTCTCACTCTTCCTCATGGCTTTATTCATTTCCTTGAATGCCTTCTCTACATCTTCCTGAGATATTAGATTACAATGTGCGTCCCAACTTATTTTGTTGAGGTGTGCAATCACACGATTTACTCGGTAGGCGTTACGTTCCTTTGCTCTTTCTTGTTTTGTCATAGTTATATATATTAAATTAAACTCTTGATTTTCTGATTCAGCTCGTCAATCTCAGCATGATATTCAGCATGCTCTTCTGCTGTACTCATGCTGTACCTCACATCTTTCTCAGCCTCTAGTCCTGTTTTCAGGAGCCAAAGTTCTTGCTTGGTCAGATGCAGGGCATAGGTCTTCTTCATTATCAAATTTTTCATAGATATATATTTAATTAAACTTCGGTTTACATTTCGTGGCTTTGAATCTCTTCCTGTCAAGATGATTGTATTGATACGCCACCCTGTCAACTGCTTCCCATTTGCTATGGGCTGAGATTACCTTAACGACTTTGCCATCGTAGGTAATCATGAAATAGTGCTTCATTTCCTTCATAGATATATTAAATTAAATTTTAAAAAGTATCGTGGTCAATAGGTTGTCAATATCTCCAAGAGCATATTCTAGTTCACTCCCACCCTCTTCACAGGGAAGATATTGTTTAGCCGAATCTAGTTGGCTAATCAGGTAGTTCAATCTTTCTCTGATGTCCTTAACACTTTGCTCGTGTTCGTATGCATCATACTCTGTACTTGCTATCGCTTCAGCGAGTTCTTCGTAGTTTAAATTCATGATATATTAAATTAAAATTAGATTCGAGGAGGGGAATCGAACCCCTCTACAACCATTCTCGAAGTTCCTCGGCTTAGTTTCCGAGGATGTAGTCCGTAGCCTTCGCTGACTGCGTCAGGGCTGAAACTACTGCCTTCTCATCGGCTTCATTTACTGCCTTGACCCATCCGTTGACGTAGGCTTGGCTTTGCTTAGATTCGTCTTTCGTCTCAATCCCTGCAATACCTGATAACATCATTGCACCACTCTCAGCAATCAACTCTTCGAAGGCATAGTCATGCTTGGTCTTGTTCAGGGTTAACGCTGTAGCAACTCCTTCACGATTTAACCTTGTGTCGTGTCCTGTGCTGTGAACCATCTCATGAAATAGCGTGTGGTAGTATTTATCTTCACTTATGAACTGCTTCATCAGAGGCATAACAATTTTGTCTTTCGAAGGGCTGTAGTAGGCTTGGTGTTGCTCTAGGTTAACTATCTTTAGAGCCTTAGCAATTTTCTTGTAGTCGGCTACAATCTTCTCGCAACTTTCGATTGGCTTAACTTCTTTCGTGTTCTCATCTGTTACTCTTCTTGGAGTCAGTCCTTCGCATTGTGCGATGTTCCAAACTCTGTAATATCTCAGGTTGAAGTTGGTGAAAATATCCTCTTCGTTGCACTTCTCTTTTCTCATGCACTCGGCTTTGGTCTTGTACCATGTACCGAAGTTAGCCTTGGAGCAATAAGAGATTAACCAAAAATATACATCTGTTCCTCTCTGACCTTTCAAGACCTTGCCACCCCTCGAAGAGATGCTCTTGAAGGTATCCCACTCATTGAACTTGTACTCGTGTTCTTTCATCTGAGCATTCAAGATGAAGTTATTGAAGCCTTTGTAGGCTCTTCCTGATTTGTTATTGATAGGAAAATTCATTCCTGCCTTCCATGGTTTGAACCATTGTAAGCCGTCCTTTTTAAGTCCTTCTAGAAGCGTGGCTTTTACCTTCTTAGCGACTGCGTTTGTGTTACTCATTTTTTTGTTTTATTTAAGTTAATTTCTGTTTCGTCCTTTTGGACTCATCAGGACAGGCACACACCTGTCGACAGAGGGGACTATGTCCCCTGTCGTTTTTACATATCAAATCCGTAGATATGTTGGAACTTTCTGAACACTCCTTGAAGACCTTCTTTGTACTCCTCCTCAGAGATGAAACCTAAAGCGAAATCTCTCTCTAGTTTATCTT
>QMOQ01000100.1 GCA_003650285.1 Caldisericota bacterium | reverse complement strand
CTGTTGTGATACCGGCCAATAGATTAGCGTCAAACGTCCGGCACCACAACACCCACCGTGCTTTTGCACAAGCGGTTCAAGTATCGCACTTGTCCCGCCTTTTTTCCAGTTCTCTCTGACTGGAATTCTTATGTGTCGCTCTGCCCGTTTATATAACTGTGTTCGCTGCCATTGTCAGGTCATTATTTGCAGTCATTGTGACCATGGCAATAGTTATTGTTCTGGTAAATGTTCTGCACAATCTCGTCAGGAAAAGCAACGAAAAGCCTGCCAACGCTATCAATCCAGCTCAAGAGGCCGTCATTTACATGCCTTGCGTCAGCGACATTATCGCCAGCGGAAAAAAGAAAAAGTGACGCATCAGGGTTCCCCCAGATTAGTCCCTTATGATTTACTGATTGTCGAGCCAAAAAGAGTGACGACGCATCAAAAATCATCATTTTCGACACAAACGAGCACATTTTACTGTCATTTTTGTGGGTGTCGGTGTCATGAACGGCTCCGCTGGGCATTTCTTCATCAACAGCCTCGTCAATCTTTGCCCGTTCATACTTTCTAAACCGTTTTAAAGAAGGAGAACACAATGACAATCAGTCAAGAAAAAGAAGCGCAGATTTTGCGCTATCACCACGTTGAGAAATGGCCTGTAGGAACCATATCCAGGCAATTGGGCATTCATCACGATGCCATTAATCGCGTGCTATCTCAGGCTGGCATTCCTAAAGCGGAACGCAGCCAGCGAGCATCTATTATTGATGATTATTTGCCGTTTGTTTTAAAAACCCTGGAGCAATACCCCTTACTCTGTGCCAGTCGTCTTTACGCCATGATCAAAGAGCGCGGTTATACAGGTGGTCCAGATCATTTTAGACATTTGGTTGCAGAGTATCGACCCAGAAAAATCCCCGAAGCTTTTCAACGCTTAAAAACATTACAGGGCGAACAGGCTCAAGTTGACTGGGGGCACTTTGGACATCTGACAATCGGTCAGGCCAGGCGCCCTTTAATGGCGTTTGTCATAGTCTTAAGCTGGAGCCGGCAAATCTTTCTGCGTTTCTATCTTAATCAACAGATGGCCAACTTTCTACGCGGACATGAAGCTGCCTTTGAATGCTGGCAGGGCTTACCTAAGGTTCTTTTATATGACAACCTTAAAAGTGCCGTACTGGAGCGACAAGGCGATAGCATACGCTTTAACCCCCAGTTATTAGAGTTTGCCAGCCATTATCATTATGAGCCTAGACCCGTTGCCATTCGACGCGGTAATGAAAAAGGGCGTGTCGAACGCGCTATTCGTTATGTGCGTGATAACTTCTTCGCCGCCAGAGAATTCAGTACTATAGATGATCTGAATGCACAGGCTGATGCCTGGTGTCAGGGGCAGAGTGCTGACCGACTTTGCCCTGAAGATAAAACCATGACCGTGAGAGAAGCCTTTGCAAAAGAGCAAACAACACTACTGACGTTACCTGATAATCGTTGGCCTACCGATGAACGGGAAGAAGTCAAAGCCGGTAAAACACCCTATATACGCTTTGATAAAAATGATTACTCGATACCGCATACACAGGTACGCAAAACACTCACGGTGACAGCGACACTCAAGCAAGTGCGCATACTGGATGGACAAACCGAAATAGCCAGTCATGCCCGTAGCTTTGACAAAGGCGAGCAAATAGAAAATCCGGAACATCTTGAAGAACTGATCAAACAAAAAAGCAAAGCACGACAACATCGTGGCCAGGATAGACTAATCCATGCTGTTCCAGCCTGCCGTCAATTACTCGATGAAGCTGCACTGCGAGGAGACAGATTAGGCACCATCACCTCGACACTACTGCGATTATTAGATCGCTATGGGGCAGATGAAGTCACTATTGCCGTACAGGAGGCACTCGAAAAACAAGTGCCACACCCGAATGCCGTGCGCCAGATTCTGCAAAAACGATGTGAAGAGCGCAGGGAGCCCCCGCCGATAGCTATTCCCTTGCCTGACGATAAACGGGTTAAAGACCTGAATGTTAAAACACATGCACTCACAGGCTATGACCAGATCAATGTGACGATTGATGATGCGACCGGTTCTGAAAATGATGATCAACAGCGACAACAAGCACAACCAATACAACCCTCCACAAACCAGGGAGGCAAGAAGTAATGAATACTATAACGGCACCTCAGGTTGAACAACTAAAAGAGCGGGCAAAAGCACTTAAATTATATGGCCTCATTGATCAATGGGAGGAACTGATGGAGTCAGACTATGAATGGATAAACAGACTTATACACTGGGAAGAAACACAACGTCACTACCGTTCGCTGGAACGGCGACTCAGTAGCGCCAAATTGGGACGCTTTAAAATGCTGGTTGATTTTGACTGGGGCTGGCTGGAAACCTGCGACCGGGGAGCGATTGAAGACTTAATGACACTGGCCTTTTTAAAGGATGCGAGCAATGCCATATTCGTCGGTCCAAACGGGGTAGGTAAAACAACAGTCGCTAAAAATATTGCCCATACCGCTGTCTTAAAAGGGAAAAAAGTGCTGTTCACGACGGCAGCCAAAATGCTTAATGAACTGGCAGCCTGCGATGGAGACATGGCTTTACAAAGACGACTGAGAGTT
>QMOQ01000099.1 GCA_003650285.1 Caldisericota bacterium | reverse complement strand
TTATTTTTTTATTGCCTCCAAAAGCTGCAACCTTAACAAAATATCCTTTTTTAGAAATATAAGCACTTCCTTCAGCAATCCATATTCCAAAAAACCTTAGCCAATCATCCATAGGAATTTTTATTGGCTGAGTATAATAATCATTATCAATGTAATCATTATTTCTCAATGACCATAAATACATCTTGTTTGCACCTATCTTTCTTGTTATATATATGATTTCTCTTTCTAAAACATCCTGATTGTATAAATCATTAAATATTTTCCCAAATTCCCTATAACTAATTTTGGTTTGGAGTTTGCCATAAAGTTCTTTAGAATTTAGTGATTTGCCTTTTAAACAAGCTACCATTTCTTTTTTTATTGTATGATATGTTGAAAACCGTAAACTTTTTGTAACGGTGGGAAGAATAAAAGAATCTCTTTTTTGGCTCTTCCATACAGCATCCCTTTTAAGTTCATAATTATATTTGCCATAAACATTATCGGCTCTGATAAAATCAAAATTATTGCTCCATCTTTTTTTGACGAAAAGTTGATGTGACGTTGTGACAGCAAGGTCAATATTTCTTCCTTTTATGTGTATGAGTTTGTCTTTGTACTTAAACTTTTGCTTCCTGGTAATTTGTTGGTATTCTAGTTCATCATGCTGATTTAATGTTGCAACAATTTCATCATTCTCAACTTCGCTGAATTTTTTCCATCCATCTAATGTAAGTAATTCTGTTTCTTTGTCATAGCAAGGCTCTAGAGGCGTGACATTTACAATGATACCGGCCCTGGCATAAGTGCTTTTCCCAAGGACAATACAGAGCACTTCCCTTGGAATGTTAAAATACTCTACACTTTTTCCAAGAGCAAATGAGTTAGGTGGGATAATACATACATCGCCTTTATAATCTACAAAGCTTTTTTTGGAAAAGTTTTTTGGGTCAACAATTGCCGAATGCACATTTGTGAAAATTTTAAATTTGTCTGCGATACGCATGTCGTATCCGTACGATGAAACACCAAACGATATGACGCCGCTGGATATTTGTCCTTTTTCAAATGGTTGTATCATTCCTTTTTCTGCTTGCTCGATAATCCACTCATCTGGTTTTACGCCCATGTTCACTCCTCTTATACTATTTTGAAGTATTATAACATTTTTTATTTGATTTCAAAAAATGGTAATTTAAAATTTCTCTGCAATTTTTTAATGTAATATGGGTTTATAGTTTATGGATAATTAATTTTGTATTTCTGTTCAGTTTAAATGAGGTTGAATTTTTTCATATATTTATTATATTGATTTGCATAAGGAGCTGCAAATGAAAAGAGAGATAAAAGAAACAATTGCATCAATTGGGAAAAGGCTGTATGAAAGGCGTTTAAATGGCGGATATGGAGGGAATATTTCTATAAAAGATGAGGGAGTGATTTATATTACTCCATCTGGTGTGCCAAAGGATATCCTTTTATATTCAGATATCATTGTAGTGGATTTTAAAGGAAATTTGCTGGAGGGGGAGGGGAAACCTTCTTCGGAATTATTATTTCATGTTGCTATTTACAAAGAAAGGAGCGATGTAAATGCTATTGTGCATACCCATCCACCGGTTGCAACCGGATTTGCAATTGCGAATATGCCTTTGCGGAAAGCGATACATGAAGAAGTATCGCTCATTTTAGGTGAAGTACCAGTGCTTCCATATGAAATGACATCGTCAAAAGAACTTGCAAAAAGTGTAGCAAATGCCTTCAAAAAATATAATGCGGTAATGCTTGCAAACCATGGAGTAATTACTGTCGGTGATACGCCTGAGAAAGCATTCAGGAGAGCCGAAGAGCTTGAGAATATTTGCATATCAACTCTCGTTGCCAATACTTTTGGTGGAGCAAAAGAAATACCAGCCGATAAACTCAAAGCGCTATTTTCGATGTTTCATAAGAAAAAATAGCTTGTTCAATCCTGTTTGATTATATAATAAATGTCTTCCTCATATCTTTCTACGAGGATATGAGGAGCATTTATCGTGTAATAAAGATTTCTTTTCTTTTTGCCAAAATCCAGGACAATATGAAACACCTCTATTTTCTTATTGTTTATTGTTCTCTGTTTTTTCCCGAGATTATAAACAGAGCAGTATGCAAACAGTGATGTGTATGGGTGGTAATCGTATATGTATGCCTCTTTTTCTTCAAAATTAAACCCAGAGAAGAGAAACGGCAATGCCTCGTCAGGATATGTATTTTCATTGCTTTTCAAATTATATTTTCTTATTCTACTATTTTCTTCAATGTTAATTTGTATTGTTTTTTCAAAAAAATTTGCTTCTAAAAATGTAAGTGCATCATCTGTCTTGTAGTTCCCAATAAATTTTACGGGTTTAAGTGTTGTTTTGTTTAGCCATAAAGTGGCGTTTTTTGTACTTTCGCTTATTTTTAAAAGATCGTTTTCAATTGCAATAACAATTGTTGTTTCGTCTATCTTTTCGTTTTTGTCTATAGAGTAAATTTCATAAATATAATTTCCTTCGGACATTGCTTCCTTTTCGCTAAAATGTGCAGGGGACAGATTCGCTGCGTTATTTTTGCAGCCGGGAAGAACAAACAGAAATAAAACGAGGAGCAATATCGCTCTTCTTATATTTTTCATTTTTTA
>QMOQ01000098.1 GCA_003650285.1 Caldisericota bacterium | reverse complement strand
CGGCGAGCAAATGGCGGAGTTCCTTACCCGTTACCCCAAGATAGGTAAACTGATGCGCACGGTCATGGAAGGACGGGTGCGCTCTGCCATCGAAAAAGCACAGGAGTAGCGGTTCAACCTGGAGACCACGCATGAACCCAAGGAAAAGAACGTTACCGGCATTGTGGGTGCTGGCGGGTATGTTGCTGGCCACGCCGATTGCGGCCCAGACCGTTAAGTTGGAGGGCAAGTGGGCGACCCGTCTCGGCGTCATTCGCGTCAAGCAAGATGGCAAGAAAGTGAGCGGCAAACTTATCTGGGTGTCGAAAACCTGTCCTTTCAAGCGCGGCACTGAAATTCTGAAAGGGGTCTTGCTCGAAGACAGCCTGAGTGGAAAATGGCGTTATTGTCTCAAAGGCGACAAATGTTCAGGGAATAAGTGGGCGCCCATGGTCATGCTGGTGGCCCGTGCCGGCAAGGTCCTGTCTGGAGCGGCCTATTATAAATCCACCGAATGTCTTATCGGCGGCAAGCGCAAGGGCGATGGCGTAGTGGTGCGTAAGCTCAGGCCCCGGCCCAAGAAACCCAAACCCGTGCCGGGCGAAGTTGCGGTCAAAGACCCGGTGGTGGCTCCGAATCCTACCGGCTTGCTTGATGAAGATGGCCAAGAGCTAGAAGAAGAAATCAAGCCCCTGAACCCGAAAGATTTCGAAAAGAACGCTGGTGATTGGCAAAGTCTGATGGAAGAGGGCTATGGGTATATGCAAGCGGGTTTCTTTGAGCGGGCCCGGCGCTATTTTCATAAGGCCACCAAGCTAAACCCGACCAGACCCGAAGCTTTCAACGGCATCGGCGTGACCTACTACGCGCGTAACGATTACCAGGAAGCCTTGAAATGGTACAAGCACTCGCTGGAGGTCAACCCCGATTTTGGCGACGCTTTCTATAACATGGCTTGTATTTACTCGCTGATGAAGAAAAGAGCCTTGGCCTTCCGTTACCTGAACATCGCCGTGCTCAATGGCTATGCCCAACACGAAGCTGTGCAGCAGGACGGCGACCTAAATAATATTCGCGGTGATGAACGTTACCAGAAAATCATAGACCGGATGCGCAAGCGCTAGCCGATTTACCCCAACATCCTACGAAAACAAGGCTTTGACGAAGGCACTGGGGTCAAAAGGGCGCAGGTCTTCGACTTGCTCGCCGATGCCAATGTAGCGCACGGGGATGCCGAAAGTGTCGCAGACGCCGATGATGATGCCGCCTTTGGCGGTGCCATCGAGTTTGGTCAGGGTGATGCCGGTGACGGTCAGGGCCTTGTGGAACTGCTTGGCCTGGTTGATGGCGTTTTGGCCGGTAGTGGCATCAAGCACCAACAAGACTTCATGGGGAGCGCCGGCAAGCGCTTTGTTGCAGACGCGGTGGATTTTGCGCAATTCTTCAATCAAATTGACCTTGGTGTGCAGGCGCCCAGCGGTGTCGGCGATGACCACATCGGCGTTTTGGCTCTTAGCGGCGTTGATGGCGTCAAAAATGACGGCCCCCGGATCGGCGCCATCTTGGCCGCTTATGACCTGCGCGTCGGCGCGCTTTGCCCAAACCTGCAATTGTTCCTTGGCCGCGGCCCGGAAGGTATCACCGGCGGCCAGAATGACTTTCTTGCCCTCGCGACCAAAGCGCATGGCCAACTTACCGATGGTGGTGGTCTTGCCGGTCCCGTCGACGCCAACCACCAAAATGACAAAGGGTTTGGCCGCGGATGTGTCAATGGGCGCGGCCTTGACCGATAGCATTTCTTCGATACTCTCTTTGATGGTCTGGAGCGATTTGGCCGGGTCCTTGCGATCTTGACGGCTGGCTTCTTCTTGCAGGATGTCCATGAGCTTCTGGGAGGTACGCACACCAATGTCGGCGGTGAAAAGAATCTCTTCGATCTCTTCGATTTCGTCTTCGCCGATTTCCCCGCGGCCGAACATGTTCGACAGCTTGGCCACAAAGCCAGTGCGGGTCTTAGCCAGACCGTCTTCGAGACTGGTGGGAGCGGGTGGGGCAGGGGCCACTGTTTTCGGTTTGACCGCGGGCTTGGCTTCGGCAACAGCCGCTGCTGTTGCGGCAGGTGCCGGCTCTGGGGTCGGCTCCGGGGTTGGCTTGCGCGCTATCGCTTCGGCTGCTTTTTTGGTTTCGCGGCGGGCCTGGGCTTTTTCCAGAAGCTCGGCTTGGATATCAACTTTCTCCTCGGATTCTTCCTCTTCTTCTTCTTCTTCTTCCTCGTCGGCCTTTCGTTTGGCTTCGGCCCAGAGGCGGGCCGAACGAGCGGCTTCTTTTTCGTCCTCTTTGAAATCGCCGAGGCGTCCCTTGGAGGTGGAGAGTTTTTTTCGGATGGCGGCAACCACCAGCCAAACAAAGAAGAGCACCACCAAGCCAAAAATGGCCAAGGGTAAAATGTCAGCGCTGGAAAATGTGCTTTCCATGTCTTCTTCACTGGCAGCGGCGAGCGAAATCAAGGGATGCAAGGCGAGCCGGATCATGACGGATTTGCCTCAGGCAGCGCGCTCTTTCTCTTCGGTCTTTAGATTAACCGAAACCACGGTGGAGACCCCTGGTTCCTCCATGGTTATACCGTAGAGTTGGTCAACCACTTCCATGGTGCGCTTGTTGTGCGTGATAAGGATGAATTGGCT
>QMOQ01000097.1 GCA_003650285.1 Caldisericota bacterium | reverse complement strand
GCATCTTGGTGGTGCAAAAGGGCTTCTAAAACTACTTGAAACAAGAGGATATAGATTGGAAAGAATTATACTATAAAAAAAGTATACAATAAATGCTATACATCATGCTTGTAAGTAGGAAATTTGTATACTTTCAGCAATCTAAAACAAAAACAATCCCTTAAAATTGCTTATATTTGACTGAAATTTTTAGATGCCAGAGGTTTTTAGACAAACTGACGTTACCTGCAAGGCGAAGAGAGCACCTGCGATAATTAATTGGTCAACGATAGAAGATTAAAAAAGAGAAGATAACTGAAATGAAACTACTAAAAGATAAAATAGCACTTGTAACAGGCGGAACACGAAATGTCGGAAAAGGAATTGCTTTGGCACTTGGAGAAGCAGGAGCTACAGTTTATGTTACAGGAAGAAGCATTAAAGAAAAGGATGTAAAACATATTACTGATGCAGGAGGAAAAGGGATTGCCATAGTTTGTAATCACGAAAATGATGATGAAGTAAGAGCTGTTTTTGAACTAATTGAGAAGAATGAAGGACGGTTGGATATACTTGTTAATAATGCTTGGGGAGGATACAATAGGCTTCGGAATAGAAAAGCATATTCTGGATTCAAATGGAAAGCCCCTTTTTGGAAACAATCTATTGATTTATGGGAAGAAATGAACAATGTTGGAGTTCGTTCGAATTATGTAGCGAGTGTTCATGCAACCCAATTAATGCTTAAACGACAACAAGGACTAATTGTGAATATATCATTTTATGCTAGCCGAAAATACTATGGAAATGTAATTTATGGTGTTGCAAAAGCAGCTGTTGATAAAATGACAATGGATATGTCTGTAGAACTAAAAAAAGAATAACATTGTTTGTGTATCGCTTTATCCTGGATATATAGCTGATAAGAAAAAAACACCAAATCCTAAAAAAGAATCTGCCCAATTTGTCGGAAGAGCGATTTCAGCATTAGCTTATGATTCGAAAATAATAAAAAAAACAGGACAAATACTAGTGGCTGCTGAGTTGTCTAAGGAATATGGTTTTAAAGATATAGATGGAACTCAGCCCGAACCTTTTGACACACTATAAAGCTGAAAAATAAGATTATAATGAGAATTTAAAACCCTTAATGATAAAATCCAGCAGGTAACAATGTATAAAAATAATAGCCGTGATAGTAGTAAGTTCAAGGGTTGTAGTCCACTTTAATTTTCTTGTAATTTGAAAGGAAAGTGCCACGCAATCGCCTACTATTCTTATACTCAACGTTCTGCGGCAGCTTAAAAGACGAAAAGAGATTAATGAATGAACAAAGAAACATAAAGACAATTGCACCTTTTGGGCGGACGATTTTATTGACTTGGAAGAGCCAATTTTTGATGCGGACAAATAGTTAGCATTTATTAAAAACGTGCTACAACAACGTATATAAAAAACAGCTAATTAAGCGTAAGTCATTAAGGCTTGCGCTTTTTTATTACATTTATGCAATGCGTAAAGTATATGTTTGTCAAAACGCCACTTTTCATATACAAAATCGTTATATAAATTCAAAATCAAGCGGGTGATCTGGGAAATCATTTATTAAAAATGTTACTATAATGTTACTTTTAAGATTGGTAACTATAAATAACATAAAATAAAAAAGCCGCTCCTTGGGACGGCTGTGAGAAGAGATGATGTATTCGTGGAAAAATTTAGTTTACCAATCTAAGTAGTCATCCTTACCTATTAACTCACTTAAACGTCTTAGTATTATATCCGCCTTGTTTCTTTTTCTTACTTCAAGTGATGCCTTGAGTTCTGCAAGTTCGCGCTCAAGCATTTCAACCTCGCTTCTTCTTTCTTTTTCCTTCAGATCAAACAGCATCTCCAGTTTTGATTGCAGCTCCTTTTTAATTTTGGTCCTTTCCTGTGCATCGGCATGAAAGTATTGTATTCCGAGTATCTCTGTTTGCAGATCAAGCTCATTAATTCTTTTGGAGGTTTCAACCATTTCCTTTTCAAACTTGGTATCGTACAAATAATATTCATAACCAAGATGGGAAGCACTAAACAATAGGTTCCTGTATTCTTCCTCATCAAGCTCCTTTACTTTCAGCAGATCCGCTTTTACATCTTCCGGAAGTTTCGCCAGGATTTTTGTCTCATCCTCTTTACTTATATCATGGCCATAAAACAGTGTTGGTTCTAAAGGCGGCTCTGGAGTTTTCGGTATCCCTTCCTGCCCATGTACATTTATCGAGAGTGCTAAAAATATAGTGATAACTATTGGATATATCATTTTATGTTTCATTTAATACTCCTGTTTTTGTTAAATTATTTCACATTGATGTTGCATAAACTTCTTTTTTCATTTTCCTTATCTGCTTCTGAATAGCTCTCAAAGCACTTCCCCAATTCTCTTTATTGTTCTTCCTCACAATGTAAATATCCCAGCCATCAGTTTTTAGTGAGATTATTTGATTTTGCTTGTTTGTGGTTTGAGATCTAAAACCGGGGAAATCCCATGCAAGTAATTCCTCGGATATTTTTGTTTTTATTTCCGGTAGTTCAGGATTTTTAAAAAAGGTTACAACAATGATCACCAGGGCTGCCGCCAGAACGGTGCCACCGAATGCAAGTTTGTAAAAACCAAAAATTTCAAACAGCGTGCGATTACTTTTGATTGGCATAACGAGATGTTCGTTTCGCTCATTATCTGCCGTTATAGTACCGATTATTT
>QMOQ01000096.1 GCA_003650285.1 Caldisericota bacterium | reverse complement strand
CGAATAAAACCGGATCAAATCGATGTGTTGGCGGTCATTCACGGCGCACGGCTTTTACAGAATGATATTTAAAAGACAGGAAAATGGAAAGACGAGCGAGGCGAGTCAGTCCTTAGCGACATTGGGTGCAATACAAAAAAGTTACATCGATTAAGCTGCCAACGGCAAGTCCTTGATTGTGTTGTTATCAAACATATTCTTCACTATCCCCAATCCTTTCCGACAAGCATTTTTCAGCTTACCAGTCAGGACTAATGAACGTAGAAAGATTATATTCTCTGCATGTTCCCGCTTCCAAAACAATCCTGTTCCCTTGATACGGAGATTGATAACTCGGCGAATGGCACTTTCGACAGCACCGCTACCAGTGGGCAGGCCGTTATCGCGGAACGTTTTATATTGAAATTTGGAGTGATCCCCAAAATATTCGTTCAATTTCTTCAAGGCAGCCTTTGGAGCTTTTCTTTTGCCAGCCAGTTTTCCCCTGACAAAATTGACAATCCCATTAATATTGCCATTCCAGAGCAGTTCCCGAATTTGTTTGGAGAGTTTCCTGCTTTCTTTGTCTGACAATTTTAGGGCGTCAGAGATTAATTTTTTCACAATGCTGATATTCTGTTTTGCGTGTGTATAGTCCAGAATCCGTTTCGCGTTACTCAGTCCCAGTTCACTGATGAGATTATCAATTCTTGGCCAAATGCCATTTCCGCCATCAGCGCAAAAAATAATTTCTGATGCCTCATCAAGGTTTATCCATAACAGATATTCCTTGAGCAGTTCAAAAAAATCATCCAAACTGCCACATGATCCGTCAAGAATTGGACTGACGGATTTGATTTTTTTGCCATCCTCGTCAAATTGATTGATTGTAAGCAATCTTGGTTCAAACCAATCCGTGGAATAGCCCTGTCTTTTCAGGCCTTTCTTACGTTTGCCACGTTTTGAACGTCGTTCGCGAATACGTCCGCCATCGACACAAATCAAAATTTTGATGCCTGGTTTCTGCCAGACAGCATCACCATTACATTCGATTCTGACGTTTCTGCCCAGTTTGGCAAACAGGTGTGTGATATTCTGCAGCAGATGTTCATTCATAGATATTCTCAGACCGCGTAAAGCATTGGCGGCGACTTCGAAAGAGGGACAAAGAACAGCCATAGACACGCAAATCTCAATCAGAGCCGGACTTATTCGTTTTATGATCCCAAGTAACTCGAGGCCAAGATGTCGTAACGCTCCTTTTTGTCGTTTCGGTGATCTGCCGCGTTTTTTCTTTGGCTTCGCCCGGAGGAAAACAGGAGACAGAATTTTCCATTGTCGTCCAGACTTCAGTCGAATAGTTATTTCACGATATTCGAGAAAACGACAGGCACATTGAGCGCCCCATTGTTTCAATATCTTCAGGAAAAGTATGTTGGACAGAAGCTTCTTGAGCTTGGTGAGAATTTCACGCTCCGCCATTTCCTGATATTTTTCATACACATTTTGCTCATATTCCACAAAAGACTCTGTACCCAAAACTGAAGTTATTGCACTATCTACTGTCACGACTTGATCCTCTCGAAGTTGTGACCTGCCAGAACTATTCTCGTTTACGCGAGTAGCAATTTTCGAAAATCACGCAGTAAGGGGTAAACTAAAATATCTTTGACCGAAACCTTGAGTTTGCTGTAACGATCCTGGCGGCTTCGCCCTTTTGTCTGACCAATTTTGAGCCAGTTTGCGGCCTTGTAACAGGTCCCGACATAGCGCGTTGTGTCGACAAATGTCTCTACCATGGCTATATCAGTTCCATAGCGTCGATTCCAATCTTCAGGCAGACGGCGCAGACAAGATCCGAGAGCATGACTGGCAAGATGAGGAACTTTAACCCAGTCCAAAATCAAAAAGCGTGTGTTGTTGCAAATCAAACCAAGATTTCGCTCGCGAATATCCGCCGGCCAGCCGATCCACCGATCACGGGCCTCCACTTTCCAGGCGGCGGCTCCAAAAAGCAGACAACCAAGAAAACGTTCATTTCGTCCAACGACCATATATTTCATATTCTGACCGACGGGTCGTCCATAGCTGAGATAGTGATATTCCTTAATGAGATAGTTGAAGGCTTTCTCGTGTTCAGCGCAATTCCTCGCATTTACAACCTTCACAGGCTTGATATCCGATAACAAGCATGATATTGGACTCCGGTCAACCTCTACGGATTCAATTGTTGGAAGCCGGCCAGGACCGGAACACTGGCGTGGGGGAAGCTTTATCAGGGTGCGAAACTCAAGCTTGCGTAAAAGTTCGCGGCAGGCCATGTCTTTAATCTGACCGTCGGGACGTCGCCAATTCCAACGTACACATAGCTCGCGGGACAAACGAGATCGGTTCCATAACGGATAATTGTGAAGAAGCATTCGTATCTCATCTATCTCCGCCTTTGTCACAAGACGCCCCTGTATTTTTAACGGCCAGTCCATGGCCTTGTATATTATACATGTGGCTGACTTGAGTCCAGTTGTTTTTTAAATATTATGCATTTTTTTATTGCTACTTTTTTGTATTGCACCCAGTAAAACAACAGGTAGTTTTTATAGAAAACTTAATCAAAAAGCTTAATCCACATGGTATACTAATACTCAAAGAAATGTCCTCAAAACCACTATTGCAATCTTTCTTAAACAGGCTGCATGATCTGGTATTTGCGAGGCAATTTATTAATTATATTCAGCCTGACACAATTGCCGAAGTAATGG
>QMOQ01000095.1 GCA_003650285.1 Caldisericota bacterium | reverse complement strand
TTTTTCTTTATTATTTCTTTAGAAGTTTCTTTAAGGGTCAAAACCGCTCTGTTTTCATCTGCTTTTGTTAAGGGTCGGTTATAACTTTTTGTTATATTCCAAGTTTTAGTATGTTCATTAAATTTGTATCCCCCTATCTTTCATTTTATCCTTGTAAAATATTTCCAAACTCATTTTGCGACATAGTAATTTTTTATAAATTTATTTGATTTAAAAGAATTGCAGAGTAAAATTAAGCATAGAGGTATCAACTATGAAAAAAACGAAGGTGTCAAGTGAAATGTACAAGCATACACAAATTGGATATTTGTTCAATGTTGTATTAAGTATTTCATTATTAATATTGCTCTTTATTGGAGTTGTTTATGAATTTACGTTAGTTGTAGTAGCTTTATTTGTTTTTTTATTACTAAGCTTAGTACTGTTTCCATCTCTTACAATAGAAATAGATAAAACCAAGATTACTATTAAATTTGGACTTGGGGTTATTAGCAAAAATTTTAATTTAGAAAATATCAGGTCATACCGCATTGCAAAAAATCATTGGTATTATGGTTGGCGGATTAGCTTAACTCCACATGGCTGGCTGTACAATATTGCAGGGTTATATTCTGTTGAGATATTAATGAAGAATGGTAAAAAATATAGATTAGGTACTGATGAACCTGAAAGATTGGAATCTGCTATCAAACAGGCAATCAAAGAATTTAATTAATTGAGAGAAAAAACATAGCACAATCAGGGAGTACAGCAACAAAGAAGTTTTCGATAGGCGCAAAAACTATAATAATTTTTAGTGCGGGAACAAAATTTCCGCAAACATCCAAATCAGAACAAAAAATCCTATCGCAGTAGCCAGAAAAACAAAAATAGAGCGTTCCTTATTTCTTATGATGCCAATAAGCCCGATAAAAAAAGTGGTTAATTTTGTGCCAGGCACCATTTTAACCGTTTTGGTCAATCGGTCTATTTGTTTTCGGCAGTGAAAGGGGCAAAAGGAAAATGGGGATTGCTTCGGCGGCTTCGCCTACTTGCAAAGACAGAATAAAAAGAAACAAAAGACGAGATTCCGGACCAAGCCCGGAATGATAAAGAAACAGGGATTGCCGCGTCAGTCGCTGACGCTCCTTTCTCACAACGACGATAAATAAGGTTGTCGGGTTGCTCCGTCGCTACGCTCCGCGCAATGACAGATCAGAAAAGTGCACAATGACAAGAAAAGCCAAGCTCAGTGCAATTCTTCTTCTTTTTTAAATTCAAAACCTTTTTCTTTAAAGAGTTTTATACAAACATCCACCACCTTCGGATCATAAAGAATACCTTTGTTTTTTTCAATTTCTTCCAGTGCTTTATTAATTCCAAGAGCAGGTCGATAAGGACGGTGAGAAGACATTGCCTCTACAACATCAGCAACACCTAAAACACGAGCTTCAAGGAGAATCGTATCCCCTTTTAAATTATTAGGATATCCTGAACCATTCATTCTTTCATGATGCTGAAGAACAATTTTTGCAACAGGCCAGGGGAAATCTATAACCTCTAAGATGTCATGCCCTGTCTGGGAATGGTCTTTAATTAAGCTCCATTCTATTTCGCTTAATTTAATAGGTTTATTTAAAATCTCTGCAGGTATACTAATCTTTCCTATATCATGAACTAAAGAAGTGATCCTTATTCCTTCAATCTTATCCGAGGAAAGATTTAACTCTTTAGCTATAGCAGTGGCTAATTGAGAAACCCGATACTGATGCCCGGCAGTATAGGGGTCTCTGGTTTCTCCAATCTTGCCGATAGTGTTGATAGTGTCGTTCATGGTTTTTTTGAGTTTCTGATAGCTTTGTTGAAGTTTTTGTTTTGTTAGCTTGCTCTTCTCTTTCAGTTCTATATCATAGAGACCAAAGGCAACATCATCACTTACCTCTTTTAAAAGGCCTTTCTCTTCTTTATCAAGATAGACATCAGGGCCTAGTATTATGCCAAGCAATCCAAATAATTTATCATTATGTTCAATGCGCATAATTACACGTTGTTTGCTACTATGTTCAAATCTGAAGTGACAATCTTTACAATCTTTTTCCTTGTCAACAACCATAAATGAAGCCTTCTGAGTAAAAGCTCTTTCAATACAAGGAGGACAATCTCCCTTCATTACTTCCTCGCAAAAACGAGAGATAGCTTGCTCGGTAGGGGAGCACAACACAATAGCAAAGGTTTTTTCAGCCTTTAATAAACCCACCAAACAGCATTATATCCACGTGCTTTCGTTAAAGTATCACAGGTTTTTTGTAAAAAAATATCCCTATTTTTCTCTTTTACAACTAACTGATTAACCTTCCGGATGGCTCCAAGCACACTGTATAAATATTTGATATGCTTTTCGGATTTCTCTAAATCAAGCATCTTCTTCTCAAGTTTCTTTATCAGACGTTCGCTGTAAAGCTTGAATGTTTCTTTTTCTTTCAAAGCCGGCTTTTTCTTTTTAGGCAGTATCTTACCTTTCTCTACGTCTCTAATCACACCTTTTATGGTATTTATAAACACATCCGGCTCTACTGGCTTGATTATAAACTTTTCTGCACCCAATTTTCGAGCAAATTCTTCATCCCCTTTGTCGATATATGTAGCAGTATAAAATACGAAAGGTATCTTTCTAAATGCCTCATCACTCTTACATTCCCTGCACAACTGAAAACCATCCATCTTTGGCATTAAAATATCAGATATAATTAAGTCAATAGAGTCCTTCTTTAGTTTATTGAGCGCTTCAATTC
>QMOQ01000094.1 GCA_003650285.1 Caldisericota bacterium | reverse complement strand
TCTAATCCTAATATTTCTTTAGTTAATCTTTGCCCGGCTTTTTTGAGAAGCTCGGGATAAGCTGCGTTATTAGAATTAGCATTAACACCTTTATACTTAATTACTACGGCAACTATCTTCTTATCTCGAAAGACAGTACCTGTCCCTCCTCGCCCAGCTTGTTTAATCCTTACTTTTTTACGACGACTATCATACCAGCTTACATTAAGTATTCCAAAATTAGTATTTTGTGCTCCTATACCTGCTGAGATTATACTTATATTTCTTTTATCTTTATCATCATTTGCATATTTTTCTGATAATAATTCTGTCAAATGATAAGTATCAATCTCTGTATAATGAGATTCTTCAATGATAACTTCTCCTTTATTCCCATCAATAAATATTATTACATCCTTTTCGGCTTTACCTTGAATTTCCAAAAGGTCCCAACCAGAAAATTTTAAAAAAGGAGCAAAATATCCTCCTACATTGTTATCATTAACCGAACCAGTTTCAGGAGATATACTTACCATATGAGCCTTACCACAACCGGAATATTGAGTAATTCCATTTAAAGGGCCGGTACAAACAAGTATTTCATTTTCTGGATCATTCCATTTGGTCTTTGAGGAAACCGCATCCCATAAATACCATATACCATAACCTCTTCCTCCGGTAAATTTTTCCTTCACCTGAGAATCGATGGATTTACTTTCAATTTTGTTATCTAAAAGATTAATGTATAAACGCTTATCAGTATAACCTTTCTCTATCTCCTTCGGTTTATAATCAAAGGACGCTAATAATTTTCGACTTTTTTCTTCAAACATTAATTCTATTTCCTCCTTTTATTATTTATTAAATTCTGCTAAAAATAAACATATAAATAAGTTTATAAAGCCAAGTAATCTACCTTACTTTTATAAAATAATAAATAGTAAAAGTAAGGTAGATTACCTTTTAAACCAACAAAATACTTAATCTTTTTCTTCTATACTTTTTGGTTTCCATTCTGGTAAAGGGAAAGTAATTCCCTGACTTTTAGCACTTATATTCGAAAGAACCATTAATGTTCCATAAAGAATGCCTATCCCTATAATTAAATCTATTAATACTGGTAAGCCAATTCCGGCCAGAATGTAACAAATTGCCGCAATCAAGGCTACAACAATAGCATAAGGCAATTGTGTTTTAACATGGTCGATATGGTCAGAACCGGAAAAAGTGGAAGACATTACTGTAGTATCTGAAATTGGACTACAATGGTCACCCATAACTGCTCCGGTTAACACAGCGGAAATTGCTATCGGAAGTGGTGTACCTATACTTACTGCCAAAGGAATAACAAGGGGAGTAACAATAGCCATCGTCCCCCACGAAGTCCCGGTAGCAAGAGCGATAAAAGCAGAAAGTATAAAAGTAATAATTGGTAAAGCAATCGGAGACATAACTCCTTCAACTGCACTTACTACATAAGCAGCCGTACCCAATTGACTACAAATACTACCGATAGACCAGGCAGAAACTAAAATTAAAGTAGCATAAACCATCATCCTTGCTCCTTCCATAAAGGAATCCATTATTTCGGCTACAGAAGCTATTTTTTGGAATAAATACATGACCATCGCTAAGACAAAAGCAATGATTGTACCATACAAGATAGAAAGCATGGAATCGGCATCAGATATCGCTGCTGTTATCGATTCTGCCTCACTACCCCCTCCGGTTTGCCACATAAAGTAAAAAGACAATACAATTAAAACTGCCAATGGTAGCCATAAATTAATTGGTTTTAAAGAAGCATTTTTTGCTACTTTAAGGTCTGATGTGCCAGAAAGAGGTCTTGAATCTTTTGCCCATAATTCACCGGTAGTCCTTGCTCGGTATTCTGCTTTTAACATTGGACCAAAATCTCTTCCCGTATAGGCAATTAATCCTACCATAGCTATGGCAAAAATAGAGTAAAAACTATAAGGTATACTATGTAACCACAAAAAGTAAGGAGAAACGGTTACACTTTCCGGAAGAGCATCTCCAATTACTCCTACTTGGTAACCAATCCAGGTAGAGATTAAAAATATTGAAGATACCGGAGCAGCTGTAGAATCAACTATATAGGACAGTTTTTCTCGAGAAACATGATACTTATCAGATAAAGGTCTAAAAAGGTTACCTACAAAAGCAGCATTGGCATAATCGTCAAGGAATACAACGATTCCACCGATCCAGGCAAATATCTGTGCCATTTTGGAATTTTTAGCTTTTTTACTTATATTCTCTAAAAAAGCTTGACCACCTCCGGAAAAAAATATAATCCCCATCAGTCCACCAACCATAAAGAAAAACAGAATAATACTCGCGTTCCAGGAATCAGCTACCGAAGATATTAATGTATCTGCTGTCTTGGTAATGCCAGACCAAAAATTTCCATGATTAATTATAGTTGCTCCCACCCAAAGGGCAAAAATCAATGATATTAAAGCTTCTCTAAGTATAATACAGAGAAGAATAGCTAAGAGAGGAGGAACTAAAGACCAGAATCCATAATTAACCGTTTCTTCTTCTGCAGCCCAAACCATTCCTGAGAAAGCGAAAAATATTAACACTAACAAAGTAAATAATAATATACTTTTATATTTGTTCCAATGATACATTTTTTTAATTCACTCTCCTTTTTTAAATAGTAACAGATTTACAAAAATAGGAAGGGAGACAAAAAGACAAATTTATTTGCCTCCCTTTTTTATTTACTTTACTTTTTTATTTTGCAGTCATAGATTCTGCTAAGCCTTCAGCGTAAGCAGC
>QMOQ01000093.1 GCA_003650285.1 Caldisericota bacterium | reverse complement strand
CTCTATCCGTCAATGGTTAACCTTGTATATCTGACGATTGTGCGCTGAAAGTAGCCAGGGCTCACCCCGGGAGGCCCGCTGCATCTCGGTATGATAGCTGTTTGAAATTACCGGAATAGGGAAAACCGGTTACCAAATTCCCCCGGCGTTGGTGGAAAATCGTGTTCTGATCGCCAGCGAGCCAAACTCCGTGAGGAGAGGAACACAAAATTCAGAACTCCTTACTTGAAAGAAATATAAGCGACACCTTTTCCCTCGCCTACCCCTTTTTCACCCCAAGTTCATAACACATTCGCATGTCTGTTCCAGGATAGATTACTTCGGATTCATTAAGATGGGTCAAGAGTTTATCAAGCGAACGGTTGGCTGCCGGTCTGGAAGCACCATGAATTCGTACACGCAATATCTTTTTGTCCTTGTCGGGAAGAATGTCTGCCTCAGTGGAAAAAAGGTCAATCAATAATTGTCTTGCCTCAGCCGTATCGACCGTTTTGTTTCTTAATAAGCTAGCCATGGCGGTTTCGGCACGATAGGCGACCATACGCACTGTGTCTATGAGTTGTTTTCGTCCTGGACGCAATCGTTGGAATTTATCCTTGTCCTCAAGCTCGCCAAAGCTGATGTGTTTTGGCGTCTCTTTTATCTGCCGTTTCACTTCGTCTAACTGACACTCAAATAGCTCTATTTCTTCTAACAACTCTGCTTTTTCCTTCTCCCATTTTTTATATTCCTTTGTGTCTTTTTCAGGCTCTGAATGAAGACCTTGAAAGACAAATTTCGCCCGGCGATTTTTGAGCTTGCCATTGAGTGAATTTCGCGTCCTTTCCAGCTCGCGCCGAGCCGGGTTCACCACCTGTTCTGTGTCGGGAAAGTCATCGGCCCCATACTCCGCAATCAGGTCTATAGCGTAATGTCGCATCATATAGCGGAAGAAGTTTTCCTGACACCATCGGCTGAACATCCGAGCTGCAAGATCATCATGTGGGAGGTCATAGGCCGTGCTAATCAGGCTGGTCTGATGGCCGGAATCTGTGAGCTTGCGTACTTCACGCACCCATATCTTTTTGCCGCCGCTTCCGACCTGGCTGCCCTGTTCCGCCAAACGCATGATAACAAGTTCACCGTCCGGCATCTTCACATCAATATTGCGAAACGTCTCCAGAGGCCAGTCTTTATCTTTACCAGTGAATTTCTTATAGGTGACACAGCCGATACGGTGTTTCTGCCACATCTCCTTCATAAATCCAGGGCTGTATCCCTCTCGATCGAAGACCAGAATAAATCGACAAAGGTGAGGATTCGAATCAAGCTTTTGCTGAGAAGGCTGATCCGGCACATCTTTTAACAACCTCGGTACGATATCTTCCTTCAAGGTCTTCAACATCCCTGGATCCACAACCTTTTCCACCACAAAAAATGGCCGCCCAATAGCGTCGTTAACCCAATAATCGGTAGTACCACGCAGGCATAAACGATCTCTGGAAACAAAACGTTTTGGCGGCTTGGTCAAATTTCCATGATAGACGCGGACGTGACCGTCAATATAAAGAGTGCCGGACGCATCGGGATCATCCTGCAACCAGCGTTTGCTTAAGTGTGCTGCCCAGGCTCCAGCGCAATCGTCTTTGCTTAATTGCCCCATTTTATAGCGCAAACAGCGTACCTCGGGAACTCGATCAAGACCGAGCAGATTGCCGAGTTCACCGGGAGAATAGCCACGAATCTGTTCCGTCGTCTTGATACGGCACAAGGCCATGTACGCCACTAACAGCAAAATATGAGCGGTTCTGTAGTAACCCTTGAGTCTACCCAGCAACTGATCACAGCCGTCAAGTAAACCGTTTAGCAACAGAGCCGGCAACGCGCACAGTACGCCGCCATTGGGAACATCAATACAGGGCTCAAATACAACAGGTGCACCATCGCTCATGCCAAATGAGGCAAGCGTCCGTTCTTCCGGTCTGGTGCAGGCGGTGCCCATATGATCATCAGCTGCCCTGGCATCCTTCACATCCCTGGCTGATTTGGTTGTTGGTTGTTGTGCTGCACCCGACGACTCATGTAAACGTCCATCATAAATCGCCTTACGCAGAGTATCGGTCTTTATTCCAAATTCTTTGGCAACATCTCCCCGTGAAAAATTTTGGTCCAAAAGCTGCTGTGCTTGTTTAAGTATCTCTGGAGTAAAAACATTACCGCTACGACGAATGGGTCGTTCCCTGAAAAAAGCTGCTGGTCCTTCCTCCCGCAATTTCTTTAACGAACGATCCACGCTGCTTTTGGAAATGCCGAAAGTACGTATAATGTCAACTGGCTTACAACTGCCTGCCTCTATTAATTGGGAGGTGAAAAACCTAAATTGCTTGAGATCACTCGATGGATGGGTAAATACAGGATGACACCCATGATAATAGGTCCATCGTGTTTCATCTCGCCATACACAAACGAGATGGTTGATTTCAGTTGCCCCTTGCGGAATTGTTGGTAAAATAAGTTGTTGTGTGATGGCACCTTCCTCCTGTAATTTTTGTGGTGAAAATAAGAGAAGAAGGTGCCACTTTCATTTTCCCGTTGCAAGAAAAAATTTATCAAGGGAACATCTTGAATAACAGAAGGAAATTATTGATAATTTACTACAAAATATGATGGTATAGCTAGAATACCAGGTAAGGAGTTCTGAAGCTATAGTTCTATGTTGCACAATTTATCACGAGAAACCTTTTGCTTGTACTTTCAACTAACGTACGTCTATAAAGGATCATTTTCTATGATCTCTGATACTATTAAGTTAATTGGG
>QMOQ01000092.1 GCA_003650285.1 Caldisericota bacterium | reverse complement strand
GATACGGTAGTTACAAGTATTTTTGTAAATCCTACACAGTTTGCACCAACAGAAGACCTGGATCAATACCCACGTGATGAAAAAGGAGACTCTGCAAAACTCAAGAAAGAAGGAGTTGCAGCAATATTTATTCCCACAATAAAGGAAATATATCCAACAGAGTATCAAACCTATGTAGAAGTCACAGAACTTACAAAAAATCTCTGCGGAAGGTCTCGACCAACACATTTTAGAGGCGTAACAACTATTGTTTTAAAACTCTTCAAAATTGTAAACCCCGATAGGGCATACTTTGGAAAAAAGGACTATCAGCAGTTTAGAGTAATCGAAAAGATGTGTAGAGATTTGAATTTTGATGTAAAAATTGTGTCCTGCCCAATTGTGCGTGAAAAGGACGGGATTGCAATGAGTTCAAGAAATAAATATCTTACAGAAAAGGAAAGAAGAGATGCAATAATTCTTTATCAAGCCTTGGAAAAAGGAAAAGAAATAATCTTAAACGGAGAAAGGAACAGCAACAAAATCATCCAGGAAATGACAAACATGATTCGAAGTAAAAAAACGTTGAAAAAAATTGATTATGTATCAATCGTAGACCCATACACGCTTAAAAACCTTCACTATGTGGATAGAAATATACTTATCGCAGTTGCTGTATATTTTGGAAAGGTAAGACTTATTGACAATATAGAGGTGATTATAGATGCAAAGAATAATGCTTAAATCAAAAATACACCGGGCACGCATTACAAGAAGAGATTTAAACTACGAGGGAAGTATCACAATAGATAGAGATCTTGCAGAAAAGGCAAACCTGCAAGAATTTGAAAAAGTTGACATATACAATATTTTTAATGGAGAGCGTTTCTCTACATATGTGCTGTATGGAAAAAGAGGCTCTGGTTGTATAGAATTAAACGGTGCTGCAGCAAGAAAAGGAGAAACAGGTGATATTATTATAATAGTATCCTATGCGATGGTAGATGAAAAAGAGATAGAAAGCTTCACGCCCACCATAATATTTGTTGACAAGAAAAATAGAATAAGGGAAAAGAAGCTATCCGATATCGGAAATTAGTCGGCAAGCATTCGCATAACCTCTTACTGTGATATTGTAAAAAGTAGAGTAAATCAAAATACCATTAGAGCACATAAATAATTATCTTATCAGGCTCCTCAGTACTTGAAGATTTTTTTTGTACCCTAATTCACCACCAGGCACCTCTAAAATTCCTAATGTTTCTTTCAGGCGTCCATCGTTTACAAGAAACCCGAAAGCCTTTAGCCCAATTTCTCCTACCCCAATCTCTGCATGTCGATCAATACGCGAGGCTAATTTTCCTTTAGAATCATTAAGGTGTATTACTTTTAATCGATTTAATCCGATAACTTCTTCAATTGCGTTTATTATTTCGTTATAAGCACTTCTATCTCTTATATCATAACCTGCAGCAAATATATGGCAGGTATCAACACAGATACCAATTCTTTCTGGCATCTGTGAATGCTGTATGATATATGCAAGATGTTCAAATTTGTATCCAACATTTGTTCCCTCTCCTGCCGTTGTTTCAAGAAGAAGTATTGTAGTTTTAGCTTTGCTTATTTCAAAAACCTTATTGATACTGTCAACAATTTTATCCAGTGCATATTTTTCGCCCTTCCCTTTATGAGCACCAGGATGAAAAACGACATATGGAATACCAAGGACCTCAGCTCGTTCTAATTCTTTTGACAAATCTAATATTGATTTTTGATGTGTTGCATCATTGGGGCTTGCAAGGTTTACAAGATACGAAGAATGTATTGTTCCAGGAATAATTTTTGTTGCTTTAATATTGCTATGGAATTTTTCAACCTCACTTTTGTCCAGAGGTGGGATGCGCCACTGCATTTGGTTTTTTGAAAAGATCTGCATTGTGTCACACCCAATCTGTCTCGCACGCAGTGGTGCATTTGAAACTCCACCTGCAATCGAGACATGCGCTCCTAAAATCATTTAACCCTCACTTTCATTATATTTGCCGCATTTAATAAGTAGTGCATTGGTAGGTCTTTTCGCTTTAACGTAAATAAACAAAAATATCCTAAACTTTCTCAAATTGTGTAGTATACAGTTCAAAATATAAACCTTTTTGTTTCATTAATTCTTGATGTGTACCTTGTTCCGCAACTATCCCTCTATTAATCACATATATCCTGTCAGAATTTATGATAGTGGACAGTCTATGAGCAATAACAATGGAGGTTCTATCTTCCATTATCTTCTGAATTCCTCTCTCAATAAGCTCTTCTGTAGCGGTATCAATAGATGCCGTAGCTTCGTCCAAAAGCAAAATACGCGGATTATACACAAGTGCACGAGTAAAGGATATAAGTTGCCGCTCCCCTTGTGAGATATTTCCTCCTTCTGTTGAAAGTTCTGTATCATAACCGTTAGCAAATTTCATGATGAAATCGTGCACTCCAATTTTCTTTGCAGCAGCAATAAGTTGCTCCTCTGTTATATCATTATCACCCAGAGTAATATTATCTCTTACGGTCCCTTTAAAAATGAAAACATGTTGTAAAACCATTGCCATACAGGAACGCAGTTTACTTATATCATATTGCTGTACATTTATATTATCCACCATTACTGTCCCGCTGTCTGCATCGTAGAATCGTAGCACAAGGTTTGCAATTGTTGACTTGCCTGCACCAGTTAATCCTACGAGGGCAACCTTTTCTCCTGCTTTTGCCTGTAAATTAATATCCCTTAAAGTAGGTATTTTTTTGTCATAAGAGAAATTGACATTCTTGAATGCCACATCGCCTTTAACTTCATGCT
>QMOQ01000091.1 GCA_003650285.1 Caldisericota bacterium | reverse complement strand
TTCAAAAATTCCAGCAACAAAGGCAAGAAGTGCAATTGCACCACCTTTGCTCTGCCCAAAAATTGAAGATAGCTTTGTTGTATTATAAAAAAAAGTAGGTGTTAAAAATCTATCTACAAATATTCCACTGCATGCCATTGGGATGACTCCCACAAGTTGAGCAACAACTCTTCTTGCAGAAAAGACTCTACCCTGTAAACTTGGGGGGACTTTGAACTGCCAGATTGCCTGACTTGAAGCATTGGCTACTACACCTGCAATTCCTATTATAGAACCGGCAATTAAGAAAGATATTAATACATTGGATAATCCAAGAATCATCGACCCAATCCCGCTTATCAAAATACCGAAAAGAAGACTAATTATTTTCTTTTTAGCACCGCCCCAGATAGTCATGAGGATGCCACCTGCAATACCTCCGATACCAAAAGATGATTCAATCATTCCAAGGAATACTGCATTGTTGTTTGTTTTAGCAAGTATCATAGGGGCAATAAGTGTACTATACAAGCCACTAAAAAAGTTTACACCTAAAAATATGAGAAGCAAATAAAGCAGAGGTTTTCTTTTGAAAATGTAATGAAAGCCAAAAATTGCATCCTTGAATAAACTAACTTTTTCGGTCACCTCTTTACGAACATCAGGTATAATAACCCATAAAACTGCTCCAACCGCAAAAATAAAAGTAATTATGTCTATTATCATAATCCCATCAAGTTTGATTATTGGAAGTAATGCTCCTGCAACTATCGGCGCTATGACCATTGGCCCGGACTCTGTCAGTGAAAACAGGCCATTTGCCCTTCCGTATTCTTCCTTTTTGAGCATGATGCTTATCGTTACAGAGTAAGCGGGCCATTGGAATGCGTTAAAGATGCCAGAAACAAAAGATGCAATGTAAAGAAACCATAGCGTAAGATTATTGGTTTTCAATAGAATTAAAGTTAATATTGTTATTATCCCTGCCGCCAAATCCGGAAGTATTAACGCTTTCTTTTTTGGCCACCTATCAATCAGCGCACCTGCAAAAGGAGAAAAAATCAGGTTAGGTATAAAAAAAAGTGATGCAACTATACTAAAAGGTGTTGCATTTCCTGTTGTTTGCCATATCCAGATTCCTATGCCAAATTGGGTCATGCTGGATCCAATCAGTGATATAACCTGCCCGATAGACATTATTGAAAAACCTTTAAACCCTTCTGGCCTTTTCATACCGTCTCCTTTAATAATTTCTGTATTCGAATTAAAACTGCGTTTATTGTATCATAAATTTTATTCAATCCAAAAACATTAGAGCAAATTATAAAAACACAATCCTATTTTTCATCAATGGATCGACAAAATTATTTTCAATAAAAAGCATAAAAGCAAACACAAAGAAAACAAAAGATAAAAGCAAAAAGATGAGATTCCGGACCGAGCCCGGAATGACAAAGAGGGATTCTTCTGTCGCCAATGCTCCATCAAGAATGACAAGGCGGGATTGCCGCGGCTACGCCTCGCAAAGACAGAAAAAAACAGAATGACAAAGAGGGATTCTGAAACAAGACTTGGCGTAATACATGCCAAGGAAAAGAGCAGAATGACAAAGAAAAACGTAATGACGAGGAGAGAGTGCAAAGAACATTTACAATATAAAACGGTTAATTTTGTGCCAGGCACCATTTTAACCGTTTTGGTCGATCAGTTTACTTTCGTCAGCGAAAAGAGAGCAAAAATATGCCTCTTGACAGGAGAATTTATTAAGATATAATATAATCAAAACTGACTGAACGGTCAGTCATAAGAGGTAGGAAATGAGAAAAAAGAAAATAGATAAAAAAAAGAAAATAATAGAATCTGCATTAGTGCTTTTCTTAAAAAAAGGATTTAACGGAACATCAGTTGCTGAAATTACAGACCTTTCTGGTATTTCAAAGGGTAATTTCTATACTTACTTTAGCTCAAAGGAAGAGCTCCTCAAAGAAATTGTAAACACGGTAATCGATTCGATAAAAAACGAACTTGAAAACAACATAAAAGAAAAAGATAATCCCGTTGAGGCGTTGGAAGAATTTTTTCGTACTAACCTTTCACTTGCTAAGACATACACCCCGAGCATTATCATTTCCTTAAGAGAAGCAGGGTTTGCACCAATAGATTCAAGAAAGATGCTCAGCGAATCAATAGATCAAAAAATAAAGGAAGCTTTAAAATTTTTTATCATTTCGCTAAAAGGGAGTTGCAACGAAGAAGACATAACGCTGATATGGGGCACTACTCTTGCATTCTGGATAGATATTGCAATGCAAGGGAAAACACCGTCCATCAAAAAAATTAGTAAAAAAATCTGGTATGGGCTGAATGCAAAAGAAGGGAGCTAAAAAATGATTGTTATTGTCGGAGCAACAGGACATTTAGGAAATAACCTCGCAAGAGAGCTCGTTGAGAACAAAGAAGATGTGAGAGCTATTATTCTTCCATCTGAAGACACCACGCCAATAAAAAACCTCGCCATAGAGCAGGTAGAGGGAGATGTAAGAGATATTAATTCTCTTGTCAAAGCATTTACAGGGGCGGATATCGTTTATCACATGGCTGGCGTTGTTGCAATTTCCAAGGGAAAAGAAAAGCTAATGAATGAGGTTAACGTGATAGGCACGCGCAACGTGGTAAATGCCTGTTTAGAGACAGGCGTCAGGCGGCTGGTTTATACAAGCTCGGTTCACGCTATTGCCGAGCCACCCAAAGGTACAATGATAGATGAATCATTCCCGTTTGACCCGAATGAAGTAAAAGGAGACTATGCAAAATCCAAAGCATTGGCCACTCGAGAAGTTTTAAAAGGAATTGAAAAAGGCCTTGATGCAGTAAT
>QMOQ01000090.1 GCA_003650285.1 Caldisericota bacterium | reverse complement strand
TGAAAAAGATTATCAGGTGCCTCAGGGCACAACTATTTTGGATGCTTGTAAACAAGCAGGAATTGAGATTCCTACACTTTGTTACCTAAAGGGTATTGCAGAAGAAGGGTCCTGCGGAATGTGCGTTGTTGAAGTGAAGAAAGCAAAGACACTTCAACGGGCTTGTATTACTGAAGTAGGGGAAGGAATGGAAATTTTTACCAATACACCAACTGTTAGAGAAGCAAGGAGGATGAATCTTGAACTTGTCCTTGCACATCACGACGTAGATTGCCCTACATGTGTTAGGGATGGAAACTGTGAACTTCAGGATGTGGCAGACAAACTTGGTGTAAAAGATGTACCATTTGACAAAATACCTTCTATTTATGAAAAAGATGATTCTGGACCCATTATAAGAGATCCGAGTAGATGTATTTACTGTAGAAGATGCGTTTCAATATGTGAAGATATTCAATCTGTGAATGCATTAACCATAGTAAATAGAGGGATAGAAACTTATATTGGTGCCCCTTTTAATATGCTACTTATAGATACACCTTGTGTGAATTGTGGACAATGTATAATAAATTGCCCAACTGGAGCTTTAACCGAGAGGGATGATACGGAGAAAGTATGGGATGCTCTTTCCAGTCCCGATAAATACGTCGTAGTTTCAACTGCACCAGCAATACGAGCATCTATAGGAGAACTTTTTGGTCTTCCTGCAGGAACATTTGTTAGGGGAAAGGTTGCAACCGCTTTAAAGATGCTGGGCTTTAAGAAAATATTTGATACAAACTTCACCGCAGATCTTACAATTGTGGAGGAAGGCTCGGAGTTAATAAGAAGAATTAAAAATAATGGTACACTTCCCATGACAACCTCTTGCTGTCCGGGATGGATAAAATATCTTGAGGAATACTATCCTGAACTCATTCCAAATGTTTCAACATGCAAATCTCCACAGCAGATGATGGGAGCAGTAGTAAAAACATATTATGCTGAAAAAGCAGGTATTCCAAAGGAAAAGATTTTTCACGTATCTGTAATGCCTTGCACGGCAAAGAAGTATGAGGCAGATAGGCCTGAGATAAATGCAAGTGGTGTAAAAGATGTAGATGTGGTCCTCACAACAAGAGAGCTGGGAAGAATGATAAAACAAGCAGGCATTGATTTTGCAAATCTTCAGGATTCTGATTATGATCTTCCTCTTGGTGAATATTCTGGAGCAGCAACAATCTTCGGGGCGACCGGCGGCGTGATGGAGGCAGCATTAAGAAGTGCATATGATATGGTTACAGGAAAAACGCTTACACAGTTAGAATTTAAACCGCTGAGAGGACTTGAAGGTGTTAAATATGCTGAGGTTGATATAGATGGGCTAGAGGTAAGAGTAGCTGTTGCTCATTCGCTTGGTAAGGCAAAAGAACTGTTGGATAAAATAAAAGCAGGAGAAGAAAAGGTACATTTTATCGAAGTAATGGCTTGCCCGGGTGGATGCATTGGTGGTGGCGGTCAACCGATTCCCACTAATGATGAAATAAGATTGAAAAGAATTAGTGCATTATATAAGGACGACGAGGAGAGGAAAATCAGAAAATCACACGAGAACCCATCTATTCAGCATTTGTATGAAGAATATCTTGGGGAGGCGGGAAGTGAAAAAGCACATCATCTGCTTCATACTCATTATATAGAGCGGGAGCTATGGGAGAAAGTAGGAAAATGAATATTAGAAAAAGAAATTAGCTTATAATAAGATACAGAAACCTGCGGCAAGGAAAATTCTGAAACCAAGGGTTTCCAATCAAAGGGAATACTGTGCCCGGTGTTGGAAACCGGGTTTTTAAAGTATTAAAGTCTATAAAAGGGAAAAAATAAAATGAATAATCAAGGAAATACAGGAAAGGAAAGAAAAAGAATTAGATTTATTGTTTATGGAGGAATTTTACTTGCTATTGCTGCTTTGTTTCCGGCTTTACGTCTTCCGCAGTATATAACTGGACCTGCAGTAAATTTTACTCTTATTATTGCAACGTATGTATTGGGAACAGTAGGAGGAGTTGTAGTAGGTTGTTTTACGCCCTGGATTGCTTTTGTCTCAGGACTTATGCCGGTAGCATTCCTTCCCCCGATAATAATGGTGGGAAATGCAATTTACACATTGACGTTTGGTCTTTTGAAGAGGTATGGGTGGGGAGGGAAAATCACGGGTGTTATTATAGGCTCTACTTTTAAATATCTTTTTTTATCCTATGCAGTTACGCATCTTGTTAAAGCTCCGCCAAAACTTATTCAGATGTTATCACTACCACAATTATTTACTGCACTCATGGGTGGTGCAGTTGCTCTGGCTGTTATAAAAACAAAACGCATTCCAAAGGATGTTTTGAAATGAAAAAGAGATTAGGTGTTGTTGGCATTATTATTGAAAGTAGAGATGAATATGCCCCGAAAGTAAATAGCATACTTACTCAATATGGAAATATTATTAAAGGAAGATTGGGATTACCCTATTCTGAGCGAAACATTAGTGTAATTTCAATTATTGTTGATGGGACAGTTGAAGAAATAGGTGCATTAACAGGCAAATTAGGTATACTTGAAGGTGTAATGGTTAGGTCTGTCCTAAGTAAAGAAAAATAAATAAAGTATTAAGTTTGGGACAAGCAGCACCCAATATTATTGTCCAGTCAATAAAGAAATTTAGAGATGAGTGGCTCACTCATATAAGGGAGAAAAAATGTCCGATGAATGTATGTAAAATGGATTGAGAGGAGGAGCAATATGAAGAAATTGGTTAACATTAAGATTAATGAAAAAGATTATCAGGTGCCTCAGGGCACAACTATTTTGGATGCTTGTAAACAAGCAGGAATTGAGATTCCTACACTTTG
>QMOQ01000089.1 GCA_003650285.1 Caldisericota bacterium | reverse complement strand
GTGAGCCTTTCAGCATGCGTTCAAATTTAGCAATTGGTACTTTAAGAATCTCATCCTCATCTGTGATAAAATAAAATCTTACTGACGCTGAACTCATATAGTAATCTCATTCGGTGTTTAACGATTGAACTGTGCAGATTGGGTAAAAACCACAGTCACCTGAGGTAATCCCCGTTAGAACCCATCGTGCCCTATTAAGGCAATAGGCTCACGATTATATCTTTGTACAATTCGGTATTCAAAATAACCGATGGTATATTTTTGCCTTAGGAGGCGGAAATTTTAATAGAAACAGTGAAAACTTTTCAAAAGTCATCGATTTTCGTTGACTACGACGGTTTATCCATTTGAAAAACATCTTTACAGATTTAAGAATAAAACCCTGAACAGTTTTATAATTAAAGGATATCCCGTAATATTGAACGTGACCTCTTAATTTTCTACAAAAAGATTCCCATAATTCCGGTAATGGGTAAGTACTACGGTTTTCTTTGCACCATAGATTTACTCTGGTAAGTTTGCTTCTTAATTTCTTACCAGAACTTTTAAGTTTCGGTACAACCATGCCACCTTTTGTTAATCCAAGGTAAAAAGTAAAGCCTAAGAAATCGAAAGACTTACTGTTCTCTTTCTCAAACCTGTTAAAAACAATTGTTTTGGTTTTGTCTTTATTCAACTCAAGTTTGAATTTAGATAAACGTTTTGGCAGAGCGGACCTGATTCTTTCAGCATCTTTTGCATTCTCACAACAGATAACTGCATCATCCGCATAACGGAAAATTTCAACACTGCCTTTGCAATGGTTCTTAACTGTCCTGTTAAACCAATCATCAAGTGCATAATGTGCATAGATATTGGCTAATATCGGGCTACAGACACTACCTTGTGGCACTCCTTCATCACTTACTGTTAGTTCTCCATTACTGAGAATACCTGCCTTAAACATCCTGTGGATATATCTTAGAAAGCGTTTATCCTGTATCTTATTGGACAATTGTTCCATCAGTAGCTCATGGTCGATTGTTCCAAAATAGTTTGACAAGTCAAGATCAATCACTTTTCTCACTGATTGGCTGTATAAATGTCTTCGGAGTGCTTTTAAAGCATCATGACACCCTAATTTTGGCCTAAATCCATACGAGCTGTTCCAAAACAAAGGTTCATAGATCGCCTCAAGTATTTTCTGCACTCCTTTCTGGACAATTTTATCTTCAAAATTGCCTATTCCCAATGGTCTTGTAGCACCATTTCTTCCTTCTTTAGGAATTAATATTTGTCTTACAGGGCCGGGAATATAGGACATCGATTTCAACTTTTCCAGTAAAGCGTCAAGATTCTCCTCAAGATTTTCACCATACTTTTCTTTTGTCATACCATCAATACCAACCGCTGCTTTTCCTTTGAGCGACCAATACCAATCCAGCAAATTCTCTTTATTGAAGTGATGCATCAATTGATTAAACACCATTTCAGGATTATCTGCTGATAATCTACTTATTATTGCAAATTTTGTTACCATAATCACCGATATTCTGTGCTATCTATCATGTGTCCTTTGCAATAGCGATATAACCTGGACCCCTTTCCTCCACCGGCGTTACCCGGTTTCATCAGTACTATGGGTCCTCTGACTCCCTATTATTCGTCTCAACCTCCTCGCTTATTAGGCTTGTAATTGTTACTCCATCCCTGGAGAAATAATAGGGTCTCCCACGTTTATAAAATAACTCTGTTTGCATGCCAGGCTCTACGATCCCGGAGGTGTCATAGCTTCCTACCCATTTTAACGTTGGCTATGATGTTGCTTTCTGACGCCGCGAAGCCATCAGCCATCCTCAAATGACAAAATTAACGGGACTCAATCACTTCAACATATGTTTCCGGCCTACAAACTCTCTGTCTACGCTTTACTGTGGCTGTTACCAGACACCGCACAAGACTCGATAATCGATGTGCTGGGTTGCACTTTCGATGCATTCACTTTCAGATGCCAGTTATTTTACACTTCGTGGCGCACCACGGCTTTTTGCGTCCGCACAAGTGAAAAGTTATCGTTTTTTATATTCACATTACATTTTTGGATACTTTTTAGGATAGTCAATAGGTGTTGAAATCGATTTTTTAGTTCTGTATTCAATTAATTTATTTTTCCAAAATTTACATTCTGATTCATTATAGTTTCCAGTGATCTCACAATAGTAATGACTATATGAAATTATCACCATATAAGTATTTCTAGACGGGAGCCAAAGATTTGAAACTGTATTGTTCCCTGAGTAACATGCAAAAAATAAAATTGAAAAGGAACAAAATAATAAAATATTAGAAAGGAGAAATTTTCGACTTTTTTGTGATTTGTTCTTTACATTCTTTTGATCAAGATATGAGAATATTTTTTCGAACCAATTCTTTTTAAAAATATATCTATCCAAAAGAAAAAATGGAAATGCTAAAATTAATAAAATAACTGCAATCGGATATGGCAATACGGCTTTCCATAAAATTAAGAAAAAACGGGATAACATAGCAGAGATTACTAAAGGCATTGCAATAGAATAAAAGTTCATTAGAACTTGAGGAGGCAAATTAAAAATACCCATTGCGGTGACAATGAAAGTTTCAGGTTTTATTGCAAAGTAGATAACGGCAGATATGATAATAAGATGAGCTAAAGAAGGCCAAAGATCTCTACTGATATCTATAAGGACATCATCAAGTTTTTTATTTTCTATCTTTGGCTCAGTATCCATTAAACTTTTTAATTTGTAGTATTAAAAGCTAACCTGAAAATTTTGGGAACCAATAAACATACTAATAACACCTAAAATAGTACGCTTTGATATAATTATTTCTTATTATTCTTTCGCATTAATTTTTCAAACAACCTG
>QMOQ01000088.1 GCA_003650285.1 Caldisericota bacterium | reverse complement strand
CTGTCCACTTGTTCCCCCCCAACCATGTGTGCGTGTAATTTCATGACTGGGATACGGTGGTTGCGGGTGCTCGTGGTATCCGACACCACGCTCTCTTGGAGGAGCGATCCTGTAGTATCTGAATTCTGAGCCAGGTTCAGGTGGCCTTATCTGGGGTAATAGGTGGCCAAACTTACTCTCAATTTTTGTCTTGTATTCCTCAAGTTCCTGGTAGAGACTTGTCAACGTCCAGTCCAGCAGGTAGTCGTTTATGTTTGTAGGTGCGATTTGTATTATATGGTATCTAAGCCTCTGTGGATCCCATATTATGTTTGGGTTTTGTCTTAGTGTCTTTATGATGATCTTAACCTTCCCCTTGCCCACAATTGTGGGCAGATCTTCTTCGAGCTTGTTGATGAACCACTCTTCAAGCTCTTCTTTTGGCGACTTTATTAACTCCTCCTCCTCGGGGGGGTGGGAGGTACCCACATCCTCGTCTTTCTTTTTGGTGTGCTTTTTGTCTTTTGCTTTATCAGGATGCTTCAACCTTATATGCCTGGCATAATTTATGGCTTTGTCAAACTTAGCACCGCAGTAAGGGCATATATATACCTTTTCTCCGCTATCAGATTTCTGTGTCTCATTGTTTGGCGGATTGTCCGTATCGTTTACATTATTATTGTATATCGTATCAATCTTTTCCCCAACTTTAACATCATCTACCTTATCGACAGTTTCACTCTCCACTCATATCACCTCCTTGTACATCACTTCTTACCTGTTTTGCAATTACATAAGCGAGGAACATTAAACTGTATCTGACAACCTCGTTTATTGACGGTTTTTTAATTAATTCGTGCTCGTGGAGATACTTTGCCAACTTTTCTGTGAGCAGGTGTTCTTTTTCTGGTATTCGGATTGTTATTCGATATATTTTCCCCTCGTTTTCTTCCATGTTAATACCTCCAGTGAATTCATCGAAAGTGTTATATGATGTTATCTACAAAAACCTTTCGGAGTTGATGTCATGAGGTGGTGGTAAAAACGTTAGTTTTGTCGGTGGTTGCTGGGAAGGGTGGTGTTGGCAAGACTACAATTTCGGTTGCAATAGCAAAAGCACTAGCAGAGAAATTTAGGGTTGGATTATTTGACTGCGACATAACAGGTGCCAATTCTCATAAGTTTCTAGAAATAAAAGAAACCTACGACGTCATCAAAGAAGGAAATGAAATAGCAATTAAACCAGCAATTGCAGAAATAGATGGCAGAGAAATAGAGTTTATGAGTATTGCGCTGGTTTCAGAAAGTTATGTTGGCTGGAAACCGGGAGAGCACGGAGACTTTGTAAGCCAGCTCCTGGAGAAGACAATGTGGAACGTCGATTACCTTATAATCGATTCGCCCCCTGGTTTTCACGATGAGATCACAGAGGCCCTGAAGCACACAGATGGCGTGATTCTTGTAACTCTGCCGTCGGAGCTCTCACACCTGGATGCAAAGAGAACTGCACAACTATTGGCCGACTTAGAGGTTCCAGCAGTTGGTCAAATAATAAACTTTAGCTCCGCCGTTTGTCCAAAGTGTGGTGAGCGAATAGAGTTATTCAAGGGCAAGGAGGGGTTAGACGGCATGCCAGTAATTCAGAAAACACCATTTGTCGAGGGATTACCTAACATCGACGTTGACAGGCTCTTGAAGGCAATTGAAAACCCAGTGAAGTTAAAACCAACAATAGACAAATCGGCAAAGAGAAACCTCTTGAAAATGTTTCTAAAGGGTTTCGGGAGGTCTGGGGAGTGAGCGAAGTTGAAGACATAATAAACGGCATGCTAAGGCTTCAAAATTTAGTGCTTGGTCCAAAACCGGTAGATGGGTGGGTTCTGGAGAAGGCCAGGGAGAACGTTGGTAACATAGCGATGATAAGGGTCTATGACGATAGCGGTGTTTCAGAGGTAACATTAAGGTTGACTGAAGATCTGAAGATAGTAGAGACTGACGAAAAACCGAAACACGTGATTACAATGCATATCAACGTCTTTCTCGACCTCTTAACTGGTGATCTGGACTTCAGGGATGCATACGTGAATGGTTTGCTCGATTTTCAAGGCGAGTCCTACCATGTGCACGCACTCTTATGGTCTAAAGCGTTTGAAAGGCTTAGATGGTTGTTGAAAAAGTATCGGGTGATCTGAGATGGTGAGGGAGCCGAATATCTGGGATGCTATTAAGTTGTTCGAGGATTTGAGGAACGACATGAACCAACTGCTTTCAATGATAGCAAGGAACAGGAATGCTCTTAGTGATATCAAGGAGGACTTCAAGAAGCTCCTTAATGTGATGGACAAGATGACGAGGGAGGATAACATGAGGACCTTCAGAAAGTTTGTTAAAGAACTTGAAAGGTTTAACAAAAATGCTGAGAGGATGAGCAAGGAGCTTGAGGAGATGAAGAACATAATGAAGGGCTTTGACGAATTGGCAAAGTTCATGAAAGGTGGTTGAATGAGCAAGCTTAAGGCATGGATTATAACGGGCAGATTCTTTGCTGCCCCCTGGATTTTTACCAATACTCTTCTGGGTGTCAAGTTAGCAGGCTTTGACTTTAAAACTTGGATGCTCAGCTTTGTGATAGTCCTCACCGCCCTTCTGGGAAGCCATTATCTTAACGCATGGCGTGACTGGACACTAGGCTTTGATAAGATCGAGAATGGTAGCAGGATAAAACCCTATACTGCAGCATCACAAGTTTTGCCAAGGGGCTGGCTCACGCTCAAGGAAGTAAAGTTGAGCACTTTCGCACTCTTCATACTCTCAATTATCATATTTATATTATATGCACCCAAAAGGCTTGACACAATAGCACTATTCATAATGGGTCTTTCCGTTGCAATAGCGTACACAGACTTCTTCAAGCCACGTGGACTTGGAG
>QMOQ01000087.1 GCA_003650285.1 Caldisericota bacterium | reverse complement strand
CAATCACAGGAACTTCTGTGTCCAATTTCACAGTTTCTGCTGACCCGACAACTCAAAACTCCACAGCGGCTTATACTTTCAACTTCAGAACCTCTTCAACTGGAGCACTCTCAAGAAACTCCTCTGATAAAATTTACATTCAGTTCCCAACTGAGTTTACGGTGCCTTCCTCTATTTCAGGAAGCTATGTAACAGTTAATGGCATTCCTTGCACTACAAGTATTTCGGTTTCAAACGATAAACTTACCATAACAACACCTGTAAATATTGGAAACTCCTCAAGCAGCATACCAATTGTTATCTCCCAAAATGCAAATATTAAAAACCCATCTTCTTCAGGTACATATACATTCTCTATCTCAACAACAAAGGATGTTGTCCCAACATCTGCAAACCTTCAAATCGTTAAATCAACGATTACAAAACCAATTGTTCAACTTACAGGATACTCGGTAAACGAGATTATAGGTGTTACCGTTACGTTCCAAACAGGCTCGGGCGGAGCACTCACAAGAAACTCTGATAAAATTAGCATTGTTTTCCCTGCGGGCTTCGTGCTTCCTTCAACGATTTCAAAACAATATGTAAAGGTAAATAACTACAATGCAACAAGCGTAACAAAGTCGGGACAAAGAATTAATATTACTCCTTCAATCAACATTTCTGCAAATTCTACTGTAACGGTTGTTATTGATAAAGCAGCAAACATTAAGAACCCCGGAAGTCAGAGTGATTATAAACTGTCAGTTTATACCTCTAAAGAAACAACCCAAATCTACTCAGATATATTTAAGATTGTTATACTTCCAACAACCACATTCTCTGTTACTCCTCAAAACCCGGATGGTCAGAATGGATATTATATAACAACTCCAAAGGTTACCCTTACTGCAACAAGCCCTGTTGATACAAACCCAACAATATATTACTACTTTGATTCAGGTAACCCAATTGTCTACAGTGGCGTACCTGTATCGGTGATAGAGGGCTCTCATACACTTTACTTCTACGCAGTAGACCATCAGGGAAACACCGAACAGGCACAGTCAAAACAGTTTAAGGTTGATATAACACCACCAGCAGTTACTATCCTCTCTCCACAGAACAATAGCATACTAAATACAAAAGAGTGCACAATAACAGGTAAAACTGAAAGCAGTGCAACTGTTATGATAAACAACAAAGCTGTTTCGGTAGATGCAGATGGTAGTTTTAGTTATAGTGGCACAATCAGCGGAAAAACAACATTCACAATTATTGCAGAAGATATTGCCGGGAACAAAACGACAGTGAAATTGCACCTCTCACTTGATACTACCCCTCCAAAATTACAGGTTACGGAACCTTATGCATTTCAGGAAATTCGCACACAAACTGTAATAGTCAAAGGAACTACAGAACAAGATGCTACAGTAAAAATAAATAATCAACCAGTACAACTTACTGCTGAATATACATTTTCTTATGCACTTATGCTCACAAACGAAGGACTCAACAGCATTAATGTTACTGCAACAGACCTTGCTGGTAATGTGACAAAAGTATCCATTCCAGTCAATTTCATTCCAAAAACCAAGATCGTGCTTCAAATAGGAAATAGTGTGGCAGTGATTAATGAAAAAACTACCAAACTTGACTCCCCGCCCATTATCATAAAAGATAGAACATTAGTTCCATTAAGGTTCATATCAGAAGCATTTGGTGCAAAGGTTGAATGGAACCCGGTTTTCAGACTTGTGTTCATTAAAATGGGAGAGAAAGAGATTATCGTTCAGATCGGTACGCCTTACGCTTCGGTTAGTGGTAAAAAGGTTTTACTTGATTCACCTCCGCTCATCGTAAAAGGCCGTACAATGGTTCCACTTCGTTTCATCGCAGAAACATTAGGTGCAGAAGTTACTTGGGATGAAGCTACAAAAAGCATAACTATCATTTATCCAGGGTGATAAACGCAATGGCTCCCGATTAAAAAACACCGGGAGCCACAAAATAATCTTCTAAAAGAAAAAAGGTTTTCATGTAACACTCTACATCTTAATTTGCAGAACACTATAAAAGCAAAAGAGGTAAGGCGTGGCGTATGCCTTACCTCACAAGTTCATATCAAAAACAAAAATTAACGTTTGCGATACTGACGTGCTTTTCTTGCGCGATGTAATCCGTATTTCTTTCTTTCTTTTTTCCTTGCATCCCTGGTCAGAAACCCTTCTTTTTTTAAGGTACCCCTTAACGTTTCATCAAAGAGTAAAAGAGCTCTTGCTATGCCATGTTTTACTGCATCAGCCTGACTACTAAATCCGCCACCCACAACGTTCACAAGGATATCAAACTTCCCCTCTGTATCCGTTGCTTTAAGAGGCAAAAACATAGAATTCATTATTGCTTTTACAGAAAAATATTCTCCAGCTGGTTTTCCATTTATTCTTACTTCACCAGATCCAGGAATAAGTCTGACTCTTGCAACAGCTGTTTTTCTTCTCCCAGTTGCAGCATACATTTCTTTTTCCACTTACTCCTCCTTATTTAATTCATCTTTTTTAGCTTTTTTAACTTCTTTAGTTTTTACAGCTTTTGCTTTTTCTTTAGTTTTCGCAGTTTTTGGAGCTTCTTTAACCTTTATAACCTCTTTAGCTTTTTCTGCTTTTTTTGTTCCTTTGGTCTTTACAGCTTCTTCCATCTTTGGAGCCTTTATAGTTTCCTTAACTTTTATAGTCTTTGGAACCTCTTTAGCTTTTTCTGTTTTTTTAGTTTCTTTAACTTCTGGAGCTTTTATAGTTTCCTTAACTTTTACAGTTTTTGGAACCTCTTTAACTTTTTCTGCTTTTGGAGTTTCTTTAACTTCTGGAGCTTTTATAGTTTCCTTAACTTTTACAGTTTCTTTAACTACTGGGATTTTTAGAGCTTCCTCAACTTT
>QMOQ01000086.1 GCA_003650285.1 Caldisericota bacterium | reverse complement strand
GTAGGAGTAAGAGCAATTTTATGCATTTGATACATTACAGCTATGGTATCCACTCCAGTATGAACAAGAGAGATAATAAGATAGTAAAGAAAGAACTTTTTCCTTGTTGCCCCATACATTATGAGACTCGTTGAAGATATGTGAAATATAATGGAAAACAATCTTTCTACTATTGCTATAACAGAAAAAGAGGTAACAGAGCTGAGTAACAACGTAGCTTCAATAAATCCAAATCCTGCGCCGGCAGATGCACCTGAAAGAATTTTATCCTTACGGAAAAATACAACAAGCACCTTGAAAAATTCTTGCACAAAACCTGCTATAGATGCATACAAAAACGCTTTTAATGTGTCACTCCACACATTCCAGAAGAGTGAATTTACAAGAAGACGTTGTAGCGGTATTTGTATAATAAATATAGACAAGAAAGCAGCACCACCTAATAAAAAGGGCTTGTAATAGTGCATGTCTATACGTTTTCTGAAATTAAATAATGAAAACATAAAAACTGAATAGATCAAAAAAAATACAATAATACCTATCTTTACAGGAATTAAATTCATATTTTATCCTTCAATTAAATGGTTGTTAAAATTTTATATTTCTCTAACAATAAATTCTCTTAAAATTCTTTCTTTTTCAAAATATAATAAGATGCGGCAAGGAAAAAAATGATTATCCCAATTCCACAAATAAGCGGAGGAAAGTAGATCATTCCCGTTTGGAAAAACTTTGTACTAACGTACAGGTTTACTATGTTTATCCAATGCATTCCTTTGATAGATGCCATGGGGATGGTTATAATAATGACTGCAAATGCTGCAAATGTTGCTTTTAAGCGGTCATTGATAAGAGTGGAAAAGAAAATAGAAATGGCAGCCGTGGCAAGTGTGCCTATCACAGCATACAAAAGTCCTATATTAAGAAGATGCATATTGATATTTAATGGAATGCTATTTGAAAGAACTGGGAGGAGATATGTGGGAATAACAATGCTTATTATTAAAAATGAAAACACAACAATAACTTTTGATAGTAAAATTGTTTTTCTTTTGACAGGACGCGAAAATAGGAAAATACTACTCTTTCGTTCTGTTTCGCCGGCAATAGTTCCGATTGACATAATGATACTAAAGAATATAGCAAACTGCAATAAGTTTTTGCCAAACCACTGGGAAAAGATAAAGAAGTCTATGTATTTAAGATTTGGCAACATTGCATTTAACTGATTCCTTAACCATCCGGGAACAGCAGGATTATTGAATAGTTCACCGGGGATCTGGGAAACCATGTTATAACCGTATGGAATAAGAAAAAATGCTGTTCCGAGCATAACAAGGAACATTATGATAAATTTTGTTAGATTTTCTTTAAGTTCTTTTTTAATGAGTGGCCACATTTTTTTCCTCCATAAAATGCATAAAGATGTCTTCAAAAGAAAGTGGAATTTTGCGGACAACTTCTCCCCCTGCATTCTCTATCTTTTTTACTATTGCGCTAGAATTTTTAAATAGCTTCAGGTCAAACGTAAATTCATCAATTTTGCTTATGTTTGTTATCCCTATGGCATCAAGCTTACCGGTATCTATTTTGGATGAAAGGCGCACAGTAATAAGATTGGCATTTTCTTTTATTTTATCCAGTTCCTCTTGTATTATCACTTTACCCCTTTTTATTATTGCTACCGTATCACATATTTTTTCTACCTCGCTTAAGATGTGAGAGCTGAAAAAAATTGTAATATTTTTTTCAGCAACTTCTTTTATCAAAAAATCTAACAGACGTTTTCTTACAACAGGATCCAGACCGTCAGTAGGTTCGTCCAGAATCAAAAGTTCTGGCCCCGTTGATAATGCTATATAAAGGGAGAGTGCTTTTTTCATTCCTCTAGAGTATGTGGATATTTTTTCTCGCAAAGGCAAATGGAATGTATCTTGTAGCTCGTCTATTTTAATGAGGTTCTTTTTTTCGAAAAGCCCTGCATTAAAACGCAGTATTTCCCATCCCGTCATATAGTTATACAATGAAAATTCTTCCGGGACAAATCCTATTCTTTTTCGTTTTATTTTGTTTTCTATGTCAATTTTTTCTCCAAAAAGGTTTATAGTACCGCTGTCTTCTTTTATCAATCTGAGCAAAATCTTGATCGTGGTAGTTTTACCTGCTCCGTTTGGGCCTAAAAATCCAAAAATACTACCCTCTGGCACAGTGAGCGTCAAGTCATTGAGCGCCCGAACTGTACCAAAGGATTTACTAACATTGTTCAGCTCAATTATGTTCATTTTTCATTTTCAAGCTTTACTGCTGTTCCATAAGCAAGCAGTTCTGCTGCTCCTTGCATTACAGAAGATGTGGCAAGCCTTACGTTAATTATTGCATCTGCACCGAGCTCTTCAGCATTTTTTATCATTCTTGTTAATGCTTCATCTCTTGAATCTTTTAAGAGCTCTACATACTCGCCAATTTCTCCGCCTGCAAGATTTTTTAATCCTGCCATGATGTCTCTGCCAATGTTCTTCGTTTTTACTACATTGCCTGTTGCAATGCCTAAAATTTCTTTTACCTTTTTTCCTGGTACATAATCCATTGTTGCTACAATCATTTTACGCCTCCTTTTTGTAAATTTTATTTATAATTTCTTCTTTTGTATATCCTGCATTATATATTTCTAGAATAAGCATATCTATAAGTTTATCAATTTTTTCTTTTTTGGAAGAATCTCTTTTCATTTTTTTTATGAATGTCCCCCTTCCTATAATTGTTTTTACAATATTTTCTCTTTCAAGCTCTCTGTATGCTTTTGCAACGGTATTCGGGTTTACTGAAAGCTTGATAGCCATTTCTCTTATTGGAGGAAGCTTTTCTCCTTCTTTAAGCAGTTTTTTTGCAATGCCCATTTTCACCTCTTTTATTATTTGCTCGTATATGGGTGTACCCT
>QMOQ01000085.1 GCA_003650285.1 Caldisericota bacterium | reverse complement strand
TATTTCGACTGTTGGAGCTTTGGGGAGCATTACCAACGTTTTAATCGCTGCAATAATATATGATGCCGCTCCATGAAAATGCTTCATTTTCGCCGCCTCCAGCCCGACAATTGTATCAAAGCCGATGCCAACACCATTTCCGAAGTACCGACCCTCAGGAAAGTCACCTCCGGCAATAAGTCCAACATCCATTGGATAAAAAGTCCCATCAAGAAGAAGTCGCATGCTCTCTGTAAGATCATGTGGAACTCCTGCTCCAAAGGCAAAGTCATTCCCGCGACCAATAGGTAAGACACCAAACTGTAAACGATTTTGATGGATTGATGATGATTCGGATTTACGGGAATCTAACATAAGTCCGTTTATTACTTCATTAGAAGTACCATCTCCGCCGGCGGCTATGATGACGTTATCAGGAATTTGAGCACTTGATTCTGCTATGGAAGTAGCATGACCGATTCCTTCTGTAAGAATAATTTTGAAATCTCTTTCATTTTTTGAAAAGAACTCTTTTATTATGGGAATCTTTTTCTTTGCATTTTCCTGATCCGCAATTGGGTTGAGGATGATTGTAAAACATCTTTTCATAATTACTCCTACTCGAAAGTTGTGCCCTAATATTACAAAGGTGGATGCTGTATCAGCTCAATACAGCGGTAATTTTGCCCAGTTTTTATAGGGTTTCTTATAACTGAAGCCCATTATATCTTTTTAGATTATTATATTCAAATATTAAGTTTCCTAAATTATAGGTTAGACCTTTAATAGAGTCAAATGAATCAGTGTAAAAAATTTATTATTAATGATCTTTTGAAAGGATCTCAATTAGAGTATCAAGAGAATCATTCCCTGTTACTTTTCATAAAATATCTAAATCTGTTTTGTAAGCACCAACTAACTTCGCCAGGGTGGAGACTTCCTCGGGATGGGCAAAACCTCTTCCCGCCGATACACATCCTCCGAAATATTCTTCATCACCTGGTGAGTGAATGATAAAAATAGGTTTGGTCGAACGAAATTTAAGGACTTGTGCTCTAAATTCTCTTCTTTCCTCTGGTTTAAGGAGAAGAGAGTGATCAGATGGAGTTACATTAAGAGAAGATTTCGGGGAACGATTTGTTGACTCCGTTTTTGGCGAAGGCAGAGGTGTTTAAGGAATATATTCTATCAGAAAGAGCATTTTTATATTCTGTTTAATCAGATTATCAATATTTTCAGGATTCATCCAGTAAAGTTCATCCGGGTAACAGTGGCAGATATTCCTGATTCGCAAAACTCTTACTTTATCTTATCTTTATGTACTCCTCCCATCATCATACCCAATTCCCCAACACTAACTTCGTTTCGTTTTACTACACCCATAATCTTACCTTCGTAGATAACTGCAATACGGTCAGAGAGTGATAAAATTTCATCTAAATCATCAGAAATGAGAAGAGTCGCTGTCTTTAATTTTGTCCTTTGTTCAATCAATTGACGATGAACATATTCCGTAGCACTGATATCTAAGCCGCGGGTAGGCTGGGCGGCCACCAGGACACCGGGCTTTCGGGAGAGCTCCCGTGCCAGGATTAATTTCTGGATATTTCCACCGGAAAGGCTTTTTAAAGAAGTATAACGAGAAGGAGTCCTGATATCAAAATCACTTATCAGACGCTCGCTTTCCCGGGCAATGTTCTTAAAATTCATAAATATTCCCTCGGCATAAGGTTGGTGTATGTGATCTTTAAGGATCAGATTTTCCTCCACGGTAAATTTTTGTATTGTCCCATCTCGCATTCGTTCTTCGGGAATATAAGAAAGACCATGCTCGAGAAGCTGTGAAGGAGACCAATTGGTAACTTCAGTCCCTTTTATAGAAACTTTGCCTTTTGTGGGTTTGCGCAGACCGGCGATAACTTCCGCAAGTTCACGCTGGCCATTCCCTGAGACTCCGGCAATTCCCAGAATTTCACCAGAGTACACTTCAAGGTCAACTCCCCGCAGGGCAGGATGACCTTCATCCCCCTGAGCCCAAACTCCTTCTAAAGCAAGACCTGCTCCCCCAAGTTCTATCGAAGGATGTTCAACTTGCAAGAGAACTTCCCTCCCCACCATAAGGCGGGCGAGTTTCTCTTTGGTTGCTTCAGCAGCAGAAATGGTTTTTACTACATGACCATCACGCAGTACGGTTATGCGATTACTCAATGACAGAACTTCATGAAGCTTATGGCTGATAAAAATAATAGAGTATCCCTTATTGAGCATACTCCGCAAGACATGAAAAAGTTCTTCCACCTCTTGCGGAGTAAGAACAGCAGTCGGTTCATCTAAAATAAGGAGAGAAGCTCCGCGATATAATATTTTTATTATTTCCACTCGTTGCTGCTCTCCTACAGAGAGTTGCCATACTTTTGCCTCCGGGTCAACATAGAGCCCATGGACCTTGGAAAGTTCTTTAATGCGTTCTGAGACAACATCAAGGTCAAGAAGAAACTTCCGTGAGGAAGGAAGTCCTAAGGCAACATTTTCTGCTACGGTAAGGGTAGGGACAAGCATAAAATGCTGATGTACCATCCCAATCCCCAGTCGAATTGCATCCAGCGGAGAATTTATATTAACCAATTTTCCGTTAACGTAGATTTCACCTTTATCTTGATGATATATACCGTAAAGAATTTTCATCAGGGTACTTTTTCCGGCTCCGTTTTCGCCAAGAAGGGTATGAACTTCCCCGGCACGGACATCAAAATCAATTCGGTTATTCGCCAGCACGCCCGGAAATTGCTTGATTATTCCCCGCATCTCTACTTTTTCGACCTTGACTAAATTTGTTATTTTAGATGTATCTCTTTTCATATCAAAATGTAAATCAGAGCTCCTTGCGGGAACTCTTAACCTTCCTTCACTTTTAAAATTCGATATTGGTTTTTCCTTCAACGATATCCTGGATCGTCTTTCCTACAAGTGCCTCCTGGTTCAC
>QMOQ01000084.1 GCA_003650285.1 Caldisericota bacterium | reverse complement strand
AGATAGATTAGAAAATGAAACTCTCTCTTCACGGTATTAATCTTCTATTTTCTTAATGAGAACATCCCTGAATTCTTCCATGTTATCAAGCACACGACCGCATCCTTTTAAAACACAAGTAAGAGCTTCCGACATGACATGAACAGGTAGATCAACAGTTTCTTGTATCTTTTTATCAAGCCCTTTAAGATTTGCTCCGCCACCGGTAAGGATCAATCCTCGCTCAGCAATATCGGCAGCAAGTTCTGGAGCTGTTTTTTCAAAAAGACGTTTCACAGCATCTATAATAGATTGTACGGTTTCAGAAAGGGCTTCTCGAATTTCCTCGGAGGTTACTTCAACTGTGATCGGATAACCTGTTATAATATCTCGTCCACGAACTTCCATTTTTAGTTCACTTTCGAGAGGATAGGCAGACCCAATCTCTTTTTTAATTTTTTCGGCAGTTTGAATGCCGACCAAGATATTATTTCTTTTTCGCAGATAAGTTACAATTGCTTCGTCCATTTTATCGCCACCTACACGAATGGAAGAGTGTACAACAATATGGGAAAGTGAAATGATGGCAATCTCGGTAGTTCCACCCCCAATATCCATAATAAGGTTACCTTGAGGTTTATGAATTGGAAGATCTGCACCTATAGCTGCAGCAATTGGTTCGGAAACAAGATGTACTTCGCGAGCTCCAGCGTGAAGTGTGCTATCTCTTACAGCTCTTTTTTCTACTTCTGTTATGCCTGAAGGAACGCAAACGATCACACGTGGTTTAATGAGAAGACGTTTTTTCTGAGCTCTAAATATCAAGTTTCTCAGCATGAGTTCGGTTACCTGGAAATCAGCTATTACGCCATCCTTAAGCGGCTTGATAATATTCACTTCTTCCGGGTTTTTACCCAACATATTTTTTGCATCTTCACCAATTGCAATAATTTTTTTATTATCAGTAGAAATTGCCACAACAGATGGCTCATCGATCACAATACCGATACCTTTTTTATAAACCAGCGTATTTGCCGTCCCAAGATCAATTGCTATATCATTAGAAAAAAGTCCCGATAGATTATTAAAAAACATTTATCCTCCAAAAAATCCAGTATCAATCAATTATCGCAAACTTAATTTTAAATGAGATTGTACTGTCAAGTGTTAATAATAGTTAAAATAAATTATTATAAGCTTCTAAATTCAATTCGTTTATTATCGTTATCAAATTTTTCTGCAAACCCGGATTTATAGAAATTCCATTTCTTCTAATTTCCTTTTCTTGGAAATACTCTTTTTCCCCGGCAATCCAGATTCGGTCTTTATCCGGACGTTTCTTTGAATTCTGCAGTTGAGTCATTATTTTACCAGTAATGCGTTTGAAATCTTTAATATCAGTGAATTTTTCGATGTCCATTGCGATAAAGATATGTCCGAGTTTATATGGAATCCGTTTGCCGTCTTCCCAGCCATTAAGATGATGCATAAAACTGCCCGCCTGCAATGCAGATGAGAGGATTTCAACCATAACAGCTAAGCTGTAACCTTTATGTCCGCCGGTTTCTTCTTCCATGCCACCCAGTCCAATCATTGACGCTTTTCCTTCTATTAGATCGACCAAGAGTTGTTTTGTATCTGTGTAAGTTTTTCCTTCTTCATTAATTGCCCAACCTTCAGGCGTCTGCTTTTCAGCACGATTATAGAGCTCAACTTTCCCACGTTGAGAAATAGAAGTTGCTGCATCATAAATAAAATCGTATTCTTTATCGGATGGTGCGCCAAAACAGATCGGATTTGTACCCAACATTGGGCTTACCCCAAATAGTGGAGCAATTGAGGGACGTGCATTTGTCATTGTAATTCCAATCATATTCTGGTCACAAGCCATTTTTGCATAATACCCGCAGATGCCATAATGTGTTGAATTGCGAACGGTAACACATCCGATTCCGAATTCTTTTGCTTTATCAATTGCATTCTGCATTGCTAGTTTAGAAATCACCTGTCCCATACCATGATTACCATCCCAAACGGCAATTGCAGCAAAATCTTTTATCACATCTATCTTTGTATTAGTAAATTGAATTCCGGCTTTAATTCGATCGCAATACATTTTTAGACGACCCACTCCATGTGATTCAATACCCGTCAAATCACTTTCGATCAGCACATCTGCACAAACTTTTGCTTCATCATTTGGAACTCCAAGTTTTGTAAAAACTTCCACCATCAAATTGTAGATATTCTTTACTGGGATTCGTTTTGTTTCTGGCATAATTATCTCCAAGATATTTTAAAAATCAAACAACTTCTCACGCTTTGCATATTTACCAAAATATCCTTTATTAAGGATTTCATTTTTTGTCAGATCAAGACTATAATCTTCATCAATAATATCAAAAGCTAAAATTCTTGCTGTTTTTAAAAGCTCACGATCACGGATTATATTTGCATGTTTAAAGATAGGAATCCCTGATTGCTGGGTTCCGAAGAAATCTCCTGGACCTCTTATTTCAAGATCTTTCTCAGCAATTTTAAATCCATCATTAGTTTCGATCATAATATTTAATCTTTCTCTTCCTTCTTCACTGATTGGCGGATGAACAATGAGATAGCAGTAAGATTTATCGGAACCACGTCCGACCCTGCCTCGTAATTGATGCAGTTGGCTAAGCCCGAATCTTTCTGCATGCTCAACTATCATCACCGTTGCATTCGGTACATCTATTCCCACTTCGATCACAGTAGTAGAAACCAGAATATCAAACTTACCATTTTTGAATTGTTCCATGATAGAGTCTTTCTCTTTTGTTTTCATTTTACCATGCAGTAGAGCAATTCTTCTATTTGGAAAAACATGGGTGTTTAATCTTTCAAATAGTGTTTCTGCATCAAGCAGATCAATTTTTTCCGATTCTTTTATAAGCGGACAAACAACGTAAACTTGTCTTCCCATATTTAATTGTGACTCCACTTTTTCATAAACTACAGAGCTTTTATTGAAGTT
>QMOQ01000083.1 GCA_003650285.1 Caldisericota bacterium | reverse complement strand
TTGCCTTTATAACAATGTATAAGGCATTGTAATTAAAGTAGGATAAGATAGTGAGAATCTTCTTTGCCCACAACTCTACAGTAGCTTCACAACCTTGCCCTTCGGGTCATATAACAGCAAATAAAAGATTTCGTTTCGCTTCACCCAAATTACCTTCGGCAACTTCTTTTATCCGCGAAACGTTATATGAAATTCGAGAAGGAAATTAAGAATCTTTTTTTCAATGATTTTATTCATTCTCCGATTTCTCAACGGTAGATTTTGCTAATACATGGGGAGCAATACCTCCGCCATGGAACAAAGAAAAATGCGTATATAATCTTCTATCACTAAGCGATCAAGAACCTCTACATAAAGCAACAAATACCTTGCCATCAATTAAGTTATCATCCAAAGAAATAATTAACTCAGGTATTTCTTTAGATTGAGAACATATATACGATAATATTTATTTGCGACGCCCGTATCACATTGTCGTTTGTGGAAACTCTAGTGTAAATTGCCGCTTTCATTATTTTCACTTTTGGCTCCCCATTATTGTTTTATAATGCGATTTGTAAAAATAATTGTATCTAGCTCATTTATGCCCATATTTTTATTATTGTTTAGAGTTAGCATTATTCTTTTGCGCCAGCCTTTTTTAACAAAGAGGTTATCTCTGTACGTCCCTTTTGAGAAGCATACATTAAGGCAGTCCAACCTCTATCGTCTTTCGCATTAACATCTGCGCCGTTTTCTATAAGCAATTTTACTACATCTGCATACCTCCCGTAAGAAGCTGCCATTAAAGCAGTTATACCATCATTTGCTTTTATATTAACATCTGTAGCGCTTTCTACAAGTAGCTTTACTACATCCGTATGTCCTTCAAAAGAAGCCCGCATTAAAGCAGTCCAACCATCATTGGCTTTTTCATTAACATTTGCGTCATTTTCTATTAGTAGCTTTACTGCCGCTGTCTGTCCATTTACAGAAGCATACATTAAGGGAGTTATGCCCTTATTATCTTTTGTATTAACGTTTGCACCATTTTCCAAAGCTGTTTTTACTCCCGACAAGCTGCCATTTCTTGCTGCATTCAATAAAGATTCATTTAAGTCCATACCCTACCTCCTTATTACCTGGTCATTTGTAGATACTCTTGTGTAGATCGCCGCTTTCATTTGCTTTTTATAACTCCTTTGGTAATTTTATACTGCATTTGTAAAAATAACTGTATCTAGCTCATTTATGCTCATATTTTTATTATTGTTTAGAGTTAGCATTATTCTTTTGCGCCAGCGTTTTTTAGCAAAGACACTATCTCCGTATATCCCTCTTCAGAAGCATACATTAGGGCAGTCATACCATCTTTATCCTTTACATTAACATCTGCGCCATTTTCTATTAGTAGCTTTACTATATCTGTATACTCCATTAAAGAAGCCCGCATTAAAGCAGTTCTACCGTTATGGTCTTTAACATTAACATCTGCGCCATTTTCTATAAGCAATTTTGCTACCTCTGTATACCCATTTGAAGAAGCATTAATTAAAGCAGTTAAACCATTTTTATCTTTTGCATTAACATCTGCACTGTTTTTTATTAGCAACCTTACTACTTCTGGGTGCCCAAATGAAGAAGCCCTTATCAAAACAGTTCTACCATAATTATCTTTTGCATCAACATCTGCACTGTTTTTTATCAGTAGCTTTGCTATATCTGTATGTTCATCAAAAGAGGCATACATTAGAGCAGTCATACCATCTTTATCCTTTACATTAACATCTACACCATTTTCTATTAGTAGCTTTGCTATATCCGTATGTCCTTCAGAAGAAGCAAACATTAAAGCAGTCCAACCTTTATTATCTTTTGCATCAACATCTGCTCCGTTTTTTATAAGTAGCTCTGCTACGTCTGTATGTCCTTTTGCAGAAGCTAGCATTAAAGCAGTCATGTCAACTTTATTCTTTGCATTAATATCTGCACCCTTTTTTAAAGCTGCTTTTACTCCCGACAAATCACCATTTTTTGCTGCATTCAATAAAGATTCATTTAAGATCACGAATACCTCCTACGTAAACTTTTTAAACATGTAAGTAATGACGCCTACAATTTTAAAGTTCTTCCCTTTGATCTCCCTGCAATAAAAGTTTGCGGGTTCAAGCCAGGTTTCTCCTTTTTCGTCCTTTTTAATGCTTACCCACATATACTTTTAGACAAACACTCTCCTTTAAACTTTCGCTCATTGCTCCTCCTTCAATTTGAATAACTCCTATCTTTTATTATAATTATAGGCAAATTTAAAATTTTAAAAATTAATAGTCCTTGACAATTTGAGGGGGGATCAAATCTAAAAATGATAGCTTTTGTGTTTTAATATTGTGGGGTTTTGCGAGACATGGCCAAAGCAATCTCTACTCTCAACACTGGGACTGCCACAACAAAAATTTGTACTTGCCGTAATACATGCCAAGTTTTATTTCGGGGTCTCTGTTTGTTTTGAGGAGACAAATTCCCCTCTGATAAAAGAAATGTGTTCCCTCAATTTAGAAAAACACTGGTAAACGCTATGTTTTGGGGATGTTTCTGCGAAGTTAAGCCATTTCCTGGCATTTTTCTCAAATTACACTTTTTAAAAGAAGTATTCCAAAAACGACTTTGGCTTAAATAAAGGGTTTCTTGATTATACCGTCTGCAAGTGTACCCTCAAGAAACCCGCATTCCTTCGTGCCATCCCCTAAAAACCCTGGTAAACGCAGGATTTTTTTATAGCGTTTACGTGCGTCTTACGAGCTATGACAGAGGTTTTTAACATAAATGTACCCCTTTTTGTAAATCGTTCTATAAGAGGCCTTTAAAGGGGGTATAAGGCGATATTCTACAAATGCAGTGTTTATCAGGCGTTATTGGGCTTTTTAAGAGGCCTGAAAGGCAAATACAGAGATTATTAGAAAAGAATGAAAGGAACAAAGATGAGATCCCGGAAGAATCAAAAGAAAGATTGCCGCGTCAGTCGCTGGCGCTCCT
>QMOQ01000082.1 GCA_003650285.1 Caldisericota bacterium | reverse complement strand
GGCTTAATTACAGATTTAAAAGAGGGTAAAAAAAATGCAAAAAAAATAGGCTACCCTGTAATGATCAAAGCTACTGCCGGTGGTGGCGGTAAAGGCATTAGAATCATTAGCGATGAAACAGATCTTGAAAATGCAATGCAACAGGCTAAGGCAGAAGCTCGTGCTTCCTTTTCAAATGACGGCATTTACTTAGAAAAATTCATAGAAGAACCACGGCATATCGAAATTCAAATTGCAGGTGATCAATATGGCAATGTAATTCATCTTTCTGAAAGAGAATGTTCAATACAAAGAAGAATGCAGAAGTTGGTTGAGGAAAGCCCCTCCCCTTTTGTTGATGATAAATTGCGAAAAAAAATGGGAACTGCCGCCATAAAAGCAGCCAAATCGATACAATATGAAAGTTTGGGCACAGTAGAATTTCTTGTCGATAAATACAAGAATTTTTATTTCATGGAAATGAATACAAGAATTCAAGTTGAACATCCGGTAACAGAAGAAGTGATTGATCACGACCTGGTTAAAGAACAAATAAAAATTGCTGCCGGAGTTAAATTGAAGGGTAAAATTTACCTTCCTCAATTATTTGCTATTGAGTGTAGAATAAATGCGGAAGACCCTTATAAAGATTTCATCCCATGCCCGGGAAAAATTATTTCATTTCACACACCAAAAGGCCACGGGGTAAGAGTTGACACACATGCCTACGCAGGCTATACCGTTCCTCCCTATTATGATTCTCTGATAGCAAAGGTTATCTGCAAAGCAAAGACAAGAGATGCCGTAATAGCGAAAATGGATCGGGCTTTAAACGAATTTATCGTAGAAGGCGTGAAAACAACTATTCCTTTTCATATTGCCCTTATGCGCAATGATGAATTCAAAGAAGGAAATTTCACGACTTCCTTTGTTGAAACCTTCGAGTTTTAACTCAACCTTATTTACTACTTACCTTCATTAGAATCCAAAGAAGGTTCCCTGGCATATTTAAGCAAGATCAATGATTCAAATGCTTTAAAGAATGAAAACAGAATAAAATATGGGACGATGTATAAGTTACTCGTAGGTTTAAACCATAAGAAAAAAACCACAATAAAAGCGATACTCAAGAAAAACTTAACCGTTAGGGTGCCTAGGAAAATATTAAAAAAGAACGGTTTCTTAATGCTTCTTGAATTGTAGTACCCTGAAACCAAGGTAAGGGAAAGAAAGAAAAACAAACTAGCCCAGGAAAAATAACGGTATGGCTGAAAAAACTCAAAATAATCAAGACTGAGGATAGATAAAGTAACTATTAGAAAGAACGTCAGTTTCAAGGCCTTCCTGACAAAGTATCTGTACTTGAGCATTTTTCTATTTATTAACCTCTCTTATTATTATATACATACCAATAATAGTAAACAAAAGTGAAAAAGCTGCTGTCAACGCGCCAGATTCCAATTCAAAGTATTGATCTAACTTACTTCCGATAAATACTCCCAATAAAATAACAGCTAATAATTGAAAACCTAAACCGGAATATTTAATATACTCCCTATATGGCTTCTTTTTTGAGTGTGGCCGTGGCGCTTTCTTCATTTTTCAATTGATGTGCGCCCATCCTGCAAGTGCCATTGAACTTAGCACCCGATTCGACAACCAATTTGTTGGCAATAATATCTCCATCAATGACCGCAGTACTTTTTAAAAACAATAGTTCATTAACTTCAATTCTGCCCTTAATTGAGCCAGAAACATCTGCATTTTTACATAACACATCACCCTCCACCTTTCCTTTTGCGCCTATCACAACTTTAGAATTTGATTGCAAAGTACCTTTAATAACTCCATCAACTCTGATGTCATTATTAGATCGTACCTCGCCTTGAATCACAGTTCCTTCAACAAACTGATTAGTTTGATTAGAACCCGATCCGTTTTTAGGGAAAGCTTCTTCTTTTGTGCTGCCGAACATTGCCATGAATACTATTTAAAAAACTATGTAATCCTCAGGGTTTACCGGAAGTCCTTCATACCATAATTCAAAGTGGAGATGCGGCCCTGTTGTTAATTCTCCGCTACTCCCCATGATTGCTATAGCATCTCCCGCTTTCACAAAATTACCAACTTTTTTTAACAATACTGAATTATGCTTATAGAATGATACTAAATTATATTCATGTTGAATACCAATAACATATCCCGTCTCCATCGTCCATGAAGAAAAAATTACTACCCCATCCATAGTAGCTTTTATAGGCTCCTTTTCGGGGGCAACCACATCTATTCCATAGTGATCTTCATTTGGATTGAATGCTGCCGTGATATAACCGCTAATTGGTGAAAAAAAACTGAGACCTGATAGCTCCGTTTTCCCTTGTTGCAATTGCCGGGAAAATATTAAGGCAAAATTCTCTTCTCTTTCAATTTCTTCTCTAAGATTCTCATCTTCAATTGGTATTTTATCAAGATCAATAGAGTCATAATTTTTTACAGATTGATTCATAGCAAAAGCAGAAGTATCCACATTGCCCTCCAGCACATTCTTGACAATGCGAATCCATAAATCCTGCTGATTTACCACAACAGCAAGTGAATCTGCCTCAACTTTTAAAGTAACCAGATCTTTCCTAAGCTTCACATCACCGTATCCTGGTATATATTCTTTAAGTGGAGTAAAAATGATTAACGAAAACATTAACATCACCAGCAATGCTACCGATGTGCTCAATATAACATACACATTGAATCTTGATAACCTGAAAGAGGCTCTTTCTTCAAACGTTTCGTCATTTAATATGACAAGTCGGTACTTATTTTTAAGCTTACGAAAAACCTTCTTATTCTTACTGTCTTTCACTCGTTAACTACTTCTGTTCTTTTTCTGAAAAATTAAAATAATTTTGTAAGATATTAGTTAGTATACCAAACCTATAAACGTTGAAATCCACAAAGGTACTATTTCTGTTTTTCCTTTTTATTTCTATCCTATGTCTAGCAGGTTGCTCTACTGAAAAAAAAACAGCAGACAGCCAAAGTTATCACAATATTACTGCTAGAAACAATGCCTTT
>QMOQ01000081.1 GCA_003650285.1 Caldisericota bacterium | reverse complement strand
TGGCAAGCACTTGAAAAATTTGGAAAAAGGGAGCGTACACAGCAAGAAAAACATTGCGAGACTAACCAGGAAGGAAAATGAGCTGAAAAAATTGTTAACACACCTTAACGCGGGGACGGATATGGAAACAATAAAAAAGCGCTACGGGTGGAGCAGCTCAAAAGACGGGGAAACGGAAGTGTACAATTTTTTTAGTTTGGTGCTTTCGCCTATCCGCCCGCCATCGCCTATAAAGATGAGTGAATATTTTTTGAAAGAGTACAGAAGGACGCACTCTTTCAAAAAACTGTACGAAAGATTTATCACAAAGCGTCCCGTCGTTTTGGGCAGAATTCTTGCCCTTGTAAGAATTTTAGGCGAGGTTGAAGAAACAGGATAAATTGCTACAATATATATAGAAGAAATATATAAAAGAGGCAAAGTATTTTTTTGATACAGTACGAAAAGTAAATAGTATGAAAAACAAACAGTGCGGGGAAAAGGATGAAAAAAAGTTCAGCAAGAATTATTGGAGGTAAATGAAAATATAATGAAAAGGTACATTGCTTTGATGCTTGTTTTGATTTTTATCATAGCAGCTGTTCCTGCGGTGCTAGCCGACGAACAACAAAAGACCGCCGGGGAAAAGCTTGCGGAGATCGGTATCATACAGGGGTACAGCGACGGCACACTCCACGAAAACGCTTATATCACGCAGATCGACTGCCTTGTTGTTCTTTCCCGCGCTTTCAAGTATACAAGAAGCGTAAAACGTGGGAACATCGTGGCAATGTCCAACAAGCTGGACCTGTTCATCAACAAAGCTTATCACGCATACCTCATCGGCAAAAATAAAATGCTTGACGCTTATTATTATCTTGTTTCTATATTTCCCGGCTACGAAGTGATAGAGGGAGTGAGGAAAGGTGACCCGATGTTTGAGGATTTTCTTTATTTGAAGAGGCATGGTTTTCAGTTCCCCGAGGAGTTTGTCGCTGATGCTTATGTTTCTCCTATTGAAATGCTGAGGTGGGAGATGCAGGTTTTTGGAGTGGGGGAGCAATATGAAAGAGTTGTCGGCGGAGATGCTCTAACAGAAGAAGAAACCGTTAAACTGCTTTCTATCCAGCACGGGCTGTTCCAAAACGGCTACGCCGAGAAAAAAGCTCTCAGCAGGGGCGATGCGTTCCTTATCGTTTTAAGCGCAGTGGAAGAAAAATAACGACCCCCTTTTTTTGCCACCTTGCTCTTTTCCTTGGCACGTATTACGCTGTGAAGTGGCAGCCTTATCGTCATTGCGAACGAGATGTTAGGCGAGTGCGGCAATCTCTCTTTTGATTCTTCCGGAATCTTGTCTTTGCACTCCTTCCTGTCTTTGCATTTTTTTCCTTGACGTCCTTATGTCAAGTGGAGTGATAGCGACCGAAGCAATCCCTTTTTTATTCTTTTCTTTTGGGGAAAGTTAGAAGGGGTGTTCTCCTTCTAACTGGAATCTTTGCCTTAACTACCAAATCAGGAAACTGGCGCCTTAATACAAAATACATTGACTTGTATTTATTTTCCGATAAAATGAATTGAGGTGAAAAAAGATGAAAACGCTTAAAATAAAATTGCCAGAAACTGCTCAGGTAGATAGTGAAGATATAAAATTCACTATAGCAGTATATCTCTATGAAAAATCAGTACTTTCACTGGGACAGGCAGCATCTGTAGCAGAGGTTTCGAAAAGAACTTTTATAGAACTATTAGGAAAATTTGGAGGCTCAGTTTTTAATTATCCCAAAGAAGAATTAAAAGAAGATTTTAAAAATGCGTAAGGTCATTAGTGATACAAGCTGTTTAATTGTTCTGAGCAGAATCGGAAGATTGAATTTGCTAAAAGATATGTATGGTGAGATATGGATTCCAGAAAAGGTCGGAGAAGAATTTGGTGAGCCCCTTAAAACTTGGATACGGATTAAGAAAGTGAGAAATCGAAAGGCAGTAAGGATTCTTGAGCTACATCTTGACCCCGGAGAATCAGAAGTAATTGCTTTAGGATTGGAAACCGAAGACCCACTCCTTATATTAGATGATAACAAAGCAAGAAACAGTGCAAAAAATTTAAGATTAAAAATTACAGGAACATTAGGCATTATTCTAAAGGCAAAGAAAAAGAAAATAATTACTTCAGTTAGTGAAATTATAGAAGATTTAGTAAGGGAGAATTTCAGAATTTCTGATGAAGTAAAGAGGGAATTACTGAAACTTGCTAAAGAAAAGTAACCCCATTTCAGTAGCTCTTAAAAACTAAGTCATATAATTTTAATTTTTGATATGGAACTGAAACTAAAAAACGTGGTAATCCTTACTCTAACAGTAAGATAATGAAGTTGCTATTGTATTGATGGATATGGATTTTGCAATAGGGAATAATTTACACGGTGGGGTAAATTTTACACAGGAAAGAGGGCAGGCATTACCCGAAAGCGTGCTCGGTTTTTTGAAAAAAGGCGAGCAGAAAATTTTTGAAAAAATATAAAGGCGTTATATAAATACTGTATTTCTTGAAATATAAACTCTTGCGTGCGTACCGTTCTGGCACGAAATTTGCACTATATAGGTGGAAGGTTAAATTCCTGTTGTGTTATATTTTGAGAAAAAAATCTTCCTTGTAGAAAGAAAGGCAGAAAGTACCTTGAAAACTGAACGAGAAAAAAAGAAGCAATGACAAAAAAGGATTGCCTGTTTGTGCCTGGCACCAATAGGCAATGGCAAGAAAATTATTTTTGGGGATACTTGCTTCAGGGTTTAAGGACTGGCAGGGTGAGTCACCGCAGGATGCAGCGATGCACAACACGGACCTCTGCAAATGTTTTTAGGTTCTGGGGCAGTTAATTTCAATATAAAATATACGCCTTGAAGAAAAAGGCAAACGGAGGTGGTAGAGAAAGGATAAAAAAATAAAGCATTAAAGAAAGAAAAGATGAAAAAGAATTAAAAAAAGATCTTGAAAAAGGTTTTTAAACGTTTAAAAATTTTACAAAATGAAAGGAGGAACTTTTAATGAAAAAGTTTCTAAGTATTTTTATCGCGGTAGC
>QMOQ01000080.1 GCA_003650285.1 Caldisericota bacterium | reverse complement strand
TTGTCTCCTGCACCAATAATGATAGGAAGTCCTTCTTTTACTCCAAAATCCCTTGCCCCTGTTTTTGATACGTGTCCTGCAATGTCTGTAGGAGAAACAAGGTCTGGAAGCTTTTTTCTTTCTACCCCAAAGACTTTATAAACAAGCGGGTTTTTGTGCCAGGCGAGCTGTTTTAAATCAATTGGGAAAATTCCTACGATCATTGAAGAACAGTCCTTAAATTCTCCCGTAAGAGCATGGAATATGTGCGATGAAACGGTAAGAAACTTATAAGTTTTTCTATAATTTTTTGGTTCATGTTTGCGAAGCCAGTTGAATTTCGATCGTCTTTGATATTTTTTAAGTGTCTCCTCCATACCCCCTATCTTTATAAATAATCTTCCCATTCCACCCGGAAGGGACAAACCATCCGTCTTCCTTTCATCAAGCCAGGTAATCGCAGGACGAATTACTTTACCATTTTTATCCACAGGGATAATAGTACTTCTATGCGTTGTGATAGAAAGAGCAACAAAATCATCTTCTAACACACCGGAATCTTTTACCACTTTTTTTGTTACTTCTTTTACAATTGATAAATATTGTTCTGCATCTTGTTCAGCAAAATCAGGCTGTACAGAAAAATATGGCGTTACGGAGTGCATTCCTTTAGATATTTCATTTCCTTTTTCATCAAATACAAATGCCTTAATGTTTTGAGTACCGCCGTCAATCACGATAAAATATTTCATTTCTCCCCCCTTTTTGTTTTTTCGTTTAGAATAAATGATTTTTCTCCGTTTTTTGTAATACGTTCCTTATTTAATCCCTTTTCCTGTTCTATTATAGCCATCACCCTTGGTAAACAAAAACCACCCTGACATCTTCCCATACCTGCACGCGTCCTTCTTTTTATCGCATCGACACTTTCTACTGGAATATCATCATGTAATACATTAACAATTTCTTTCTCACTTACATGTTCGCATCTGCAAATAATATGACCGTACTGAGAATCCTCTTTGGTGCGTTTGGTAATCTCGCTTTCGTCCATTTCAGAAAATGGTTTAAATCTTTTCCTTACAGGATTAAACTCGGTTTTTACATCAGGACTTACTTCATTTCTTATAATTTCATACACCCTCTCAGCTATAGCAGGTGCAGAGGCAAGACCCGGAGATTGTATACCAGCTACATGAATCAAACCCTTTATTTTTTGTGATGGCTCGATAATAAAATCTTCCTTGAACGTTGCAGCTCTCGCTCCTGCAAAATATGTAATAATTTTATCCTTGCTTGCCTTAGGATATTCTGGTTTAAGACGCGAAAGAATAGGCACAAATTTATCTAAAAGTTCGCTTATGTCTCCAAAAGTTGTTGCCGTATCCTCTCTATCTTTTACTTCACAGGCAGTAGGGCCAAGTTGGAGATTGCCATCAATTGTAGGAATAAAGCCACCACCTTTTGAATGCGGGTTTCTATTTTCCCGCATACTGAAACTACCCAGTACCGTCTTCATCGGTTGGTATGTTTTATCAAAAATAATCGTTGCTCCCCTTCTGGGGTGGATTGTAAAAAACCTATCTCCTGCAAATTCAGCAATCTTATCGGCGTATAAACCAGCGGCATTAATTAAGCAATGCGTCTTGATAGTGCCCTGCGTCGTTTCCACTGCTTTGACACAATTATTTTCTGTATATACTCCGGTAACGGAAGTTTCAAGGAATAATTTTACTCCGTTACTTATGGCATTTTCCATATAAGCAATGGTCAATTCAAATGGCGATAGAATACCTGTATTCCATACAAGTAGGCCTTTTTTTATATGCTGTGCAAGTCCGGGCTCCACTTTATCTAATTCTCCCCTATTTAAAACCTTCGGCGGAGGATCCCTATGCCACTTAACTAAACTATGAAGTGCAAAAAGCATTAACTCTTCCTTCAAATTCTCAGCAACAATAAGTGTTCCTATCCTCTTAAACGGAACGTCAAGTTCAGCAGTAACTTTATCAAACATTGCATTTCCTTTATAATTCATCTCCCATTTTAACGTGCCGCGCTTTGTTAAAAACGCAGGATGAATCATTCCATTGTTATGTGCAGTCTGATCAACCCCAATATCGCTGTGCCTCTCCAGTACAGCTATGCTTAAATTAAATTTGGATAATTCTCTTGCAATTGCTGCGCCTATTACACCTGCACCAACAATTACTACATCAAACTCCATTCCATTAAGTCTATCTGAAACTTTTTCAGGAAATATAATTTTCTTTTCTGAGCGATAATGTAAATTCGAGACAACTCCTCTCAATTTATTAAAAGAAGCAGCAATAAAACCAGCTTGAAGTGTTTGATCAAAGGAAGAAACATTTCCATTTAGATAAACAGCGTTATCAATTATTTTTACCTCTACTTTCTCTTTAGTTTCTTTCAAAATTCTATGGGTAATTTCTTTGGAAAGTTTATTATTCAAGTGCATCTCCTATAATTTCTGCAATATCCTTCATTTGAAGAGATTTTAATACATCTTTGCAGGTAGGACAAGCAGAAACATACTCTGTTGCTTTTGTTTCTTTAAGCTCAATTTCTCTCATGTTGCTTATTGCATCACGCGTATTTCTATCGCCAACTTTTGTTCTTCCGCCACAACAATGTGCATCCTTCCCGGTGTAAGCTGGCTCACGCAAAGAGTATCCAATATTTTTTAGAATTATTCTCGGTGTTTCTGATATATCAAGGTCTTTTGCAAGAATACATGGATCATGATATGTAATGGATTTATTTTCAACTTTTTTAAGGGATAGCTTGCCTTCATCAATAAGCTCTTTTGTAAACGTTAAAGTATGCACAATGTCAACACCTATATTTACCCCAACTTCTGCATAATGTTTCTTCATCATTTTAATACATGTCGGGCAGTTTGTTATGATTCGCTTAACTCCTTTTTCTTTAATGAGTTTTTCCATTTGCTCTGCTTTTTTCTTAAATCCATCCATATCTCCCGCAAAAAAGAGTGGCGCACCGCAACAAATATCACCGCCACCAAACTCCTTTACATCTACATGTGCTTTATTCAGAATTTTCTCAGTTGCA
>QMOQ01000079.1 GCA_003650285.1 Caldisericota bacterium | reverse complement strand
CCTATGTCAGTAGTATATGATGAAGCGGAAAATAGACTTCATACAGAAAAAGCAATCCTTGCTTTGTCGATGAAATAAAATTTAGGAGGAAAAAATGGCAGAATTATATAAGAAACATTTAATTACTACCCAGGATTGGAAAAAAGAAGGGCTTGATGAAATACTTGCAGTTGCCAAAGATATGAAAAAACACCGCTATGAAGAGCCTTATACTGAAATTCTTAAAGATAAGACTTTTCTGATGTTTTTCTACAATCCTTCAGTCAGAACCAGGCAGTCATTTGAAGCGGCTGCTACCGAATTAGGAGGACATGCCCAGTTCCTTGAACCCAAATCTATGAGGTTAAAAGAGAAAGGGAAGGCGGGAGAAACAGTTGAGGATGCCGCAAAAGTGATGAGCAGATATGCGGTGGGACTCGGTATAAGAATTCTGGAAGATGCCATAGGAGAATATGGTCAGGGAGAAGATTTATTGAGGGAATATGCAAAATATTTAACTATTCCCCTGGTATCCATGGCTCACGATAAATATCATCCTTGCCAGGGACTTGCTGATTTAATGGGTCTTCAGGAACATATGGGAGACGTAAAAGGTAAAAAAATAACCATGATGTGGGGTTATTCTTCAATGGTACGTTCCTGGAGTTCTGTGCAGGAAGATATCTTGCTTCTTCCCAGATATGGTATGGACTTTACCCTGGCCTATCCCGAGGGGTTTGACCTTGACTCAGAAGTAATTGCCCGGGCTAAAAAGAATGCTGAAGCCACAGGGGCAAAATTTGAAATCAGTCATGATAGACATGAGGCGGTTAAAGGTGCCCAGGTCGTATATTCCAGAAATTGGATGAGTTCGTTAAGATATACTATAGGCAAAGAAGAAGAAAAGAAATTAGCTTTAAAATATAAAGATTGGAGATATACAAAAGAACTTGCCGCCATTACGGATGATGCTTATTATATTCATCCCATGCCTATTGACCGGGGAAATGAAGTAGATGATGAAGTAGCAAGTGGTTCCCGTTCCATTGTTATTGATTTAGCGGAAAACAGATTACATGTTCAAAAGGCCATTATGGCTTTAACTATGGCGAAAGGGTGGAAGTAAAATATGAGTAAGTTAGCAGTATTAGCAATAGGTGGAAATTCCTTAATCAAAGATAAACAACATGAAACAGTGGAAGACCAATATGATGCAGTATGTGAAACAGCCAAACACATTGCAGGAATGATTGAGCAGGATTATGATGTGGTAGTTACTCATGGGAATGGTCCTCAGGTAGGATTTATTTTAAGACGTTCGGAAATTGCCCATGAAGCAGGAGGGATGCATTCAGTACCTTTGGTTAATTGCGGAGCAGATACTCAAGGCGCCATCGGATATCAGATTCAGCAGGCACTCTATAATGAATTTAAAAAAAGAGGAATTAAGAAGAATACAGCTACAGTAGTGACTCAGGTAGTGGTAGATAAAAACGATACTGCATTTCAAAACCCGGCAAAACCAATAGGGACATTTTATTCCAAAGAACGGGCAGAAGAACTGCAAAAAGAACACCCTGATTGGGTTATTATTGATGATGTGGGGAGGGGGTATAGAAGAGTTGTTCCTTCTCCTATGCCGGTTGAAATTGTGGAGCAGGATGCTATTGAGATTTTGGTAAAAAATAATTTTAGTGTAGTTGGTGTTGGTGGAGGCGGGATTCCGGTACTTCGCAATGATGAAGGAAAACTTGAAGGTGTTGCAGCGGTTATCGATAAAGATAATGCATCCAGTTTACTGGCCATTAATATTAAGGCTGATTTGTTTATCATTTCCACGGCGGTTGAAAAAGTGAGTTTGAATTTTAATAAACCGAATCAAGTTGATTTGGATAAGATGAATGTAGCAGAAGCCAAGAAATATATTGAAGAAGGGCATTTTGCCAAAGGAAGTATGCTTCCCAAAATTCAAGCTATTGTAAGATTCCTGGAAGCCGGAGGAAAAGAGGCAGTAGTTACTAATCCGGAATCGTTAGAAAAAGCAATAAAAGGTGAAACGGGAACTCATATCTACCCCTAAAAAGAGACGATTGTGGTAAATGCATAACTTCTTAAAGGGGTGGTAATAAAAAAGGGAAAAAATGCAATTTGGAGTACCAAAAGAATTAGGAATTCCATATGCCAGGGAGGAAAAATAGATATGAGTTATGTGAAGAAATTAAAATGCCTATTATGTGGAACAGAATATGATTCAAATGAAGTAAAATATAATTGTCCGAAATGCGGAGACGAAGGCGTTTTAGAAATTATTTATGATTATCCTAAAATAAAAAAAGATTTTAATCAGGATACTCTTAAGAAAAATAAGGAATTTTCGATGTGGAGGTACTTGCCTCTTTTGCCGGTGGATGATCCTGCTAAAATCGGGCCGTCAAAAGTGGGCTGGACTCCTTTGTATGAAGCAAAAAGAATAAGAGAAAATTTAGGGATGCTAAATCTCTGGATTAAAGATGATGGTAGGAACCCAACTGCTTCTTTAAAAGATAGACCGTCTGCCATTGCTATAGTAAAAGCTCGAGAATTAGGAGAAAAAATTGTTACCTGTGCCTCTACCGGTAATGCTGCCTCATCACTTGCAGGAGCTGCTGCTTCGGTGGGGTTAAAGAGTTATATATTTGTTCCCCAAACCGCACCGAGTGCCAAGATTGCCCAGCTTCTGGTATTTGGCTCAACTGTTTTTGCTGTAAGAGGAACCTATGACGAAGCCTTCGATCTGTCCATCAAAGCGACCAGAGAATTTGGCTGGTATAATCGAAATACCGCTTTTAATCCTTATATGGTAGAAGGAAAGAAGACAGTAGCTTTAGAAATTATTGAGCAGATGGATTTTGAAGTGCCTGATTATCTTTTTGTGCCGGTAGGAGATGGCTGTATTATCTCCGGAGTGGCTAAAGCTTATAAGGATATGTTTTCTTTAGGCTTTATTGACCGTTTGCCTAAACTTGTTGCTGTACAGGCAGAAGGATGTAAACCGATTGTCGAGGCAGTAAACGGTGATGGTGATGTGAAATTTGTGGAACCAAATACAATTGCAGACAGTATTGCAGTAGGAATTCCCAGAAATCGCCTAATGG
>QMOQ01000078.1 GCA_003650285.1 Caldisericota bacterium | reverse complement strand
GAAGTACAAGATCACAGTACGCAACGGGAACAACTGTATGGTAAAAATCGTGCCATTCGTTTGCTGTCATCGACATGGATTTGTTGCGAAAGATGAAATCCATGCCCATTGTGAAGAGTTCTCGAGTAGCAGTTTCATGCTTTTTCCCTTTCTGTTTGATAGCTTTGAATCGTGAAGACGACCGTTCAATATATTTGGAGTTGTTGCGAACTGCTTCAACAAACGCTTCCATTTTGACTGAAAATCGTCGGTAACTCGAAGTGAACTCATCGCTTGAGCTGTTGTTTAATGTGTGTCCTTCACCGCTCACAGGAATTGACCCACCTCTGCTCATAAAAATTGACCCACCAGAATTATGCTCACAGGAATTGACCCATCTCTAATTTCTTAATTTGATTTTTCCAACACAATCCGCTTTGTGGACCTCCAGTAATTTCTTATTTTTGGAGGGCATCATGAACCGGATTTGTATTTTTTGTGGAAGGTCATTTGAGCCATACCCAACAGTACCTGATCAACAGTATTGCTCTCGTTCAGAATGTCAGAAGGCACGTCGTCGGAAGTGGCAGAAGGAGAAACTTGCCACAGATGAGGCCTATAAAGCCAATCAGGCTGATTGCCAGAGGGCCTGGAGGCAAAGGAATCCTGACTACTGGCGACGTTATCGCAAGATACACCCGGCATACACTGAAAAGAACAGGCAGCTCCAACGACAGCGCAATTGCCTGAAGCGACAATCATCAGGAGACAGATCCGTGATTGCAAAGATGGACGAGTTAACTAAGCGAAATAACTGCCTATCTGGTCATTACAGACTAGTCCCTATTGACCTGAGCGGGGTTGCAAAGATGGACGAGTTAATTGTGAAAATTGATGTTATTACAGGAGGTTGTGCTATGGGTCCATGATAAACGAGTGATTGCAAATATAGGACTAGATAGCATTGTGGAATAAGTATCGTTAATTTCCTCAATATGAAACCCGGCCATATTATAGACATACGAGAGATTGAGATCTCCCAGCTCGATCTTCGTTATGCCAATAGCAGGATATATCGAAAGGAGACCATTTCCTCACTTGTCCATTCTATAGAGAGCCATGGGCAGATCGCCCCGGTGATTACCATCACTGAAGGCCCACGTTTTGTCCTGATTGATGGTTATATGAGGGTATTGGCCATTAAACGTTGTGGTCAGGATATGGTCATGGCTGAGATATGGTCGTGTGAGGAAAACAAAGCCCTTATTCAGACCCTGGCCAGGATCCGTGGCCGGAGATGGCAGGCCATAGAAGAGGCCATGCTGATCCGTGAGATTCGAGACAGACACGGTCTATCTCAGTCAAAGATAGCCCATCTGATGGGATGTAATCAGAGCTGGGTAGCCAGGCGACTGGCCCTCATTGATATCCTCTCGGATGAAATCCTGGACCTGGTCCGTAAGGGGCATATTTCCACCTGGGCGGCTGCCAGGGTCTTGGCACCTATGGCGCGCGCCATACCCGACCATGCCCACATCTTAGCCGAGCGATTGGCCAAAGATCCCATCTCTACCCGGGATTTGATTGAGTTCTATCGTTACTACCAGGAGTCTAATCGTAAAAAGCGAGAGAGGATGATTCAGGATCCGGGTCTTTTTATCAAGGCATTACGTGCCACTCGGGAAAAAGATCAAGCAAAGGTGCTCAAAGGGGGACCAGAGAGCAAATGCCTCAAAGATTTACAAATTGTCAGGCACATTCTTTTTCGCCTGCGCAGACAGGTACCTACTGTTATTTATCCAGGCCAGAGCAATCTGGACCGCCGTGTGCTGTTGACTGCCTTTGAGGAGACCCAAAAAGGATTTATGGGTTTAGAACAGGATATCAGGAGGCTTCATGATCTCTCAGGAAATGAAACAGGCAATTCTGACATTGCATCAAAAAAAGAGCAAGATCAGAGAAATTTCCATGATTCTCAAGATTTCCAGGAACACGGTCCGTCGTATATTGCGGGGGCAAACCAATCAGAAGCCCTTGACAACCTCCAAGTACCCCACTGCTCAAATCAAGGAAGTCTTCCAGCTCTGCAGGGGCAATGTAGTCCGGGTCCAGGAGGTCCTTAAAGAACGTAACAATATTGATATATCTTATAGCACACTGACCAGGCTGGTCAGGGGAATGGACATCAGACAAAACAAAAAGCACAGGGCTGGCACGTATAACTTTGGCCCGGGTGTGGAGATGCAGCACGACACATCACCCCACAAGGTGGTTGTAGGAGAACGCAAACTCACAGCCCAGTGCGCCTCTTTAGTCCTTTCCTATAGTCGTCGTCTCTTCATTCAATACTATCCGAGATTCACCCGGTTTGAGGCCAGGGTCTTTTTGAATGAGGCCTTTAGATATATGGGAGGGGCCTGTACCCGGTGCATTATAGATAACACAAGTGTGATAGTGGCATGTGGTAGCGGTCCTGATGCTGAGATAGCTCCTGATATGAAAGTATTCGGCAAAATGTTCGGAATGGATTTTGTCCCTCATCATATCAAAGATCCTGATAGGAAGGCTAAAGTGGAAAGGAATTTTTCTTTTATAGAGGGAAACTTTCTTGCCGGCAGGACCTTTTCCGATTGGCATGATTTTAACAGACAGGCCAGGAAGTGGTGCGAGGATGTAGCCAACCATAAACCCAAGCGCTCTCTTGGTATGAGTCCTGATGAGGCGTTCCTGATGGAGAAGGCCTATCTTACTTCTTTGCCTGTCTATATTCCTCCTGTGTATCAGGCGGGTACCAGGATTGTTGATGTGGAGAGCTATGTATCCCTGGACGCCAACAAGTACTCGGCGCCGGAAAGGCTTATAGGCAAGGCAGTGGAGGTCCAAAAGCATTGGGATCTTGTAGTGGTTTACTTTGGGCATGAGAAGGTTGCAAAGCATAAGAGGGTAATAGGACAGAAAAACAAGAGGGTAACAGATCCAAGACACCTTCAACGTATAGTCAGACGATTGGCTCACAGAGGACCTTCAAAAGAAGAGGAGCAGCTAAAAGGAATTCACAAGGACCTTGACCTATACATAGCTGAGCTGAAGAAACGCTCCAAAGGCAGGGGGATAAGGCAATTCAGAGGCTCATTGAGATGAAGCGCTCATATCCACAGGAGTCATTT
>QMOQ01000077.1 GCA_003650285.1 Caldisericota bacterium | reverse complement strand
GCGATAGGCCTGAACTTGAGCGAACTGTATCAAAGCTGGAAAGATAGCTTGAAAGAAAAATATAAACTTCAGGCACAAAATATTCTCTCTCAAAAAAATTTCACCCCTTCTCAACAATTAACTGAATGCAATTACTGGGTCGATTATCCTCACTGGATTTCTACCCCCGCCCCCGATGGAGACGAAAAAAACAAAATAGCGGTCAGAGTTTCTACTCCTCATTCCTATCCATCTATTCAAATTATTGACCCCTTATTGAGCCCTCCCCTTCCCGAGACACCCCCTTCTACTGAAAACCAGACTCCTCAGAGCCAGCCCCTGATTAAAAGAGTCTATGGAAGTGGCTCTTCTTTTGATATCACCGCCGACGGTTCTAAAATAATTTATGCTAAATTAGGCGACTATGAGCAATTTTATAAATTTTATGACCTTTATTTATTTGACTTAGAGACAGAAAAAGAGACCCGCCTTTCCGAAGGGCTGCGGGCTCGCGATCCCAACTGGTCACCTGACCCGGACCTGAATAATCCTCAAATCGTGGCAGTAATTAATCAATCTGGAACAAATAATTTAGCCCTGATTAATTTACCTTACACTTCCCCGGGCACAAATTTATCAATTGATGAAAATCAGCAACTTACCTATAAACCAATTACTAAAGAAGACATTACCTATCTAACAGATTTTCGAGATGGTACTCAATTATCTCAACCCTCCTGGTCTCCCGATGGAAAAACAATAGCCCTTTCCGCCTGGCACCAGGGCTACCAGGACCTATACATCTTAAATCTTGACCCCGACAATCTTGATTCCAACAACAATATTGCTAATTCTACTCTCCAGCCTATCTTTTGCGATACATCTATTGACCTTAGTCCTTGCTGGTCTCCCGATGGCAAGTATCTTTTCTTTTCCTCTGACCGCACCGGAATTTACAATATTTTTGCCTTCTCGCTCTCCGATAAAAAACTCTATCAAGTAACTAATGTCTTGGGAGGAGCTTTTCAGCCCGCCGTCTCTCCTGATGGCAGCCAGCTCGCCTTTATTTCCTATCACACCACCGGATACGAACTTCATCTTATGGAAATAGATTCCCATAAATGGACAGAAACAGAATGTATCGAGCCTTCAACTAACCTAGCTATAGAACAACAAACCCTTAATCAACAGACAGGACAACTAAAAAACCCAACCAATTCTTCGAATAGCAATTATCCAGTCCATCCCTATCATCCCTTTACTTCCTTCTGGCCGCCCACCTACTGGATTCCTGCTGCCCGGCTCACTGAAAGCGACCTGGGAGTTGGTTTTTCAACTGAATTACAAGATGTGTTGGGATTTCATTCTCTTCCTTTAAGTATTACTTATGGGATGCTCAATAATAACCTAAACTACAACTTCAATTATTATAATTATAGCCGCCTTCCTATTATTAATCTTTATCTATCTGGTAATGCTGTTTTAGCTTCCCAAACTCAAACTCAAAGCCAAACCCCGGCCTCCTGGTGGGAAGAAGGTAAAACCGGAATAAATATTATTTTACCGCTTGAAGGACAAACTACCTTCACCACAAATTCACGCTCTTACAGACAGATCTTTTCTCTCGGTTATCAATACGAAAAATCAACAACTACTGACACACCATCCCCCTTAAGTACTAACCCGCAAAAAATCACCAGCCTAAAATTTGAATACTCCTATTCTGATGCAGAAAAATATGGATTCTCTATCAGCCCCGAACTAGGCAACTCCTTCTCTCTAACCTATGAACATGCTGATAAAGCCCTGGGTGGTGATTACGCTTTTGACAAATTAATATTTGATGGCAGGAAATTTATTCCCCTGCCTCCCCTCCATCAGGTCCTGGCCCTTCGCCTGGTAGCCGGCACCAGTTCCTCGAGTACATTAGATTCAGGATTAGATGGGAAAAAATTTAAATTAGGCGGCAGCTATTCTGCGGATAATCTTAGCAGTATCGATACGAATACTTTCTCTTTACGTGGTTATAAACCAGCTGTCCTCGAAGGAAACAATCTTCTCTTGGCCAGCCTGGAATATCGTTTTCCCCTGGCCAACATTGAACACAGCCTTAAACTTGGTCCTCTCTCTATCTTTTTAGAAAGACTGTCGGGTGCCCTCTTTTTTGATATGGGAAATGCCTGGGAGAGCACCGGGCCTTCCACCTGGCAGAATTTTAAATCAAGTATCGGAGCAGAACTAAAAGCAGATTTTAATTCCAAATACGACTCTTCCTTTACCCTAAGATTAGGAGCGGCCAAAGCCCTAACCGCCCCCCTCGGATATGATATCTACATCACTTTAGGCTCTTCTTTCTAAAAAAGTTAACCAAAGGTGCCAGGCACCTTTGGTTAACTTTTTTCTCTTTCTTATAATTCAACTTTACTATGGTCGCCCAGAACAAACTTAAAACTGCGGGAAAGGACACGGGAATGCGAAATCTCAACACATTTCCCAATTAGACACCGTTCCAGTCGTCCTTTTACATTCTCGATTTTGCTATCTTCAAGAACAACACTGTATTCAATTTCACTCTTCTTTATTTTAACACCGCTGGATAGGCTAGTAAAAGGACCAATATAAGAATCTACCACTTTTACTTTTTCTCCAATAATGACCGGCCCTAATATCCTGGAATTAATAATTTCTGAATCCATTCCAATCTTTACTCTACCTGAAATTTCCGAGAGGTCATCCACTTTTGCCCCTCCAATATCTCTCTCAATATCTTCCAAAATTAAACGATTTGCCTCTAAAATATCTGCCGGTTTCCCGGTATCTTTCCACCAACCTTTAACAACCTCAGCCCCTACCTTATAACCATTATCAATCAACCATTGAATAGCATCAGTAATCTCCAGCTCTCCTCTTCCCGATGGCTTGATATTGTCAATCGCTTCATGCACATTTTTATCAAAAAAATAGACCCCGATTAAAGCTAAATTACTCACCGGGATTTTTGGTTTTTCAACTACCCTTACCACTTGCCCGTTTTTCACTTCTGCCACACCAAACGCACGTGGATTATCCACTTCGGTCAGCAATATAAAAGCATTATAGTTTTCTTCTTTAAATTTTTTCCGATAAACATCTATTCCATTTTTTAATAAATTATCTCCTAAATACATTAAAAAATCATCTTC
>QMOQ01000076.1 GCA_003650285.1 Caldisericota bacterium | reverse complement strand
ACAATGAGATGAAATTTCCCTGATTTGATGAACTGTTCTGTGATATGTAATGTATTTCTTATATTCCTATTTGATATTGTTATGTTGAAAAAATTTATTTCTTCTTTTTTTCTTTCAGGGTACCAGGCGAGTAAAAAGATAAACTTTGGCAGCGAAAGAATTCTTGGCAATCTCTTCGGATTCAGGATGAATCTATAAAACCATTCTAATCCCAATTTCTGTACAGTTTGTGGAGCCCTTTTGAATTCACCGGACAGCACGTTAAAGCTTCCTCCTATTCCCATGGCAAATTTTACATTTAGTCGGTTTAGATTGTTACAAATAAACTTTTCCTGTTTCGGACTTCCCATGCCGACAAACAGTATATCTGCATTGCTGTTTTTTATGTTGGTGACGACTTTTTCTTCGTCTTCGAAATACCCATTATGGAATCCGGCTATTTCTATTTGCGGGTGAGTGTTTTTGATTACGGTTATGGCTTTTTTTATTGTTTCTTCTTTTGATCCAAGTAGATAAACTCTATATTTATTTTCGGCTGAAAGCTTTAAAACGGACATGAATAGGTCTATTCCTGCAATGCGTTCTTTGATTTTCTTTTTGTATAATATTTTTGATCCCCAGACTATTCCAATTCCATCGACAAAGTTCAGGTCGCTTTTTTTCAAAATCTCTTCTAATTCGTCATCTTTTTTTGCTTTAAGAACTTTTTCCGGGTTTATTGCTACGGCAAAACGCGGTGTTTTATTATGTAGAAAGGTTTTTATTTTATCGATTGCTTCTTCTATTGTAATATTGTCAACTGGGATGTCGGCAATGTTTATCCTCATATCCTCATATATATAAATCCCAATTTTTTTGCTTTTTCTTTATCGATGAGTCTTCTTGCATCATATATAATAGCATTTTTTTTGGTTAAACTTTTCCATTTGTGGGGCTCTATCTTGATGTTGTCCTGTTTTATCGGGAGAATAATAGCATCAGCGTCTTTTACAGTTTCCTGAATACTATTTCTTTTTAGCGGGAAATTCCCGGTTACATTGGGGTCAAACCAATTGACTTCTCCGCCGCTTTGCAGTATAAGGTCTTTTAATCGCATTGCCGGGCTTTCTGAAGTATCAGGAGAGTTATCTTTCATTGCTATTCCGAGGATTGCAAATTTGCTGTGTTCAACTTCTTTGCCTATTTTTTTTAATGTACTTTCTAAACAATTTAAGATGTTTCTTGGTCTTTGTTGATTTACTTCTCTTACTTTATGTAAAATTTCCATCGGTAATTTCATTTTATCTGTTTTATCAAAGATGTAGAGGGAGGAATAGGGAATACAGTGTCCTCCTACTCCGATTCCAGGTTTAAGTAGATGTACACGCTTGTGTGTGTTTGCCACATTTATTACCTCTACAGTATCGATATCCATTTTTTCTGTGAGCGAAGCAAGTTCATTTGCAAGTGCAATGTTTACATCTCTTGAACTATTTTCAATGAGTTTTGCTATTTCTACAACTTCTGGCTCTGTTGCGACTATTATATTTTCCTTATTTATTATTTTTAGAAGTTTATATGCTTTGTTTGTACTTTTTTTATCTATTCCTCCAACTGCTACTGGCATCGTTTGAAATTCTTCGAATGCTTTTCCTTCTGCAATGCGTTCTGAAGAGTATGCTAAATAAAAATCTTTTGAGCACTTTAGTTTGCTTTCCTTTTCAAGTATAGGCAGTACCACTTCCCTTGTAGTGCCGGGCGGTACGGTGGAGCGAATAAGCACGAGGTCTCCTTTTTTGAGGTTTTTTCCTACTGATTTTATTGCAGCATTAAAAATTTCCTTTTGCAGTGCGCCATTTGTAATAGGAATTCCTACGGTAACAATAATTTTATCCGCATCTTTGAGACCTTCCTTAACTGAGTGTGTAGGGATAAAAAAGCCTTTTTTTATTGTGTTTTCTAAAATCTTTTCTATTGTTTCGCCTTTGTATTTTTCAATGATGTGCGTTTTGTATTTTTTAAGATCTTCGATATATTCACTGTTTATATCAATGCCGTATACTTTTTTTTCATGCATTGCATATATGAGCGATAACGGTAATCCCACAAAGCCTAATCCTAATACTGCTATATTTTTCATATTTTCCTCCGTAAAAGCATTACTAACTAATTGCAATTTTACAAAAGGAAAAAATATTTGCAACTACTACTTTTTTTAAGATTCCCGACTTGACTAATGACAAAAAGCTTTTATTATATATTTACGATGAAGATTTTCGATGAAATTCTCCAGACATTGACTGATTTTTCCATTAAGGACGTACGTGTCGGTAAAAACTGGACTGTGGTTGAAAGCAAAAATTGTGGGTTTGGATTAAATTTCCCTGAGACATATCCTATGTTCACTCGATTTACAGGCGAGCTTATCGGTAAAAGTGCAAAGGAAATTGCTCAATTTTCAAAATCCTGGAATCCGACAGAGGCAAGCATTGGAGTTGCTGCTATTAATTCTTTAATAGACCCTGTGGGGGAGAAAATTAATGGATTAGATTACGTTGAGGAAATTGCGCAAGACAAAGAAATTGTGTTTATTGGGCATTTCCCTAGGCTGGATAAGATAAAAAACAGGGCAAAGTCTTTAAAAATTATAGAGAAGGTACCAAAAGAAGGTGATTATCCCGATACTGCATCTGAGTTTCTTATTCCACGGGCGGATATAACGGTAATTTCGGGGAGTGTATTTGTTAATAAAACTTACAAGAGGCTACTTGAATTATCTAAAAATTGTTATACAATATTACTTGGGCCATCCGTAATAATGAGTGATGTTTTATTTGAGTATGGTGTGGATGCGCTTGCTGGAAGTACAGTACTAAATCCCACAAAGGTATTAATCGCTGTTTCTCAAGGAGCTCATTTAAAAGATTTTAGTAAGTACCTTCAATATATAATACGGTTTAGAGAAAAGAGGTGAAGCTATGCTTACAGAACTCTCTGTAAAAGATTTCGTAAGAAAATTAGCGTTAGATACTCCTACTCCCGGCGGAGGAAGTGCAGCTGCTTTAACTGGGGCAATGAGTGCAGCTCTTATTGAAATGGTTTTGCAGGTTTCTTTAAAGAAGAAAGATGACCCGGACGAAGTAGAAAAATGCAAAGAGGTAGCAAAAAAGTATAGTAGATTATCAAAAAAGCTGATT
>QMOQ01000075.1 GCA_003650285.1 Caldisericota bacterium | reverse complement strand
GTTCGGAAAACCGGCATCCCCCGGCGGCGCCTATGGTAACCTGTTTACCGCTCCGAGTCTTGTTTCGGCGACAGGCTCAGCATTCAAAATCATAAATACTTACAAAGCCATGGCTCCTGCAGAGTCATCAGCACTTGCCAATAATACACAAGGCATAACCAAGGTATTAGATGATGCGACTCTGAATATTGCCCTTGAAACGGTTGAAAGTCTTGGAGATCCAAAGAAAATTGCTGTTGAAGTTATTACTCAGATAATGAAAGCAGCACCAATACCCACATCTGCCAATGAGTGGAAGTTGACCGAGGACGACTTTAACATCCTAAGGACAGAGCATCTCAAGAATAAAGAACTCGATAAGACCATAGCGGAAAGTTATAAAGTGAACTTAGAAAGGAACAATAAAGTCAAGGAATTGGAAGTCCGGATTTCAGAATTGAAGATAGAACTCGCCGAACGGGAGGCGAAGGAGAAGAGCAGGGTAAAGGATTTATTAGTGGATAATTGCAAGGATAGAGAAAAGGAAGAGGAACCAGAGGATGAAAAATGCGATTGTGAGCATCTATGTTTGTGTGATAATGAAGATGACTGTATGACTGCCGGCGGTTACTGGTATGATGATCAATGTAATGAATGCCCGGAAGAAGACACTTCTGTTGGAGAATTTAATTGTTCAATTCCAGCAGAGGCGAAACATATTGTAACAGACACCGCGGATTATTGGGAGATAGGCGATACACTTTTCGGAAATGGCAAGACGGTTGGTCCACATCAGACATGGTATGACATTGAAAAAACGAAGAAATGTGATTTCACCTGTCGCGACGCTGAAGGCAGAATACAGGGATTATCTATTGGATGGCATGAAGATGGAACGCTCAAGAGCGAGCTTTATTACAAGGACGATAAAAGGGAGGGAGTATGGAAGCAGTGGTATAAAGATGGGTTGCTCAAGAGTGAGTATAATTACAAGGATGGTAAAATGGAGGGAGTGTGCAGGAAATTTCATAAAAGAACTGAAACGCTCTATATGGAGTATAATTACAAGGATGGTAAAAAGGATGGAGTGTACAAGCGATGGCATATAGATGGAATACTTATGATCGAGGGTAATTACAAGGACGATAAAATGGATGGAATATTTAAGCATTGGCGTAATGATGGAACGCTCAGGAGCGAGTGTATTTATGAAAATGGTATAGAGGTTGAATGCAAGACTATCAATTAAATGCACCAGGGGACGGTTCTCTGGTGCATTACGCAAATAGGTATGAATAAATTGAGAAGGTGTGCGGCCGAATAATCCGGTAACTTTTTCGAAAAACCTAGGGGTCTGAGGAGTTTCTTAACCGGATGGTTGAGGCCTTAGGTATTATTATAGATAGACGACCAAAAGGAAGAATCCGTAAAAGAGAAAGTAAACCATAGAAAATATTGTGAGGTTTTAAGATGAATCATTTTCCAAGTGACTGGCCAGAGCAAGGTCCAATAAATTTAGAAATTCATGATTTACCACATCGCTCATCTTCAACGGAGTGGTGGTATGTAAACAGCCATTTCGAGACAGTAGATGGCCACAAACTGTCGATTTTCGCAGCGTTCTTTCGAATTGCCAATGGTAGAGATAAAGTTACAAAAGAAGTCGAATATGCACATTCGGTTACCTGGGCTATTAGTGATGCAAACGGTAAAGCCTATCATGCTGATTCACGAGTGGATAAAAATTCACCCAAGATTGGGCTCGGGCGAATCAAGAAAGGATATGGTTTAAAAGACCTGCGTTTGAACCGGGCATTAACCGAGGTTCTTGAAAAGGGTCAAACCCCGGTACCTGACCGCATGTTCAAAGGTGATGTTTTTGTCGGTGAAAGACGCCTGGAACTTGATTTTGACGGTGCACGATTCGAAAGGCAGGATGATGGAAGTTATTGTTTGTCTCTTTTTAACCCTCGTGTCCATGCCGGTTGTGATATTGTGTTTCATCCTGAAAAACCGCCGATACGACATGGCGATAATGGTGTAATTAAAGATATGCTGGGAGAGAAAGGGTTCTACTATTTTATTCCTCGTTGTAGGTTAACAGGGACTGTAACTCTAAATGGAATTAAACAGCCAATTGTATCCGGTTTCGGCTGGTATGACCATAATTTCGGAGTTCGCATATCAGATCCAACCAGCAAAAAAAAATCAAATAAGGGAATCAATTCTACGCATGATACTGCTTGGAACTGGGCGGGAATCCAACTCGACAACGGAAGTGAAATCACTGTATTTTCAATTGTTCATAGTGATACCAATAAAGTAATCGGTCAGTGGCTCATTGTAATCGATCCGAATGGACATCGTATCTCCTATTCTGACATGAAGTTTGAACCTATGCGCTGGTGGCGAAGTTATCGTACATTTTCTAATTACCCGACCTGCTGGAAACTCGAAGTACCGGAGGCCGAAATTAACCTCAACATAAAGGCGTGCTTTGATGACCAGGAGTTCATTACCTTTATCTCGAAACCTGCTTTTTGGGAAGGACGCTGTGAAGTTAAGGGGACAGTTCAACATAAGCAAGTCTCAGGTCTTGCTTATGTTGAGCGAAGCGGTTTTGAACCAATCAAAGATATTGACGGATTTTTCTCGGTAGTAGGGGAGGAGGTTAGAAAATCAATTGGAAACATTATCCCACTTGAACCAACATTCGAGCGGGTACGTGATTTAATTGCAAGTAAAGAACATGAACACTACATGAATGGAGTTGATATTTCCCAATTAACCCGCACGTTGTTAAAACCGATGCGGGAAATCACGGATCGAGGCGGTAAGTCGTGGCGTTCGTATGCTGCCCTGGTTTGTATTGATGTTGTGGGAGGTGATTCACGTAAGTTCGTGCAGTGGTTAGCAATGCCCGAACTAATACATGTAGGCTCTCTCATTGTAGATGACGTCCAGGATAAATCAACTGTCCGTCGCGGAGGACCGACCTGTCACCTTATCTACGGCGAACCACTCGCCATAAACGCGGGAACCGCTGCTTATTTCATAGGACAAAAACTTCTAATTTCAGATGAATTATCGGATGCTCAAAAACTTATCCTCTATGACCTTTACTTTGAGGCATTACGTGCAGGTCATGCCGGACAGGCGATAGACCTTGATGGCATGAATGACCTTATGCCTGAAGTCGTGAAAAGCGGTGATTCAAGTGTGCTTGAAGAACGGGTACTGGCTTATC
>QMOQ01000074.1 GCA_003650285.1 Caldisericota bacterium | reverse complement strand
TGTTTATGGTTTCTATTACAGGATGGATAGACAGTTTGTTTATAATGTTGTTGGTTAGCTCTTCAAGAAATTTAGAAGAAGAATCCACACCTTTGATTTTATTTTCGTTATCTACTCCAAGGAGAAGTATACCGCCTCTGGTATTTGCAAAGGCAGCAATAGTTTTGTAAAATCCCTCGCAGAGACTTTCCTTGAACTCTAATGTTTCAGTTTCTCCTAAAATTAGCAGTCTTTTAAGCTCTCTTTCATTCATTTTATCAACCTTCCCCTATTTATTTTATCGCCCTTACAAATATCTCCAAATTTATTTAAGGACATTATAGCTTTTCATAAATTCATTTGACTATAAAGAATTGTAGAGTATAAAAGGATAAGGTGGTTTATGAAAATAGGGAATAAAGAAGAAGACGGAAAATGCAAAAGGAATATATACTGCGATATTGCTTACTCTATTTGCCCAAATTGGCTTGCGCTGACTTCCTATACCATTCAGACGTTACATAAAATTTCGAACCCCGATTTAAGCAATAATTTTACGAGCTCCATATCCTTAATCTTAATAAGGGCACGATACAATGAATAATTTATTATTGATAGTATCTCTAATTTTTATTGGACAAACTTTAGGTTCAGTAGTTGGACTAATAAAAAAACCAGAGAAAAATATTTTGTATGGTTCTTTAGCATTTGCTGCTTCAATGATGCTTGGTATATCGTTTTTTCAATTAATACCTGAAAGCTTGAAAATTTCATCAATTTTCTTAGTAATAACATCCTTTGTTTTTGGAATAATAATAATGCGAATTGTTGATAAAATTTTGCCCCATATAAATCCCGAGTTAATGAAAAAAGAAAAACCATCTGTTAAAAGAAGCGTTACCATGCTTGTTATCGGCATGGCTTTGCATAATATACCAGAAGGATTAGCGATCGGTGTTGGGTTTGTTCTATCACCTGCATTGGGAATTACGGTAGCTCTGGGAATTGCGATGCAAGATGTACCAGAGAATATTGCAACAATTGTTCCATTATATGGTTTAACCAAAAAGAGAATGAAATCTTTTATTATAACGACAGGAACAATATTATTTGAACTGCTCGGTTTCATTTTTGGTTATTATTTTTTTAAAGAAGCACCATTAAGCTTATTAGGTGCATCACTTGCACTTGCAGCAGGTTTTATGACTTATATCTCAGTAGAAGAATTGATTCCGGCAGCACAAATAAAAGAGAATTTAAAAATAGGCATTATTAGCCTTGTTTTGGGAGTATTATGCGTTTTGCTAATTATCCTTTTATTAGGCTAAAATAATGAAAAAAAGAGTCTATCAGAAAGAAAAATTATGGAGACTATCCCTTCGGAACATTGTCTTTGATAACATTGCATATGGTGAAACGTTATATGAAATTGTAGCGTCAAGAAGCAAAAGGAGGTAAGTATGGAACAAGAGAACCAGATGATTGCAGTTTGTGGCTTGGACTGTAGCGGATGTGATATCTTTAAAGCAGCAAACAACCCTGAAATAGCCCAGGAAATTGTAGATTGGCTCAAAAAAGAAAGAGACACAGAGGTGAAGATCGAAGACATCCGCTGCCTTGGTTGTAGAGGCGATAGAACAAAACATTGGTCTCCGGACTGTTGGATACTTAAATGTTGTGTTGATAGAAAAGGATTAGAATTTTGCTATCAATGTGAAGATTTTCTGTGCAAGAAACTCAATGAATGGGCTAAAGGGAGCAAGGAATATGGAGCGGCGTTAAACCGACTTAAAGAGATGAAAAAGAAAATCTTTTAGAAAGAAAAATTATGGAGACTATTAAGAAATTGTCCGAGAGTTTATTTTGCCTTTATTAGAGGGAACACGTTTCCCTCTAACTTTAATTCGAGGGACACATTCTCTCGATACTCCTTTAAAGGAAAAAGCAAAAGAAAAGACAAAAGAGTGTAAAAGAAAAAAGATGTAAAAGCAAAAACAAGATTGCCGCACTCACTCCGTTTGTTTGTAATGACAGGGTAGCGCAAAGAGGGATTGCTTTGTTTATTTTGAGGGGACACATTCCCCTCAAGACTCCTCTTGAAAGGCAAAAAAAAGAAAGAGCATAAAAGAGAGATTGCTTCGTTGGCAAAATGGTTGCCTCCTCGCAAAGACCCGTTCGAAAAAAAAATGGAATGACAGGAAACAAAAGAGCGTAACGACAGGAAAAAAGAAACAGCAATGACTCCTCTCTTTTTGTCACTGCGAGGCTGTTATTTTTACAGCCGTGGCAGTCCCATGGTAATATAAAAGATAAGATTCCGGATCGAGCCCAGAATGACAGGGAAAAGTTAAAAGAGAGGTTGCTTCGTCGGCAAAATGGCTGCCTCCTCGCAAAGACCCGTCCGAAAAAAGAACGGAATGACAGGATAAAGAGTGTAAGGAGGATAAAAAAAGCAGGGCAAATGCCCTGCTTTTATGTATTTTTTTGTTGAGTTATTATTGTTTATGAGTCGTACGGGTCAATTGTTTGTTCCCATTCTATTTCAAAGAGCATGTTGAGCGTGTTTAAAATTTCCGGATCATCTGTGATGACGCCGAGTTCCCTGTTCTGGTCCAGTGAGGTTGCGGTGAAGTTATTTGAGCCGATGTAAGTGCTTTTTTTATCAATGATGACTAATTTTGCATGGATGTACGGGTCCAGGAGTGAACGGATGCTATTTGTCCCTAATTCGCCTACCGCGGTAGAGTTCCCGCTTGCCCTGTACAGTGAAGGTATAATTATTCTTACGGTTACGCCTTCTGCAATTTTTGCTTTGAGGGTTTCTATTACCTCATCGTCTTGCACTGACTGTTGCCATATGTCGATTGTGCTTGTTGCGCTGTTTAAAAGATTTATTATTTTTTCTCTCCCGTCTATCGGGCTTAGTACAATCTCCGGGTTGCTGTTTTCTGTTAACGTTTCCCTGTTCCAATCTTTTTCGAATATTTCTTTTATTGCTTCCACTTTTGCAGCATCTTTTACAATAATACCAAATTCCCTGTTTTTATGCATGAAGCTGTGAGTGAAGTTTCCCGTGAGTACCATTGCTTCTTTGCCGTCTATCACCATAAATTTTGCATGCGTGAGGAAATATTCCGGGTTAGCCCATTTTACGGGTATTCCATAATGCATGAGCTTGGTTTTTACGTCCCAGTTTTCTGAATCTGCGCCTACGGGACTTTTTTCCATCATTACTTTGACGTCTACTCC
>QMOQ01000073.1 GCA_003650285.1 Caldisericota bacterium | reverse complement strand
CTGAATGTTATACTCTTTACATGAAGCGTACAAAACTCCCACATATTGACTTGGAAGAACATTACCAGTTCATTACATTCAGAACCTATGACAGTTTAGATGGTTATTTAGAAAAGATCTATGCTTCAGAGCAGGAGAACAGTAAAAAGCAAATGCTGGCAGATGATTATCTTGATAGTTCAACGCAGGGTGCCTATCTATTTGGTAACAAGATCAATATCTTCAAAAATACACTTTTAAAAAGAGACCATGATCTTTATGAACTCATAGCCTTCTCCATCATGCCAAACCATATACATCTTCTCCTGAAACAAAAAGCATCTCTTGTAAGTATCATCAAATATATCAAAGGAAAAAGTGCTATTGAACTCAATAAGGATTTAGAAAGAAATGGTCAATTCTGGGCAAGAGACTACTATGACAGAGCCATAAGAAATGAGGCACATTTTTCTACGGTGTATGCGTATATACTGAATAATCCACTAAAAGCAAATCTGACAGATGCAGAAGAAAGGGTTTACGGTAAATATGAGTGAGTACAGGAACCGTGCAACTTGTTCACGGACAAGCGATAGCTTGAGCATCAAAGCTTTTGCCCTAAATACAATGCCCGAAACAAGTTTCGGTTTCCGAGAGCACTGGAACCTCAAACTCGTTTGAGGAAAAACACAATATCCCTAAGAGAGTGCCCAACGGAAATGCCCTTGTTTAGAAAAAAAAAGAAGAAAGAGTTACTCAGGCATGAATCTGAAGCTATCGCTTGTCCGTGAACGAGTTACACGGTTCCAAATATATTAAAGTTTTTTGCTATTCTCATGAACCCTAAACTTGTTTAGACAAAAAGACAGAGAAAGAAAAGGGTTTGTGCAGGCATTCCCATCGAGATGGGAATGCAAAAAATAGACTTATAATACGTGTTTAAGGAGTAGGAAACTTTGGTTTTTCAGAAGCTTCCCAAGATGGAATAGTCCCTGTATCAAAGTCAGCATGATCTGTAACATTAATTACTATCCAACTGCTAATATTTTGATCAAATAGTATAGCGTTTTCGAACATACTAAACATCTGCGTTACAGAGCTTACATCCCAGCTGCTTATATCCCAGTCGAATGAGAAAGCATCATAAAACATTTCACTCATATTTGTCACAGAGCTTACATCCCAGTTGGAAACATCACTGTTAAAACTTGCAGTAAACGCAAACATACCACCCAAATCTGTTAGCTTTGATAGATCTGGCTTGTCTTTTGTTGATACTTTTTCTAAGTTAGTACACCCACTAAAGGCATCTGCCATTGTTGCCCACTCTCCGATACCCCATTGGACTACAGAAATAAACTTCTTTGCGTCATCATTTCCGCCGTTTGCTGAACCAGATGCGGCATATATTGCCGGAAAACCATCTAAATGATCATAACTGATGACGATGGTGTAAGTTCCCGGAGCATTATAACTACAAACATATGCTCCTGTTAGATCTGTTGCCTCGTCTGTACCATCATTATTACAATCTACATTATAGAGATATGAAAGTGTCGGATCGGTATCTTCCACCGGTATTCTATACTCTGTATCTGATGATGATCCATTGTTATCAGTTTGCACGGTGATGATGAATTTTGTCAATGGACCTGCTGTCATCGTTACTGTATCTGCTGCACTATCTACTGTACCGTCATTGACTGTGAGGCTAAACACATAAGGACCATGAACATTCGGAACAAACGTTGGTTTAACTGATGTGTCGTCTAAGAGTACCGCATTTCCTCCTGATGGTTGAGAGTCAATAGTCCATGTGTAGCTCAAGGTATCTCCATTCGCATCCGAACTTGCTGAACCATCCAGGGTAGAGAGTTCTCCTGTCACAATATGTAGATCTTGCCCTGCATTAGCAACCGGTAGGGTACCTCCAACAAGTTGATCATCAGACTGTGTTCCACTTGAACCACATCCTGACAGTGCGAAGATAGCCAACGCTGAGAATATCACTGCAAGTATTTTATTATTTACTGTTTTCATTTATTTATTCCTTAAAACTTGTAAGACAGACCAAGAGTCCATGTATCTGAATCTATATCTTGATCTTGTGCTCTGTAGTCAAACCCTGTATCATCATACAAAGAGACATAATCTACAAATGCAGAAATATTTTCTGTAAATGCATACCCTGCACCCAGACCCCATTGGAATCCACTTTCATATGCATCACCCTGTGCAAGACTGTCTAGTATCACTCCACCATATCCAAGCAGTGCATATATGCTGAAGTTTCCTATTGGGTACATAGGCTTGACATAAATACCCCAATTTGAGAAATCACCATCATAGTCATCAGCTAAATTTCCTGTAGTTCCCGGATCATAATCTGTATTGAATCCAAATGTATAACGACCTTCCAGGGCTACATACTGGTTATACTGATATCCTGCCTGAAGCATGACTGTATTGGCTGAGATTTCTTCAGAGCTAAAGTCATTATTGACAGAGGCAGTACCGAAACCAAGACCAATGTAGAATGGACTGCTTTCCTCAACCGGTACGACTACTTCTTCTACAGGTGCGATGTCACCACCGGCATAAGATAGTCCACTGAGTGCCAAGATCGACACGAGTGAGAGAATACTCTTTTTAAGATTCGGCATTTAGTGCCTCACTGTACTGAATTTTAATTCTTGTCATTGTTTTTCCTTCGTATAATAGTAAAATTTTTTAATTATATCATAAAAATATCTGTGAAATGTGACATTGACAGAATTTATTTTATTATAAGTGTACAGGAACCCTAATACCCCAAGGGCATTTCCGTTGGGCACTTGTTTAGGTCCAAACACAATGCCCGAAACAAGTTTCGGGTTCCGAAGAGCACTGGAAGCTTAAACTTGTTTCGGCATTCCCATTGATACAAACGAGGAAAGCATTGTTTTATGCCTGTATCAAGCATAAAAAGCGTAGATCTGCCTCTTCTTATGAGACAGAAAGGTATCTTTTTTTAATTTATTACTCTGTTGCTTTTCTTGAGGAGATATAAAGTGCAATTAGCAATATTATACCAACAATGAGAGAGCGTTCAAAATGCATATCCATGTTGTATTACTTAATCTGCATATCTACTGGTGCTACATTGGCGCTTACCATGTTTCCAGCCATGTTTATAGTCCCTGTCATTGTTAAACCTGCTATAATTTCGATCCCATTGTCCTCTGGCAGAATTACACCCTGCTCTTACACCATCACGATAACCATAGTTTCTATTTTCTCCATAGTCTTGTCCATGATGATAATAATTGTCTTT
>QMOQ01000072.1 GCA_003650285.1 Caldisericota bacterium | reverse complement strand
TTTAACCGAGGACAGGAAGATGTAATGATTGAGGCAGTAGAGAATCATTTTCCTGAGGTAATTATTATTGATGAAATAGGAAGAACCGAAGAGGCAAAAGCATGCAGAACAATTGCAGAAAGAGGTGTAAGGCTGATAGGTACAGCACATGGAACAAGCATTGAAAATCTTCTTGTAAATCCTACTCTTCAGGACCTTATAGGTGGTATCACTGCGGTGACACTCGGGGATGAAGAAGCAGATAGAAGAGGTACGCAAAAAACAATCCTTGAGAGGAAATCTCCGCCGACTTTTGACATACTTATCGAGTTAAGGGAGAGAGGAGTTTTTGCCATTTACCGTAACCTTGCCGACACGGTTGATGCATTGCTGAGGGGTTTTATTATAACTCCTGGAATCAAAACAATAAGCAGTCTCTCCGGGGAAAAAGATTTGACCGACAAAAAAGATCTTACAGTCACAGTACTAAAAGAAGTAAGCACAGCGATATTCCCTTTGTGCATTAATACGAGCTATCTTGAAAGGGGAATTCGTTCGGTACGGGCACCGATGCATGTTGTAAAGGATATAGGCAGAGCTGATATTATTCTTGTGAGTAAAGGAAAACTAATGAAGAAAAAAGAAATATTAGAAATAGCACAAAAAATGGACATTCCAGTGGAAATCCTTGAAAAAAATACGTTAAAAAATATTAAAGATTTTTTAAGGAGAGCAAGAAAAAAACAACTGAAGGAAGTAATTATCGATTACGAAAAATTGGAAGAAATTATTCAAGGCGTGCTGAAAAAAGGTGGAAACGTAGAGCTTCCTCCAGGAAATAAAACAGTAAGAGATGAAGAACAAGCATTTATTGCCCGATTTGGGCTAAATAGTGAGGTGATAGGGCTTGAACCTAATAGAAGGGTAATAATCTATTCAAAGAAAAGGAAGGCAAGATGAAAGGTCTATTTATTACATTTGAAGGAATTGACGGAAGTGGAAAATCAACTCAGGCAATGCTTCTTAAAGATCGATTCAATCAGCTGAATCGCCCTGTTGTGTTTACTAAAGAACCCGGAGGAACTCCCTTAGGTAAAAAAATCAGGGAGATTTTATTAAACGATAATATGAATCCGGTATCGGAATTTTTACTTTTTGCAGCCGACCGAAAGGAACACGCTAAAAAAATTATCGTACCATCTTTGTCGAATGGCAAAATTGTTATTTCGGACAGATTTGCTGATTCATCGGTTGCTTATCAGGGTTTTGGGCGCGGGGTTCCTATTGACTTTATTAATTTTGTTCATCAAAATATCCTTTCCGGGCTAAAGCCCGATTTGACGTTCATTGTAGATATTTCGCCTGAAATTGGACTTAGAAGACTTGCTGAAAAGGACAGGATAGAGAGAGGCGGGATAAATTTTTTGAGAAAGGTAAGAGAAGGTTATCTCGAACTTGCCGGGCAAGATAAAAGGTTTGTCGTGATAGATGGAACCGTGGCATCGGAAAAGGTAGCAAATTCTATATGGGAGTTTATTTCTCGTTGGGAGATAAGTAATGGATAAAAGAGGGAAAATACTGTTTATTATCGCTTTTTTAGTAATTCTTTTTATTGCGATCTGGTTTATTGTTTTTTTGGGTACAAATACTAAAGGTGTAATTACAATTGATTCATACCCAAAAGGCGCTGATGTTTATGTTGACGGTGTTTTAAGAGGCACAACCCCTCTTACGATATCAGGATTAGAGTTAGGTATGTATGGAATTGAGGTTAAAAAAGAAGGGTATGAAACGGAAATATATGAGCGAAAGCTGGATAAAAATAATTTAAAACAGCTTATTATTGCTAATCTCAGCCATATGACATTTACGCTTGAAGTAACATCTTATCCAACAGAAGCCGAAGTGTATGTCGACGGTGTAAAGAAAGGATTTACGCCTATCAAACTTGAAGATGTTTTGTATGGCAAACATTTTATTGAGGTAAGAAAAGAAAATTTTACTACCTGGTCAAAAGAAATAAATGTAGAAGAATACAAAATTTTGCAAATAGATGCGGAACTTTTAGCAAAATACTGTACCATCGATATTGTGAGTGACCCTGAGGGAGCAAACGTTTATTTAAATAACGAGGAACAGGGTGTAACGCCAATAAAAATTGAAAAACTCGACCCGGGGAAATACAAACTTTCCATAGAAAAAGATGGTTATGTGCTATATGAGGAAGAAATTGAAACTATTAAAGGGGAGACCACAAATCGAAAAATTACACTTAAAAAAGCAGACACCTTTGTAACAATTAATTCTGTGCCAGTCGGGGCTAATCTACATATTGACAATGTTTTAGTGGGCACTACTCCTTATACTGCAATCGATGTAGAACCTGGCATTTACGAAGTGAGGATTGAAAAAGACGGATATTTGCCTTTTTCCACAACTGTTGAGGTAGAAAAAGGCAAGGAAATTAGTTTGCTGTTTCCTTTACTGAAACTGCCTGAAAATAACCCATAGAGTAATTTTGAATTTTTGCTATAATATAATGGCTGTGCTAAAGTGGGGAGCTAGCAGTGCCCTGTAACCCGGAATCTGCTATACCGGGGCTGAAAACTTGCACGAGGCTTATCTTTTGTTAGGCTGGCGGCAGTTAAAAAGTGTTGAAGGTGGGACCCTACGCAATGTGAACCCTTGAACCCCGTGAGATCTGGAAAGAAGCAGCGGTAAGAGGATGTAATATGTGCCGTAGGAACATCTCACTGGAGCTTTTTGCTGCCATACCGCTAGGAGAAGGTAGTCGGATGCAAGTGCATAGCCATTTTTGTTTCGAATGGGTCTTTGCGAGCATTCCTTCGGAATGCGAAGCAATCCCTCTTTTATGCTCTTTCTTTTTTTGCCTTTCAAGAGGAGTCTTGAGGGGAATGTGTCCCCTCAAAATAAACAAAGCAATCTCTCTTTTTACTTTTCCTTGTCATTCCGTTCTTATCTCGGAATCTCATCCTTGTCCCGGCACTTTTCTTAAATGTGTCTTTGCGAATCTCTCAAAGAGAGATGCGGCAATCTCGTTTTTTGTTTTTTATGTCATTTTTGTCTTTAAAGGAGTCTCGAGGAAATTTGTCTCCTCAATTAAAAAAAATGATCACAAAGTGCCAGGCACCAATGGATACTTTTTTTTCTGTCTTTGCACTTTTCCCTTTGTCATTTCATTCCCTTCTCGCAAGGACTAAAAAGCATGATAAGCACAGTGTAGCATATATAATAATTTGGCCCCTGTAAATTTTATGTTAAAATATTGTCTGGAGTGTTAAAAATATGCTTAC
>QMOQ01000071.1 GCA_003650285.1 Caldisericota bacterium | reverse complement strand
TTTTCTCGCAGTCCATAGCTTCCTCCAAAGGCTTTTTTTTATTATAGGATTAATGGAGGAAAAAGAAAAATACCGGTTAATAAAAGAGAGAATCGTCGTCGTTGATATTCAAATACTGTCTTGCCTTTCTTGTAGCAATTCTTCCCTTTGGCGTTCTAAGAAGAAAATTTATCTTCATAAGATACGGCTCTATAATATCTTCCAGCGTCCCTCTATCTTCACCGCATGCTGTTGCAAGTGTTGTAATCCCCACAGGGCCACATTTGAATTTTTTAACAAGATTGTTCAAATATTTTCTATCCAAATCATTCAGACCAAAACTATCTATATGAAGATCCTTGCAGGTTTCCTCCACAATATCTTTAGTGATGACTGCATTATTCCTTACCTCTGCAAAATCTCTTACACGTCTAAGCAGCTGTATAGCAATCCTGGGTACTCCTCTCGCTCGTTTCCCAAGAACCAATGCCGCATCATCATCTATGTTGATACCTAAAATTTTGCTGTCGCGAAGTATAATTTCTCTCAATTCATCCGGACTGTACAATTCAAGATGATAAACTATACCAAACCTATCCCGAAGCGGAGGAGAAATTAAGCCAAAACGGGTCGTAGCTCCGATAAGAGTAAAAGGATTTAAATCAATCACGATAGTGTGAGCCGAACGCCCTCCGCCAGCCACAATAGGCAATTTAAAATCTTCCATGGCCGAATAAAGAATTTCTTCATTTGCTTTGGGAAGACGGTGAATTTCATCGATAAACAGTACGTCACCTTTTGAAAGACCTATAAGAATTGCCGCAAGATCTGCAACTCGCTCCAGAGATGGACCAGTTATATGTTTAACATGAACACTCAACTCATAGGCAATAATTGAAGAAAGAGTAGTTTTGCCAAGCCCTGGCGGACCATAAAAAAGCGTATGATCCAGTGATTGTTGCCGAGAACGAGCTGAATCCAAAAAAACCCTCAAGCTTTTTTTGACCTGTTCCTGCCCAATAAACTCGTCTAAACTCTTTGGCCTTATAGGATTACTCATTGCTTAACTTTTTTATCGCCATTTTAACGATATTTTCCACAGAATCGTTTTCATCCATAGTTTTTAATACTTTTACAGCGTCTGTAGCACTATATCCAACGGATATCAGCGCATTCTTTGCAATTTGAAGATTTTCATTTAAGGGAACTTTTTGTTCCAACAAATCTTTTATTTCTCCGCCTAATTCGATGACTACCCTTTTTGCCGTTTTCCCACCAATTCCGGGAACAGTTTGAAGCTTTTTGAAATCACCAGTTTCAACCAGAGAAATAAACTGTTCTCGTGAAAACCGTTTAAAAATTTCAAGTGCCGTTTTTGCTCCGATACCACCAACTTTTCTAATGATAAGCCCGAATAATTTCTTTTCCGGCATCTCTGTAAACCCATAAAGAGTTGTTCCGTCGTCTTTCACATCCTCATATATATACAAACTAATATCATCCCCAACATTAAAATTCCCAATCCTTGGTAACACTACTTCAAAACCAATACCATTAACGAGCACGATTAATTTATGACCATTTATTTCACAAATATTACCCTTTAATAGTGCAATCATTTGGTTTTCTCCAGATATGGAATTGTATAAATATGACAAAGTGCAAGTGCAATACCATCCGCAGCATCATCGGGACGAGGTAAACGATCCATTTTAAAAATGTTCATAATGGCATATTGCACTTCCTTTTTGGTAGCTCTACCCGCACCAAGCAAAGCTTTTTTTGCCTCCGATGGAGTATACTCGAATACCTCACTATAATATTTGGAAACAGCGAGCATTATAACTCCCTTTGCCTCACTAACATTAATCACGGTTTTTAAATTCGTATTGAAAAACAGTCTTTCAACTGCTACATAATCAGTCCTATTTTTATCCATAAGTTCCGACAATTCTGAATACAGTTTGTTAAGCCGCTCAGGGATATTAAAATTCGAAGGCGTTTTTACCACACCATAATTGATTAATTCTAACAAATCACCATCTTTCTGCACAATACCAAAACCTGTAGAAGCAATACCCGGGTCAATGCCCAAAACTCTAATCATTCTCTAAATTCCAATCTCATCAAGAATCTTTTTTAATTCGTCATCATCTATATCGTAATTTGTATAATAATCCTGCACGTCATCATGATTTTCAAGTGCATCACAAAGTTTAAGAGTTCTTACCGCATCGTCACCGGAAACTTTGACTGTAGTTTTTGATCTGAGTACAACATCGGCATTTTTTATTTCTATCTTTTGCTCTTCCAGTTTATTTTTTACTGTTTCAAGTGCTTTTGGATCAGTTAGCACTGTGAAAACACCGTCTTGTTCTTCAAGGTCTTCTGCTCCGGCATCTGCAGCAATCATAAAAAGGTCATCATACTTCAAATCAGATGATTCTATCTCAATTTCTCCCTTTGTTTCAAAGTTCCAGGAAACCGCCCCTGATTCTGCAAGACTTCCATTAAATTTACTTAATATCCTTCTCAACTCTGAGACAGTTCTATTTTTGTTATCTGTCGATATCTTCAAAATAAATGCAATGCCACCAGGCCCATATGCTTCATATGTAACTTCTTCGTACGTAACACCAGGAAGCTCACCCGTTCCGCGCATAATTGCCTTTTTAATATTATCCAGGGGCATACCTGTTTTTTTGGCTTTCTCAACAGCCCCTCTTAAACGCGTATTAGTATCAAGATTGCTTCCGCCAGCCTTTGCTGCAACAATTATTTCTTTTGTTATTTTTGTAAAAACTTTGCCTCTTTTGGCATCCTGAGAACTCTTCCTTGCTTGTATATTATGCCATTTTGAATGTCCAGACATAAAACCTCCTTATTGTTTATTTAAAAAATTTCTTACTCTATCTAAAAAATATCTATGAATTCTTAAATCTTTGCCTAACTCGGGATGAAAAGAGGAAGCGAGGATGTTTTTCTGCCGTATAAAAACAACACCTTCCGGAAGTTCAGATAAAATTTCTACATCTTTACCGGGATCCTTTGCAATTGGAGCTCTAATAAATGTGGCATGGAAAGGAGTATCAAAACCCTTTACGGTTAGGTCTACTTCCATGCTGTCTACTTGCCTACCAAACGCATTTCTCACTATTGTAGCGTTTAGTAATTCTAAAGTAGGCTGGTCATGACCATTAATATGATTGGAAAGAAGAATCATTCCTGCACAGGTTCCATAAATGGGCATTCCTTCCATTACCCTTTTCTTTATTGCTGTATCAATCTTGTAAAAATGCATCAACCTGCCAATGGTTGTACTTTCTCCTCCGGGCAGTATTAGCCC
>QMOQ01000070.1 GCA_003650285.1 Caldisericota bacterium | reverse complement strand
TCCTCCAACATCACGAAAGATTAGATGGTTCAGGATATCCCCAGGGGCTTAAAGGTGAAGATATATTAATGGAAGCCAAAATCTTAGGAGTAGCTGATGTTGTTGAAGCCATGTCTTCCCACCGACCCTACCGACCAGCTCTTGGTATCGATAAAGCCTTGGAAGAAATTTCCAAGAATAAAAATATCCTCTATGACCCAGAAGTCGTAGATGCCTGCCTTAAATTATTTAAAAGAAAAGAATTTAAGTTTTAGCGTAGTATATTCATCCGAAAGGAGATGAAAAAATAATGAGAAAGAGATTGTTAACTTCTTTAGTGATGGTTATATTTTTAGTTCTCTTGGTTGGCTTAAATGTAGGATTTACCAAAACAGTATATTTGAATATGGGTAGTACTTCTTCTACCTCTGGATTATACGCCTGGGCTGTAGCTACTGCCTCGGTAATTAATAGGGCTGATAATGATATAAGAGTTACCGTTATTGAAAGTGGAGCAGCACTGGATAATTTAAGACAAATTAAAGATGGAGCTTTTGATTTTGCTTTGTGTGTAGATTCTGCTTCTGCCATGCAGCTATATAAGGGCATAGGCACTTTTAAAAACGAAGGTTGGGAGCCGATAAGATGGTTGTTCCTTAGGAATGCAATTACCAATAGGCTTCACGTTCGAGCTGATTCAGGTATTAAAACTTTTGACGATTTAGCGGGAAAGAAATTCTGTCCGGGTTTTCCGGGTGCTTCTTCAACTGCCAATTTTACAAAATTCAACGAAGTTTTAGGGACTGGAATTAACTTAATACCTGCATCATTAGGAGACGCAATTACAGCTTTTAAGCAAGGTAAAATTGATGGCCTACAGAAGTCGAGCTCAATAAATTCTTTGGATTCTTCATTAATCGAAGTTAATTTAAGAACTCCTTTAGCAGTTATTGGTTATAGTGAAGAAGATATGAAAAAGATAAGAGCAAAATACCCCTACATTATTTTCTTTGAAACGAAAAAAGGCGGTATTCAACAGCTTTTAAATAACCCGACAATTATGGAAGAAGGACAGGTAGTTGGAGCAGTTGCCTCTTCAAATTTACCTGAAGAAGTTGGTTATGAGATAGTGAAGGCTTATGTAGAGGGCTTTGAGACAGTTGTTGCGGCATATCCTGGTCTAAAAGGATGGTATCCCGTTGCTGATACATTTGATTTAATTACCCCGGGTGGTGAAATTCCTATTCATGCCGGACTTTATAAGTATTGCCTGGAGAAAGGAATCGGAGTTCCGGAGCGTTTTATTCCTCCAGAGTGTAAATAAGGAATAAATAATTAACTTGATTCAGAGCTATAAAGAAGCAATAAAAGATAAAAAACACAGTATTTGGCAAGACAATTGGCTTGTTGTAAAGATGGCCTTTACCAAAAAATGTACTAAATTAAAGGAAGGAGACTGCAGTCAAATGAAGAGGAAGTTAAGTTTGTGGATAGTAATAGCCTTATTACTCCTCAGTTTGTTTGGCATGTCAATAGCAGAGGCTAAAACACTTTCTATTACCTATGGAGAACCATGGAAAGAGCTGATAGAACCAGCAATTAAGGATTTTGAAACAGCCACGGGAGCGAAGGTTGATGTGACTATGATTCCCTATGGAGTGGACATGGTTGAAAAAGTCTCGCTGGATCTTGCCGCAGGCGTTGCAACTGATATTATTATGGTGGATAGCTTTATGATACCAGCGTGGGCCGAGGCAGGTTATCTCTATGGGCTGGATAATTATCTCGTAAAATGGCCGGATTGGGAGCAATACTTTCCCGGTATGAAAGGGATTGTCTCATTTGAGGGCCTGCATTACGCAATTATGATAGATACTGATGTAAGAATGCTATGGTACTCAAAGCCCCTCTTTAAGAAAGCTGGAATACCAATGCCCTGGGAGCCAAAGAACTGGATCGATATATTTAACACTGCCCTGACCATTAAAAGGAAGATACCAGAAGTTGTTTCTCCTCTCTTTATACCAATGGGGACAAAATGGGGAGAAGGTACTACAATGCAAGCCTTCTACATGATGTTACTTGGAGCCGATACTCCTGAAGGTGACCTTAACAGGCTTAGGGATTGGAAAGAAGAGAAGTGGATTGGAAGCAGTTCTGCTATTGAGAAAGCCCTTGACTTCTATCGTGATGTATTTATTACCTATGAACTGTGTCCAACCGAGCCACATTATGTCCCGGATGTTTGGGGTGAATGGCGAAGGATGATGCGAGAAGGCGAGATTGGAATCGGTTTAGGAGGCTCTTGGGAATGGGCTGAGTTCTGGCCAAAAGAGGACTTACCCCCTGAGGAAGAGAGAAAAAAGTTAATCAGATGGGCTCCAATGCCCAGCTCTGGCAAATTTAATGTACCTAAGGTCGCCAGCATTTCTGGTGGATGGGCAATAGGAATCAATTCTGAGGCAAGAGATCCAGACTTGGCTTGGAGGTTTATGGAAATACTTCATACCAAAACAAGGACTGCGGAATGGCTTGCTAAGACAGAAAAGATAGCTGTAAGAAAAGATGCAGTAGAAGTTAAGGCTTATGCAGCGGATAAGTATCTGATGGAGGCAATAAAACTTATGGAGTATTCAACTTATCGGGATACCTACCCGGGATACTCGCAAATTTCGTTCTTTGTTCAGGAAGCTACCGAAGATGTATCTGTGGAAGGTCTAAGTGTTGCTACAGCTATGGAACGGTTCAAGTTGAAGCTAATAGAGGAGTTTGGGACAGATAAGGTTGAAACAATTCCATAAAGTAGTGAATATATATATCAGGATATCCAAATAATCTAAAAGGTGATAAGGTTTTGCTCGAAGCTAAAATCATAGAAATATCTGATGTGGTAGAGTTTAATGTCCTCTCATCGACCTTATCGCCCTGCTCTCGGAATAGATGCAGCCCTGGAAGAAATTTCAAAAAACAGAGGTATTCTCTATGACCCGGAAGTAGTAGATGCCTGTCTGAAGTTCTTTAAAGAAAAAGACTTTAAATTTAAACAAAAGGCGAACAAATAATAAATGAATAACAAAAATAATATTTGGAACCTAAAAAAATATCTCATTTTGTTTATCTGCCTGATTTTATTCTACGCTATCTTTATCACCATACCCGTTTTTGCAAGTGAACCTTTGACTCTAAGAGTCGGAGCATATGAGAATTCCCCTAAAATATTTACCGATGATAAGGGTAATGTTTCAGGATTCTGGCCTGACATTATAAATTACATTGCCTCAAAGGAAGGATGGCAAATAGAGTGGGTCTGGTGTATATGGTTACAATGTATGGATAAGTTGGAAAATAAGGAAATAGACCTTATGCCTGATGTCGGGTTTACGGAACCAAGAAGTAAAAAGTATGCCTTTTCCCGGGAAATAGTACTTGTGAGCTGGTCAAGATTATATGCGAGAAAAGATTCTGATATAGAAACCATTCTCGATTTGGAAGATAAAAAGATAGGGGCTTTAGTAGGAAGCTT
>QMOQ01000069.1 GCA_003650285.1 Caldisericota bacterium | reverse complement strand
TTTTATAATTTTCTTTATAATATTTTATTGCGGCTGGCAGTCCTTCTAAAATATCTGTTGCTGTTATTCCGTCTATCCCTTTTTCTTTTGCTTTTAAGTCTCCGGCAATTCCATGTATGAATACGCCAGTTCTTGCCGCACTTTCTATGGACAGCCCAAGTCCGTACATTGCAGCGATTGTGCCCGTTAAGACATCTCCACTTCCCGCTGTGGCCATCCCGGGGTTTCCAGACAGGTTGATAAAAATTTTACCGTTTTTCATCCCTATCAATGTGAATGCTCCCTTCAAAATGATTGTGGCGTTGAGTTCTTGCGCACTTTCTTGAAGAATTTTGATGCGGTTTTTCTTTATTTCGTTTATCTTCCTTCCCGTGATTTTTGCAAACTCTCCCATATGAGGTGTGATAATAGTCTCTCCTTTTCTTTTTTTGAGTATTTTTAACTCTTCTGAAATAGCCGTTAATCCGTCTCCATCAATGATGACTGGTTTTTCTACTTGTTTCACAAATTCTTTCACAAATTCTTTTGTTTCTTTTTCAATAGTTCCGCCGGATCCAATGGCTACAATGTCCATTTGTTCAGATAATTTTAGAAGATTATCAAGATTTTGCATTGAAATAGATTGTTCTTTAGTTTCCATAGCAGGGATTATTATGACTTCGCTTGCCTTCATTGCAATAAATGGTGCGATACTTTTAGGCGTTGCAAGGTACGATAATCCACCGCCTGACTTGAGGAATGCATATGAACAAAACATTGGTGCGCCAAGATAATTTTTGCCGCCGGCTATGAACAGTGCTTTTCCATAATCTCCTTTGTGAGTGTCTTTTTTCCTTGTCGGGAGCTCAACTAACATGTTCAGCTGAACGTTTATTTCTGAACTTTCATACAACGAGGGAGGATATGATATGTGGGAAACATATAGTTTCCCTGTGTATTCTGCCCCGGGATATAGAAAGTGCCCTCTTTTTGGCAAACCAAAGGTAACAGTGTAATCTGCTTTTACTGCGATACCCATTACTTCGCCTGTGTCGCCATTAATGCCGGATGGTATATCAACACTTATAACTGTTTTGTTGCTGAGGTTAATTCCCTGGATGATTTCCTTGTGTATTCCACTAACTTTTCTTGATAGGCCTGTCCCGAATATAGCATCTATTATTGCATTTGATTGTTCTATACTGGTTTCTACAATTCTGTCGAAGGACTCTATATTGTATTGTTCAATGGGGAATCCGTTTAATCGGATATAATTTTTCTTTGCTACCCCTCTTAATTTGTTTTTGTCTCCTATAAAAAATAGAGATACTTTTGCACCTGTTGAGGCAAGCTTTCTTGCTACTACAAAGCCATCTCCTCCATTATTGCCGGGGCCAACAAATATAACAAATCTTTTTTCTCTTACATCTATCTCGTTTTCAATGACGTGAAAAACTGCGTTTCCAGCATTTTCCATCAAAATTTCCTGGGAAATGCCAAATTTTTTTTCTGCGTTTTTATCGAGATTTGTTATTTCATCAACCGATGCAACTTTCATTTCCTTCCTCCCTTATAATGGCCATTGCAATGGCATATTCCCGTTCATGCGAAATTGATACAAGGATATTTTCTTTGCCGGCAACAAACGGTTCTCCATCTTTTCTTCTTAAAATTTCTATATCCTTTACGGATAGATGTTTTTTAGTTGCCTTTATTACTGCTTCTTTTGCGGCGAATCTTCCGGCAAAATTTTCTATACTATTTTTATTGTTTTGAAAATTATTAATTTCTTTTTCAGTAAATATCCTGTTTAAGAAGCGGTCTCCGTATTTTGCTACCATTTCTTTCATTCTTTTTATGTTTATAATATCTATTCCGATTCCTTTTATATCCATCATATTATTATACTTGTATAAGAGTTTTTGTAAAACAAATAAATTGTTGTAAAATGAATTGTTCGTTAATAATTTTTTTGGGAAGGGAGGTTTTTGTGAACAGAACAGAAGAACAGCTTTTACGTACTTTGCTTAAGTCAAGCAAATCACTCTGGGAATTAATTAATCATCAGGATGGGGATATCAAGCACACAATTGAGCTACTGAATAAATTCAAAAGCAATGGCCTGATTAGATCTGACAGAGATAGAATCGCTCTTACGGAGAAAGGGATTGCCTTTGCACGTGAATACATGATTTCCCCTGAGAGAGATTTCACTTGTTCTTATTGCGAAGGCACAGGTTATGCGGTAAGCGATCTGTTTAGTACTGTTACTAATAAATTTAAAGAAGTATTTAAAGAAAGGCCCAGAGCAATTGCGGATTTTGATCAGGGCATTGTTCCGCCAGAGGTTTCTGTAAGACGTGCAGAATTTGTTTACCAGAGGGGAGATCTTGAGAATAAAAAGATTTTTTTTCTTGGGGATGATGATCTTACAAGCATTGCGATGGCATTGACTGGCCTTCCTGATGAGATACATGTTGTAGAAATTGATAGACGTATTGTGAATTATATAAATAGTGTAGCTTACAAAATGTCTTTGAATGTTAAGGCCGAGCTTTTTGATGCAAGAAAGCCTCTGCAAAAAGAACTTTGCGGTAAGTTTGATACTTTTCTCACTGATCCTGTGGAAACCGTTCCAGGGATAAGGCTTTTTATATCACGTTGTGTTTCAGCACTTAAAGGCGAAGGCGGTGCTGGCTATTTTGGCCTGAGCCATTATGAATCTTCTCTTAAAAAGTGGTTTGGCGTTGAGAAAGATTTACTAAATACAAACCTTGTTATCACTGATGTTATTCGTGATTTTAATAAATATTTGCTTGTTGGCGAGAGAATTATTGAAAAAGGATTCAGAGTAGTGAAAGAAGCACCATTCAAAGTAAAAGCACCTGATTATCCGTGGTATCGATCTACATTTTTCAGAGTGGAACTTGTCGGTGAACCCCACCTTTTGATAACAGAAGAAGTGCAGTGGGAACGCGAACTTTATTTTGATGAAGACACATACGTAGCTCTTCCATAGATGAGATGCTTGCTAAAATAAAGAGTGTTTCGCTTAGAGGCCTTGAAGAAATAGACGTTATCGTAGAGGTAGATATTTCTCCGGGCCTTCCAACGTTTACTATTGTGGGTTTACCCGACGAAGCAGTAAAAGAAGCAAGGGAAAGAGTACGTTCTGCAATTAAGAATACTGGCTTTGAATTTCCAATGCGTCGCATTACTGTGAACCTTGCGCCGGCTGAGGTGAGGAAAGAAGGTTCGATATATGATTTGCCGATTGCAATAGGGATTCTTACGGCAACGGAGGTAATACACTCAGCAGACAAAGTCGCTGAATTTCATTTTGCAGGGGAGCTTTCTCTGAATGGTGGAGTAAGGAAAATTTCTGGAGCACTTCCTATGGCAATTGGGCTCTCTAACAAAGGACATGCTAATTTTATCACGCCTTTGGATAACAGGAAAGAAGTGGAGATTATAGATGGCGTGGATTGTTATCCTGTGAAGCACTTGAAAGAAGTAGTGGAATTTCTTAATGATG
>QMOQ01000068.1 GCA_003650285.1 Caldisericota bacterium | reverse complement strand
GCATTTGAAGCTGTTCCAGCACCTGCAACTGATACACAAGCGAGTTTTGGTAAGTTGAACGATGTAGTTAAGAAAAGAATTGCAGATAAACAAGCAATGATGAAAGCTATGATTGTAAGAAGGGTTGAAGTCATGCTCGGACAGATTTTGAAAGAAGGAAAAATAACGTACAACGATGGTGTATTTAGCATTTCACACGATTTTGAGCTTGATTCAGATATGTTCTATACTGTGTCTACGCTTTGGACTGAGGAAAATTCAACGCCGATGAAAGACTTGCTCAATGCAAGAAAACTTTACACCAAGAAAACTGGTATGGCACCAGATTTGATACTTGCTGGTGAGAATGTAGTTGACAATTTGATTTACAACCCCGATGTAACCAGTAAACTAAACATACTGAATGCAGATTTTGGAGCTATCAAACCGAGATTTGATAATGGTAATCAGAGCATGTATTTGATGACTGTTAGAGGTGTTGGTGAGATATATGCTTACTTTGGTGCTTATGATGCTTCTGGTACTTTGACAACTTATCTTGACCCAGACAGGATTTACATGGTTAATAGTAACTTCTTCAGACTTGCTTATGGTGGTATATACAGCACTTTGCTTGATGGTGTTAAACCTCTTGATTTCTTCTCGTATGTTGATGAGAAGCCGAATCACAGAGGATACAGGCTGTTCTTGGAATCTAAACCCATGCCTTACGTTGTGCACCCCAGAGTAGTTCTTAGTGCAAAAGTTGTGTGATAGGTGGGTTATCCCGCCTATCACCTTATGAGGTGGTAAAATGGCTTATGCAACAGTTGATGATTTAGCAAAACGGTTAGACCAGAGAATAGTGCAGTATCTTAGTGATGAGTTTGAGTTTGGTGTTGCTAATAGTGAAACATTAAATTCTACGTTGTCTGGAGCTTCTTCATATATTGCCGCAATACTGCCAGAGCGTTTCAAAGAAGACACAGAGTTTGTGAAAGAGCTTGAACTATTGAAGTCGATGGCTATGCTTTATCGTAGATTCGGCTTTTTTACGGAGGCTTCTGTGCTTGAGTCTCAGATAGATAATGATATTAAACTTGCTATTAGCTCATCATTGGAATCAGGAAGAACTGAGTATAACAGAGACCCAAAGTACTATTCTGAACAACCAATCGTTTCAAAAGACGAATGGAGGAGCTCATTCGGAGATGATTAGTTTTAGGGTGTATGTTGATACGAGTGGACTTCAGGATTTGAGAAATGAAATACAGCAAAGGCTTGCAAATTTAGTTGCAAGGTCGACTCAGGACTTGCTTGTATATGAAAAGACTGTGTTCGATACTGAGGGTGCTATCAATGGAGAGCGCTGGTTAGAAATAAGCGATATTACTCGCAAAAAACGTGAAGCCCATGGTGTTGATCCTAATAATCCGATATTGCATGCACGTGGTATGTTGCGAAGTGCTTACAATGTTGATATGGATACTTCTATACCCTTGCCAAAGTGTTCGTTGTATTTTAGAGATTTATTTGATGTTTGGGATACAGGAACAGTTAATTTACCTGAAGCACACCATTTTGGGCGTGGCTTTAGGTACCCTATGAGACCATTGTTTGATAGCGATGTTGTTGAACAGAGAATAACGACACTCTTTTCAACTTTTTAAAGGGGGAAGTTAGATGTTTGAAACATTGTATCCATTGGCTTTTGAAACAGTTACACAAGAGCTTGAGAAGGTTTTTCCAGACTTCAGATTTTATTTTTATGAGGTATCTGATGTAGATAGGATTGTTTTTCCATATATTGTTGTGTATCCATTAACAATGCCAAGAAAAAGGTATTTGAAAGATCAGCGCAATTTTGAATTTGATTTTAGAATACGCATAGTTGATAGACAACCTGTTTCGCAAGCTGTTGAGAAGATAAAAGAGCTTCTTGCAAATGTTGGAAAGTTTGTTGATAATTTTGATCTTCGATATTATGATGTAGTAATTGGAGAAGATAGTATAAAATTGCTGGGTGATACTCGTGATATGGGTGTATCCACAACTTTTGTTCGTGATAATGCGTATGTCGTAATAGGTATGAGTTTTGTTTATCATCTTGAAGTAGCTAAGTATTGAGGAGGTGAATAGAAAATGCCTTTATTTACATCAGCGAGAGTGTTTGATAGATATTCTAATGCGAGGACAAGAGGTTTTAACGGTTATGCTTCTACGACAGATACAGTTGGTGTAACTGATTACAGTGGAATCTTGCTTGATGGAGAAACGACAATACCATTGCTTGGTACTGCCACGTTGACTGGTGTTCCATTTCCTGAAAGGATAAGTGCTTCAGCGAGATATGGTGATAGGGTTACGTATTCGGCTACTGTTGTTGGATATAAGGACGCAACATTCGAAATAAATACCGCTAACGATTTAGGTGCTGTTTTTGTACATTGTGGTGATGAGTTCAATTGGAACGTGTCGTTGTCTTATGATGGTCCAGCATGCAGTAAGTTGAGAGTTAGTGGTATTAGCGGTAGCTTGACTATTTATGATTCCACTTCAGCACCAACGGAGAATTGGGCATATTTCCCAGGGACCGCACCAAGCGGAACTAAGAGTGAAGATGGTACTGATTACAGTGATACAGAGGGAGAAAGGTACTACACAACATGGGAAATCATGGGCTTGACTGGTATTCCATGGTCTGATTGGATAGATATACCATCTTCATGAGGGAGTGATTAGATGACATTTGAGATTGGTAATTTGAAGATAGAATTTAGGAAACCTACGGCTTTTGAAGCCGTGGGTTTTGTTCCTTTGTTTTCACGATACTTATCTGTTGTTGAGGAGGCTAACAAAGCTTATCGGGAACAAATGAAGTCTGCTAAGACGGAGGAAGAGAAGAAGAAAGTTAAGGAATCTTTTGCTTTGAATCGTGAAAGGTTACTTGCTTCATATTTTAGATCGTTTGATAACTTTACACGCAAAGAACTTGTAAAATATATTGCCAGTCTTATAGTTGAATGGAATCGTGATAAACCCCCTTCACCAGAATTAATAGAAAATTTGCCTCCGTTAATTTTGCTAACTCTCTTTGATAACGTTGCTGTGATGACACTTTTTGGTGATGAGGAAGCTGTAAATTTTTTCGTAAGCACATCAAGCTCGCAAGAAGAGAAGGAAACGAAGGAATAGTATACATAGCCAAGAAGTATGTTGAAAATCTGATAAAGACTTCGGATCATCTAACATCTGACCAGCTAATGTTGTTAACAATCCTCGAAATAGAAGCTGATAAGGAGTTGATGCAAGATGTCAGAAGTAAGGCTTGATATTTTATTTAATGCTTCTGATGTTTTTCGTGCATTAGATGAATTAGAAGCACGTTTAAATAAATTTCAGAATATGCAACTGAATTTGGGGACTAATCTTGGTTTCGATAAACTAACTCAGCAAGTAGGGTCAGTTTCTAATGCAGTTTCTCGTATTACGAGGGACATTGACACGATGGTCAATCGTGTGCAAAAGATAACACAAAAGCCGACTGGTGATGGTGGAGGAGGTATATCATTATCACAGGTTGGCAGTCTTTATATGCTCTCAAATGTTTTCGATAGATTTGCGAGTCGTTTAGGTTCGGTTTTGGAATCTGCTTTTCAGGAATTTAGGTCTGCTGCCACAGCATT
>QMOQ01000067.1 GCA_003650285.1 Caldisericota bacterium | reverse complement strand
CTAGTAGAACTAGGATTTATGATACATTGACAAAATTCTGGGCCGAGAAATTAGGTTGGGAACGTTCAGTAGAATCATACGAAGATGGTACTGGACACACTGTAGGAGATTTTACTATAGCAAAACCACTACCTACAGCTACTATAGTAAAAAATTTAGAAGGGAAAATTGGTAAAGAATTAGGTGATGCTAAGTTCAGTATGGATACTAAAAAAGATCTAGAATGGGTGGATCAAGAGGGTAACAAGCCGAAGAAAGGTGATCAAACTATTGAAACAAGATTTGATTTTGACAATAGTGAATATAAAATTAGATTAGATAGAATAGATGGTCCAGTTGGTACAAGAAAATATAGTTTATACTTTTCTAAAATAGAACAAAGAAAAGCCATTGTCGCAAAACGTGAAGGGGAATATTCCTCTCCTGCTAAAGAAGTGGGTAGAATAGATATTACTGGAACAGGTGGTAAAAAGTCTGGACAAGTATTAAGTATTATTTCTAATGGAGTTCTAGACATCGTTAAAAAGCATAACATGACTTCCATATCTTTTAGTTCTGGAGAAGGTAGTAGAACTAGGCTGTACAAGAGTTTAACTAAATATTGGGCTGAGAAATTAGGTTGGAAACATGAAGTTGACTTGGATTCAGATTCTTATAACGCACCAGAACTAGCAGGAGGTAATTTTATGATAAGTAAACCTGTTAGTAAAAGAGTATTACCTTCGTGGGAAAACGCATCTAAACCAGTTAGAGATGTTTTAAATACTGTAGATATTAAAGGTAGAAACCAAGAAGCTATGTTTAGTAAGAATATAGACAAAGAGTTTAATCAAATATTAGAGGAGAAATCTGGTATAGAATGGTATAAAGAATTTTCTCCAGCTAAAGCTGAAGTTGTAGGTAAAAAGAAAGGTAGAGGTAAATTTTTCATACCTCCATCAGCTGAAGATTTCTTAGGTTTAGTTTATCCTACGCTAGCTAAAGGTAAAATAGGGGAAGGACAAATGAAATGGTACAAGAAGATTTTGTTTAATCCATATTCTAGAGCTATAGAGAATTTATCTACAGATAGAGTTAATCTAATGAAAGACTTTAAAGCATTAAAGAAACAGTTAGAAGTTCCTAAAGATCTTAAAAAGAAAACTAAGTCTGGGTTTACTAATGAGCAAGCTGTCAGAGTATATTTGTGGAATAAATTAGGTACAGAAATACCTGGATTATCTAAGAGTGATTTAAATGAGATGAATTTGATTATAAAAGAAAATACTAAACTTCAATCTTTTGCTGATCAAATACTTGAAATAACTAAGGGTGATGGGTATTCTGAACCTGGACAATATTGGTTATCAGGTAATATAACTACAGACTTAATTGACTTATTAAATACTACAAAAAGAAATAAATATTTAGAAGAATGGAAACAGAATATTGATATTGTTTACTCTGATAAAAACTTAAATAAGTTAGAAGCTATGTATGGTAGTAAATACAGGGAGGCTTTAGAGAACATGTTAGAAAGAATGAAGACTGGTAAGAATAGAACTGTAGGTGGTAATAGATTAAGTAATTCTGTTCTTAATTACATTAATCAAGCTCAAGGTTCTATAATGTTCCTTAACATGAAGTCAGGTTTATTACAGACTATATCTAGTACAAACTATATAAACTGGACTTTTAATAACCCAGCAAAAGCAGGTGCGGCCTTAGCTAACTTTCCTCAATATCGTAAAGACTGGTTGAGAATAATGAACTCCGATTATTTAGTTGATAGACGTAATGGATTGAAACTTAATATTAGTGAGAATGAGATAGCTGATGCTACTAAAAATTCAACTAATAAGGCTAAAGCTTTATTAAACCTTATATTAGAAAAAGGTTATGCACCTACTAAATTTGCTGATAGTTTCGCAATAGCAACTGGTGGAGCTACATACTTTAGAAATAGAGTCAAAGATTTAATGAAAAGAGATTCCAACTTAACATTGAAAGAAGCAGAAGCTAAAGCGTTTGAAGAGTTTAGAGATATATCTGAGTTATCTCAGCAATCATCAGATCCAAGTAAAATATCCTCACAGCAAGCTAGTGATATTGGTAGAGTAACATTGCAATTTGTTAATACTCCAATGCAATATGCTAGATTACAAAAGAGATCATTTCAAGATTTAATGGCCGGTAGAGGTGATAAAAAGACTCATATATCAAAAATACTATATTACGGATTTATGCAAAATCTATGGTTTAACGCTATGCAATCGATGGTATTTGCTATTGGATGGGATGATGGTGTAAGTGAAAGTGAAGAGAAAAGATTATTTAAAACATATAACGGTATGGCAGATAGTATACTTAGAGGTATAGGTATGGCTGGAATGACCGTGTCAGTGTTAAAGAATCTCGGTATAGATATATATGATAGATCCCAAAAAAGTAGACCAGAGTATTCTGATGCATGGATTAAACTGTTAGAGTTTTCACCTGCAATTAAAAGTAAATTAAGTAAATTTAGACAAGCTGGTTGGCCATTTGATAGTAAAAGTAGGAGAGCTGAGATATTTGATAAAGGTTTTAGTTTAGATAATCCAGCATATAGATCTGTAGCTAAAGTTATTGAAGGTGCTACATCTGTTCCTTTAGATAGATTATATCAAAAGATAGAAAACTTAATAGCAATAAATGATTCTGAAACTGAAACATGGCAAGATATAGCAATGTTTTTTGGATGGCCCGAATGGGACGTAAGAAAAGCTGGTAAAGGTGGTGATGGAAGTAAAAAGAAAACCAAAAAGAAAATGTCTGCAAAGCAGAAAGCATTACAAATTCAAATGCAAGCATTGAGTAATTAAAAATTAAAGTTATGGTAGAAAGAGAAAACAATAAGGCAATACAAAATACTATCAGCAATCTAGGTCAAGGAATAGGAGATGGTAAATTAAAACAATGGGTTTCTAATACAGGAGCTAGAAGAGCTGCTAAAAAAGTAAATAAAGATTATGAAAAACATGGAACTTGTTATGGGGAAAGTTGTGCAAAAGGTAATTTTAAGACAAAAGGCAATACAGGATTAACTGCTAATAAAAAAGGTGGTGGTGAAAATCTCAAGGGTTTAGGTAAGTTTATAGGCTTGGGTCTTTTAGCTTGGGGCGCTGCAAATTTAGGCGGAGGTAGTAATTCTAATTAAATATTGAGGAGTAAAGAAAATGGGCACCATACCCAAAAACTCCTGTAACCAGAAAGGGGATCCAACACGGATCCCCTTTTTTAATTCTCTGCTAACATAGTTATTAAACCTGTGAACGTTAATCCCACACCAACTATTATAGGTGGGGCTTTATGATTTTGCCTTAGAAATGGTTTCTTGATTGTTGGATCTGTATAATATAGCGGTCTAATAGAAATCCCCATTGTAACGAAACTAACTCCAGCTAATGTTATTATAGCTCCAGGAGATGTTGTCCCCTCTGGTTTGTATCGTTTAGGTCTATTGTATTGACCAAAACAAAACATTGGTAATACAAATAATAGCAATATTATATTTCTCATATTATCTCACAAGCTCCTCCTGCACAAGCTAATTCTCCAGATAAATCTGTTTCGTCATCTGTCTCTGTGATCTTAGATAAATCTATTTCTTCAAGATCTTTTAATAACTCTGTGTATTCACTAGCTTTTATATCTTCAAATGGTGCTTG
>QMOQ01000066.1 GCA_003650285.1 Caldisericota bacterium | reverse complement strand
CGCCGGCGATGGCCAGGACTTCTGTTACACGATCAACGGTTCCGCTTCCTTCTGTATAAGCCTCATTCAGAGAACGAAAACCAACGGAAGGAAGTGTCTGCTCCCTATTAAAGACAAGAGAATTTCCAGTAATGTCCTGAAAAGGGAGATACTGCATTAGGTCGGATGCTTTAGCATACAATTCCATTACGGTAGCTTTAAGAGTTTCATCACGACCGAGTGCCAACTTTGCACTTTCAATCAACGTTAAAGCCATTTTCAAATACCTCCAAAAAAGAATTAAAAGTTAAGTAAACTCGATCAAATAAAAATGATCCAAAAAACTTTAAACACGCTCTTCCGAGCACTCTCAAAGCCACCGTCGTTTCTTTCCAAAAACCTCGGCGGCTTATCTTGCCGCCTGTCTACGAATGGCATTTAACCGTTCAACAGGGTTCATTGCCTTCAAAGCAGCAAGCTTTGCACGTTCGCCGGCACCTGCTGCTGTATTACCAGCAGCATTTGAACCGCCGGCATTTGTTCTCAAAATACTGTCTTTCTGTGGGTATTGATTAATCAAAAGCTCAATAGCTTCATCAGGCGGTGCATACTCACCCGGTTTTGCAAGACTAAATAATTTTTCACCGTCATACCCAATTGCGTAGACTTTCAATTCCCCGTTATCATCTTCGATCTTAAAGTGCTTCCCAAATGTATTATATGCAATTTCAGGGGGAAGAACTGTTTGATCTCTGATAAATTCACTTCTATCAAACGCCCCTCTAATCAAAAGATGTCTAATTGCGGCATCTTTGCTTGCGAGAGATTCTTCCAATGCCTGAACACGTTTAGCATGGGCAGCATCAAGATCACGGATTTTAGAGTTGTAAGATTCAGCAACACCAGCTTTGACTTTTTCTATTTCAATATTTTTTTCTTTGTCAAGCTGATCCAAATTAGCAACTGTTGCTAATGCTTCTTTTGCTGCTTTTGGATCAATTCCCTCAAATTCTTTAAGTTTTTCGATGAGTTCGTTAGGATCAAGATCCCCTAAAGCTTCCACTTTAGTTTTATATTTATCTCTCTCCTCACGATACTTCTTTGCCTCAGCTTGTAATGATGGAATTTTGCTGTAAAGATGGATTGCATCTAAACCAAATTCCTTCTCCTCTGCATCATCTATTACAATAGGATGCCCATTTTCGTCTACGGCAACACCAGAACCGTCTTCCAACAGTTTGTATGCTAACGCCATGTTACACACTCCTTGCCTTTCCAGGCTGTTAAAATTTAACCAAAAAAACTCATCCGAAATCCATCCCTACATATAGAGGAAATATTTTATATATCCCACGCCTTTCCAGGTCGTTAAAGGGAAACTCGCCCCACATATAGGGAAAATAATATAGGAAAGGGGGTAATTAAAATCGCCCCTTATGGTACTCTCTAACAACCCTCCTTTCTTCTGATATTTAAACACCTTCCAAAGGAAAAAGGGAAATATTGTTTTTATTCATACAGATGTTTCCAACATATAAGCATATTTTTCCAAAAAAGTCAAGTATTTTTTTATAAAAAAAGATTATTATTACTTTTTTATTTGCAATTAAAATAAAATAGTGTTAAAATATAAACAAAAAAATTATTGTTGCTTTTTATTTGCAATTAAAATAAAATGGTGTTAAAATACAAAGTAAGGAGTTTTAATGATGAAACCTATAGCTAAAGAAGCCAAAGAATGTTTGTATAGACCCATTGAAAAAAACAGAAAAAGAAAAAGAATAACAGACAAAGTAAAAGATGAATTGCAACGACAATTTTTAAAAGAGTATAGAAAACCGGACGTGACATTATGTGCAGCGTGCAAAACAATTGACTTTACACGTCAACATATATATAAATGGGCTGAAACAGATCCTGAATTCGCACGTGAATTTGAAATGCTCAGGTTTATGAAAAAGAAAAAATCGAAGGAAGAAGCAAAGAAAAAATGGGATGAATACCACAAATTTGACGATAAGTATAAACAAGAATTTCTTAAACTGTATGAAAATGCGGAACACTCAGTTGTATCCGCTTTAGATGAAATGAACAAGACTGCACACATCGAGCTTACATGGGCAGATGTACGCTACTGGAAAAAAACAGATATTGAATTTAAAAAACAATACCAAAGGTTAAAATTTAAAAACCGTCCAAGATTAGCTCAAGGAACAGAATTACGCGCCATCGCCAGGAGGTCAAAACTTCAGGAACGTAAAAACAGATTTTTAACTATATACCGTGAAAAATTGTTCAGTATAACCAAGGCATGCAAAGCTATGGGGATACGCAGGGGAGCGGTAAATGAATGGAAAACTAAAGATCCTGACTTTAGAGCCGCCTTAAATGCGATTGAAGAAGAAAAACTTGACTTTATTGAAGATGCATTGTTTAATGAAATTGACAATAGAACTATAGCAGCTATTATATTTGCTGCTAAATGCAAGTTAAAAGAACGTGGTTATATTGAACAACCACAAAACAGGCAACTTTCTATTGAACATACACACAAACTGGATCAGGATCAATTAGACGCAATTGTCAGAGGGCAACAAATAGACCGCGATAAATACCGAAAAATATTGAAGTTAAATGATCCTGATGTTATTGATATTCAAGAAGAAATAAAAGAGGAAATAAAAGAAGAGACAGAAACAGAGACTAACAATGAATGATTTTGAACTAACTCCCGAACAGATTGCCAGCTCAAGTTTATTAAGTTACGTAGGGCTCCATTATCCAAAGTATCTTGCAGAGCCGATGCACGAGTTAATCGCCACTGCACTGGAAGACGTTGAAGCCGGAAAGATAAGAAGGTTGGTAATCAGCACCCCGCCACAACATGGTAAGTGTTGTGATGTAGATACCAACATACTTCTCGCTGACGGAACAATACAAAAAGCCGGTGATATAAAAATTGGCAGTGCCTTAATGAGTTGTAAAGGTTTAAAAATTGTTCCAACAACATTAGTGGCAAAAGAATATACAGAAAAAGATAGCCTTAAAATCACAACAAAGACAGGAAGAGAAATTATTATCAGCAAAGATCATAGAATGCGAATACCTGATGGGTATAAAAAAGCAAAAGACCTAACCTTTTCAGATTTTTTATTAACAGTAAATTCTGAAATAGAGTACACAAATAAAATCAATGAAAACGAACTGCATCTTATTACCTATATGATTTTTGGGAATACATCAAATATTGAAAGAAGACTTCCACAACAATTCTTTTCAATGCCGCTCCAACAAAGATGGCTCTTCATTGATTTAATGCTCCAAATTAATGGATATTTTGCTCAAAGAACTAAAAGTGGTTGGTTTATATCAGCAAATAAAAAATTGATTTATGATATCCAAACATTATTATCAAGCTGTAAAATTATAAGTTCTGTATACCGTAAATCAGATTATACTAATGATCTATGGACTTTGGTAATAGAAAAAAGCCAACTGAAAAAAATTTACGAAAAATGTAATTTAGGGGCCAAAAGACAGTATTGTAAAGAGATTATCGGAAAAGAGGATGACTACAAACCAGAGCAACACTTCAAACAAGCGCAAAATACCGACTTTATTTTTGACCAAGTAGATAAGATAGAAGCTGTTGGAAAAAGAAAGTTGGTACACCTACAAACTACCGGCACACATACATTCATTGCAAATGGATTAGTATCACATAATACCTTCCTTGCATCAGAATTCTTTCCTGCTTGGGTATTAGGCAGAAATCCAGACTGGAAAATCATCGCGG
>QMOQ01000065.1 GCA_003650285.1 Caldisericota bacterium | reverse complement strand
TTCTTCCTTATCGATTGGAATAACTTTGGTATCGATGACCATCCATTAAAAGAAACCGTCTATGGCGGGCCTAAAGAATGGTTTAACTCTCATGGCTGGCGTGCAATGGGCACAGAAAAAGGTTCAGACTATAAAGAAGTAACACAGATTATGCTTAACCTATTTGATGATGAAAAAATAGAAAAACACATACCAAATATAGGCTGGTTCAAAACAAGAAAAGGTAGAGGATACTTAAAATATGATAATAAATCACACGGTTCGCCGCATAAGATGAATTCAGAAATATTCTGGGAAACAAAAAGGCCTTTCCAGGAAAAATACGGTGCCAAATTTGTCGGCTATGGAGAAGGAGCACCAAAAACAAAAGAAGAAATTCACCAGCAGTTCAAAGAAAATATTGATGTAGCAATGAGCGTTATACTCAATGATAAAGAACTTGTAGATTATCTTTCAAGTCGGCTCGTTACAATCGGAGAATCAATTCCAGAAACAATCCCTTCACTGCAGTTATCAAACGGAAGAGAAAATAACCCGGTATATGACCCAGTACTCACTGACTATAAAAATTATCCTGACGAACTCTACGCAAAACCCGGTACAAAAGATGCAAATAGAAGCGCATTCAGCAAATGGGGCGCCTGGGTTAACGCATACTGTGCAAAGAAATACAACAGGCCACTGTTTATAGCAATGTCGGCAGACCTTGCAGACTCTACAAAAATTTCAGGGTTTGCAAAACCATTTGGAGATTTTCAAGGATATGGCTGGTACGACAGAAACAAAAACCCTGACGGCGTACTCCTTCCGCAGGAAATTACAGAATTTGTTAACGCAGGTATCTCGGCAGGAATAGAAACAACAAACTTGGCAAAAGACCCCTACAAAGATTTCTCAGGTTTTTATTCGACCAGTTCAACTTACGGTTCATTTGCATATCTCAAATACGGAATGATGAGAGTATTTTCGCAGCTGGCACAGGACTGCCCCCTGAAAACAGGAAAAACAATCTGGGTCGAAGGACATTCAGGCCCTGAAACAGCAGATGATTCAAGAACGCACTTCGGTATATATGCGCCAGGCGTAAGGGATATGTTCCCCGAGGGACAGGTTATAGATCTTATACCATGGGAACACAATGAAGTACCCGTACTTTTGGGAAAGGCATTGCAACTTGACGTACCGATTATTGCTCTCGTTCTGACACGGCCGAGCATTACAATACCGGATAGAGAAGCAAGGGGATTGGGATCATATTTTGAAGCAGCTCACGGTGCATACATTCTTAAAGATTTTGAAGAAAACAAAGAAAAAATGGGCACAATCATTGTACAGGGCACAAGCTCAACGCTTAGCGTCGTAAACATAATAGACGAATTAAAGAAGGCAAACCTTAATGTGCGTATCGTTGCCGCACCAAGCTACGAACTGTTCAGGAGAGAATCAGAGGAATACAAAAACAAGGTATTCCCATGGAAACAGTTTAATGACGCAATGATTATCACAAATGAGTCAATCAAACTAATGTATCACTGGATTGCAAACCCCGTTGTAAAAGAATATTCGCTCTCATCAGACTGGGACAACAGATGGAGAACGGGGGGCACCCTTGACGAAGTAATCGAAGAAGCGCACCTCGACGAAAAACATGTCTTCGACGGCATAGAACGTTTTGTAAAAGACAGAGAAAAAAGAATCTCAAAACTAAAAGACATTATATAACAAAAAAAGGGGGGTGAAAGCCCCCTTTTTTCATTAACACCTCATTCATAAATTATCAACGAAACTTATTCTACTCTACTTAAAATATCCTTTTTCTACAACAATCTTTTCTCTAAAGTGAACACCCCTTTCTGCAAGCTGATCAATAATATAACGAAATATAACATCATTAGAGGCAAGCATCTCGGGAGCAAATACCCCTGCTTCAGAGAATTTATTGCCTGCAATAAGCCTTGCCACAATAGCGCAGGGAAAACCAGTAGTTCTTGCCATAGAGTGAAGCCATTTATCTTTATCAAATCTATCAAACAGATACCACTCATAAGTAACTTTGTCATATTCCTTCCTTCCGCTAACTATTATTTTCATTACAGTAATATCACGGTCACCTTCTTCCGGTTTCATCTCCCACACAGGAAATAAAAGCTTTGCGGCAAGCCTGCGGTATTCATCACTTAAAAGCCCAATAGATTTAAATGCATTCATAATATTGGCATATCCGGGATAACGAAGCGTCTTCTCAAGCATATTCTCTGCCTTTATATTATACATAAGAGATCTGAGTCCGTCAGTATAAAATGCCTCTAATTTGCCGACCTCAGAAAAATCAATTTCTTCTATGCCAGTTAATGCCTCTACTTCCTTAACGTTGCCGTTTACCACACAGTGAACGGGTCTTATATATTCATCAAGCGCCCCTTCTAAAGAAAATACAATCTTGTAATTAAATGGTGGCTTTGGTCTCTCCGGCAATCCTCCTACATATATGGCAACGTCCTTAACCTCTTCCAACAAATGTGCAGCTCTCCCTACAAGAAGATTAGACATCCCCGGGGCAACGCCCATATCTGGAATAACAGTAACCCCATTAATTTTTGCGTCGTATTCAAGCTTACGAAAATCTTCTGGCATAAACGAAATATCACATATACTTTTCCCCGAATTTATCACTGTTTTAAGCATTCTATAACCTATGCTGCCTGGCACTGCACCACACACCACATCGGCATCCTTAATAATTGGCGTTATAGATTCCGGATCTATTACAGATGCTTTTACCGTATTTACATTCCGAATATCATCAAATTTGCTCAGGGCTTGTTCATTCAGATCCACCACCGTAACATCAAAATCCTTAGCCATATCTTTGGCAATTACACTACCAACCAAACCTGCACCCAATACCACAGCCTTTGCCATAAATCCCTCCTTCTTATATATTTATATTAAACTCTTTTGGTTATTTTTTATCCAAAACGTTTTCTTTAATTTATGAATTTCCGTTACAAATCGCTTATCTTGTCTTATAAAATATACACTCACTGGAAGATAATTCAAAATAAACAAGAAAATAAAAAATTATTTTAAAACTCTCAGAATAAATTTGGAAATATTCGTCAAAGGGATAAAATAAAAAAAGAAGGTATAATAAATTGCATTTAATCATATTTATATACGGGGAAGAAAAAAAGTTAAAAACCATAAGCCATAAAAAGATAAGGCGGAAGATGAAGGGTAAAGAAAAAACGAAAGAGCAGCTGCAAAATGAATTAGCAAAATTGCACAAGAAGATTGCTGAGTTAGAAACAAAGGAAAAATCAGCAAAATCTGAGGAAATCTATCGTTTAATTGTTGAAAATACCAGTGATGTGATTACTCTGCAAGATTTTGATTTACAAGCAAAATTCAGATATATCAGCCCTTCAATTAAAGATGCTGCAGGCTATGAACCCGAAGAATTAGTCGGTAAATCTCCTTTTGATTTCATCCATCCTGACGATAAAAAGAAATTGTTACCAATATTAAAAAAATATGTTACTGCTAAGTTAAAAAAGCTTTTTACTGGGAAAGAATCTAAGATTACTGAGAAAATAGAATTTCGTTTAAAAGAAAAGGGCGGAAATTGGTGCTACGTTCAAAGCACCGCAGGTATTGTGAAGGATCAATTTATCATTATCTCAAGAGACGTTACTAAAATAAAGAAAGCCAAAGAAGCCCTGCTACAAAGCCAGCAGGAATTTGTAAGTCTATTCAAAAGCAGTCCCCAGGCTCTGGTATATTTAGATAAAAACAGTAATATCGTAAATATAAACCCTCGCTTTACCGAGCTTT
>QMOQ01000064.1 GCA_003650285.1 Caldisericota bacterium | reverse complement strand
TGCTATGTTTGCATCTTCTTGCGAGTGAAATAAAGTTACAATTTCTTTTGCAAGCTGCATCTTTAACTTCATTGGATTTTCTTTTCCGTCCTGTATAATTTTATCTATTTCTTTTGATTCCTTTTCTGATTTCTGCAGGACAAGAGAATAATATTCTGATATTAATGTGTCTGGTATGGACATCACTTTTCCAAACATTGTAACGGGGTTTTCTGTGATCCCTATGTAATTCTTGAGACTTTTGCTCATTTTTTTTATTCCGTCTGTTCCCCTTAAGATTGGCATAATGATTGCGATTTGTGGCGCCATGTTCATTGATTCTTGTAGTTTCCGGCCCATCAGCAAATTAAATTTTTGGTCAGTTCCTCCCAGCTCTACATCTGCTTTTATAGCAACAGAATCATATGCTTGCATTACCGGATAGAAGAACTCGTGAAAGAAAATAGGGGTCCCTGATTCATATCTTGTTAAAAAATCATCTCTTTCCAAAATTCTTGCAATAGTGAATTTTGACGCAATGCGAATCCATTTCTCAAGTGAGATTTTTGATAACCATTCGGAATTAAAACGAATTTCTGTTTTATCCTTGTCAAGAATTTTAAATACTTGCTCAAAATATGTTTTTGCATTTTCTTCTATCTGTTCTATGGAAAGAGATGGGCGTGTTTTGGATCGCCCGGAAGGATCACCTATTAATGCTGTAAAATCTCCTATAATGAATACGACTGTATGACCTAATTCTTGAAAATCTCTAAGTTTTCTCAGTACAATATAGTGACCGAGATGAAGGTCTGGGGCTGTTGGATCTGCTCCAAGTTTTATTCTGAGTTTTCCCCCACTGGCCAGTCGTTTTTCAAGCTCATTTATTCTAATAATTTCTACTGCTCCGTCTTTTATCTTTTTTAATGAAGTTACCATTTTTGCCTCCTGATTAGTTGTTACATTTTAGATAAACTTTTTTCAATGTCAAATAGATTGAATAAGTGGCGCAATGTGGTATAATTTTTTAAACAGAAATGAGGAGGAAAGATGAAGATAGCCATCGGTTCTGATCATGCTGGATTTCAATTAAAAGAAGAATTAAAGGTATTTTTGAAAGAAAAAGGCATCAATGTAAAGGATTTTGGCACATATTCAGAAGAAAGTGTTGACTATCCTGATTATGCAATACCTTTAGCTGAAAGTGTTGCAAGGGGTGAAGAAAAGTTTGGAATTTTAATCTGCGGTACAGGTATTGGGATGTCAATTGCTGCAAATAAAGTGAAAGGTATTCGTGCAAGTCTTTGTGGCAGCGAATATTCTGCTCGCTGTGCAAGGGAGCATAATGATGCGAATGTGCTTTGCCTGGCGGGAAGAGTTTTAAAAGAAGAACTTGCTAAAGAAATTGTAAATGCTTGGCTTGATACTTCTTTTTTGGCTGGGAGGCATAAGAGACGGATTGACAAAATAACAAATTATGAGAAAAAATAAGAATGTAGCAATTGATGGAAATGCAGGGAGTGGCAAATCTACCGTGGGACGGCTCCTTGCAGATAGAATACAATTTGAATTTATTGATAGCGGGCTTCTTTATAGAGCTTTTGCATACATAGTTTTAAAAAAATGTGCAGGTAAAAGTAACAGGGAAGAATGGGTGAATATCATACAAAACATTGAGTTCGATTTAAAGGGAAGGGTTATATATATCGATGGGAAAGATGTTAATGAGATAGAATTACGTAAAAAAGAAGTAGATGATCTTGTTTCACCCGTATCTACGGTAAAAGAAATCAGAGAAATAGCAACAGAGAAATTGAGAAAAATTGCAGATTCGAAGAGCGTGGTTATGGTAGGAAGGGATATAGGCTCTGTTGTGTTGAAAAATGCATTTCTTAAAATTTATCTTACTGCCCCTATTGAGGTTCGTGCAAAAAGGCGACACAAAGAACTTCTTGAAAAGAGAGTAAATATTGCATTTGAAGAAGTTCTTGATAATTTAAAAAATAGAGATGTAATGGATTCTAATCGTGATATTTCTCCGCTTACAATTCCTCATGATGCTTATGTAATTGACACAAATTATCTTTCCCCTAAGAAAGTTGTTGATAAAATTATTCAATTTTTTAAAGGAAGGGAATATGTTTTATAAAATACTTCATATTTTTTTCAAATTCTTTTTCAGACTCTTTTTTCATTTAGATGTTTATGGGGTAGAGAATGTCCCAAAAACGGGGGGAGTAATTGTTACTCCAAATCACAGGAGCTTTTTGGATATTCCTGTTACAGGTGTTGCATTGACAAGAAGAATGTGTTCACTGGGGAAAAAAGAGGTTATTTCAGAAAGTAGGTTGGGGTGGTTATACCAAATGTTAGGAGGAATACCTCTTGATATGGATAGATCAGATTTGAAGGGCTTGAGAAATGCCGTAGATGTGCTTAAACAAGGCAATCCACTTCTTATATTTCCGGAAGGTACGCGTTCTTTAACGCGAGAAGTTGGTCCCATAAAGAAAGGAGTGGTTTTCCTTTCTTTTAAAGCAGGTGTGCCTATTGTGCCTGTGGGGATTGTAGGAGCTGGTGAAGCATTACATAAGACTTCAAAAATGATAAAACTTTCGCACCTGGTGGTTGTATTTGGAAAACCCATTAAACTGTGGGAGTTATTTGACCCAAAAGATAATTCTTTTTATAAAAAATCAACTGAATACCTTAGAAAAGAGATAAAAAAATGCGTCGAGTTAGCAGAAGAAAAATTATAATTGCAAAAAATATTGGGTTTTGTTCTGGAGTTGAGCGAGCAGTAAAGCTTGCCGAAGAATCTCTCTCTCAGTGTAAAAAAGTTTATACACTTGATGCCTTATTGCATAATGAAAAGGAGATGCAGAGACTTAAGGAGAAAGGAGTTTCTGTTTTAACTGACTTAAAGCAGAAAGGAAAAGTAGTACTTCTTCCTGCTCATGGCTCTACTGCTATAGAACGAAAAAAAGCGGACGAGAATTTTGAAAAGGTGATTAATACAGTCTGCCCTTTTGTGTTAAGGACGGTACAGATTATTGAGAAACTTAAAAAAGAGCATTATAAGATAGCAATTGTAGGTGATAGAGGACATCGCGAGGTGAAGGTGCTTTCAGATGCCGCTTCTTACAATCTTCTTGGTGTATTTCAGGACAGGGATGAAATAAAGAAAGAACTGAAGACGTTAAAAATAGGCGTAGTAGCTCAATCCACTATGGAACAGGGCACTTTTTTTTCTATCGTCACTGAATTAATAACGATCGCAGATGAACTAATATTTTTTAATACGATATGTAAGGAGACATTAAGCCGCCAGGCAGAGGCAAAAGAGATTGCAAAAAAAGCCGATTGCATGCTTGTGATTGGGGATAAAACAAGTGCAAATTCATGTAGATTATTCCAAATGGTAAAGGAAATCAATGAATATTCATATTTTATTCAAACTGAAGATGATTTAGTAATCATTCCTTTTGAAAGATTCAATATTATAGGGATTGCATCTGGTACATCCACTCCCTATTGGCTTATTGAGAAAGTAGTAAGGGGGATTAAGAAATGAAAATATCTGTTATTGGAGCAGGCGCATGGGGTACCACTATTGCAGAGCTTTTAAGGGAAAAAGGTTTTGACGTGACGCTATGGATACATAGCAAAAAGACTTTTAATGCAATTCAAGAATGGAATGAAAATATTTATTACTTAAAAGGAGTAAAGCTCCATTCTATTGCTAAATATACAATGGATATTAATGAAGCTCTTAGTAGCGCAGAAATTATTGTTTTGGCTGTACCAGCACAAAAATTAAGAAGTGTTATATCGGATGTATCTCCTTCTAATATACC
>QMOQ01000063.1 GCA_003650285.1 Caldisericota bacterium | reverse complement strand
CAAAAAAGTTCCGTATTTTGAAAGAATTTTTAAAAATTTCAAAAGTTAGAGGAAAAGAATAAACATAAGGAGGAAAATATCCCTTCATAAATTAGGGTGCACATTTGTAATACTTGCCTGAAAGGTGATGTAGACATTGTGACAATTAAGATGTGGGTAAGTTTTGAATGTATCAGCTTACCCACATTAAAATATTTAAATAATCCTTGACTTACGTATCTTCTATTACTTGTAACAATTTATTGATATCTATAATATAGAGCCATTGCCATAGCTGGAGCTCGAAGCTTAATTGTTCTCGAGGTATGTTAGTAGGACCAATTGCGAGTAATGTATCATCGGAAGGAAATTGAGATAGTCTAGAAACGGGAAAACCTTCCAGAGTAGTGATGGTGTTCGTTTTTCTGTCAAGGATTCGCCACGGGGATAGGAAAAGGATAAATCTGCCACTTGGCGAAATTCCCCTAAAGGACGGATGGAGATAGTTGCCATCGACTGTAACTGTAAAAACAGGCTTTTCTTTATTTATAGGTCTTATTACGTTATAGAACTGCCCCACACCTCCTTGAGGTTGTACTGCCGGGTCGCTTGTAAGCGCCGAAGGTAGCCATACCTGATAGATAATCCAGTCATCAGGAGTTAGCACTGGAGTTTCTGAAACTCCATTATCTGTGAACTTTAAGACTTTCCCGCTTTCAAAAGAATAGAGGTAAATATCCTCAACTAACATTTTCTTTTCAAAGTCTTCTTTAGCAAAACAAAAGGCAAGGTAGTGATCATTTATGCTGAGAGAAACTATTCCTCCATAACGTTCTGTTAAGTGGATAATTCTTTTAATATCCCCTGTTTTTAAATCGATTTCATAGATACTGTCACTAATGACTGGCAGACTACCAGCTTCTTTTTCAATTTTATTCCCGGTCAAATAAATTCTCATATAGAATTTATCGCCTTTAAGGAGACCTTTGGGGGAGGCAATCCACCAGCCCGAACCTTTTGGAATATTTTCTCCCTTAGTGAAGAATTCATCATATCCTTTCTTTCTCTCAATAAGTTTTTTAGTCTCATTTGTTTTTCTATTTATTGCATAGAATGCGAAATTAGGGTTAAATTCGTCATAATCATCTTCTTCGTATACAATCCAGTTTTCGTTTATACCATAAGGAAAGACACTTATAAAACCCTCGTTTTCATCATACTTGATGACCTTTAGAATTTTATCGGATTTAATATCATAAATAATCATGCTGTAATATCCTATAGCTGCCTTTTTAGTTTGTCCTTCTGGTATCTTTTCAAAACCACCACAAATTAAAGCTATGTTATCATAGCTTCGGAATCCGCCTAAAATAGGAAAACCGTCGTCTTTAAAATCCCGAATTTTGATGAATTCTTCCCGGTGTTCGCTCAAATCTTTGCTTGTTTTGACAGTAAGAGGTGCGGTGGAAAATATTTCTTCTGGCAAGTCGGATGGAGACTCCTTTTTACAACCGTATCCGAATGCCGTAATGAAAATCAGGCAAATTAACAATAAAAATATTATAAGTTTCTTTTTAATCATCTTATTAACGCTCCTTTATGCAACTGTAGGCCATTTATAATTTGCATCGTACCATCGTCATTTCTATCGATAAATCCTGCTTTACATATGGGTGAAGTTCTGGATAAATTGAAGTTGCAGAATCAGTGTAGTAAATGTCTGCTTCCTGCCAATCCGAATCAGGTGGTGTACTATCAGTGGGGGTATTGTATCCATAAACAGCAATGTAGTGTACTCTACTATTGTTTGTCGAGCCATCAGATACATTTTCTCTCCAATCAGTCAAGTGAATTGTATTACATTCTCCAACAAAGGCTTCATGAGTTTCCCAATACCCTATATCTGCAAGGACAATTCCCCAGAGTTGTTGTTCGTTATAGAAATGAGTAACACTGTAAAAAGTTGTTCCCGTATGATTGTTTAAAGTGCATGCAATCGCATTTTCACTTGCTCCATAATTCGCACCACATGGAACACCTTCCTCACTAGCTAAGGTTGATTGACTTATTCCTGTTATCCCCCAGCCCGAGAGAACTGATTGGGTAGCAGCAGGACCGCACCAATTATTGCAGTCTTGAGGAAACTGAGTGCAGGAAACATAATACGAGTCAGGAAAATCATAGTCACTGGATGATTTTGCTTCATAATCAATTCCATGTAATTTTTTGAACTCTCTAACTATTCGTGCTTTCTCTCTGATTATTTCCTTTAAAGGAAGCTTTAGCCATCCTCTTAAATCTCCCTTTTGTTCGATAAAGTATGCCCAGGTGACTTCTCCATTCTGTGGATGCTCACCAGGAGGTGTTACATAAACAGGCTTACTCCCATCTTTATAGGTTACAAGATGCGTTTTAATATCGTAGCTTGCAATATTTTTATTAACAGACTGGAGTATTTTAAGTGATTGCTCTGCCGTCAATTCTCCGTTATTAGCCAATACCCTAAACGACATTAATCCAAATACCATTACTAAGATCAATGTTGCTGTAATTAGTTTTTTCATATTAACCTCCTAATTAGTTTAAAATTTTTGTTTAATAATTACAAATCAAATTTTTCTTTGCAGTTTGCAAATGTGAGCTTTATGCTCTTTGCAAACTGCTTTACTTTATATGAGTTCTGCTATAAGTTCTACTGTTTATCAATTCTGGAAAAGACTCAGGACTTTTTCATCATTTTACTCTTTATCGAATTCAGAAACTGATGTTAACAATTTTCTGCCCGGGGAAAATCGTTCCTTATCCTTTTGTTCGCTTTAGTTTTTACCTAATGTTCTCATATTGCACCACCTCCTTTAAAAGAATTTTTATTCTCTATCTCTTGCCAAAAATTTACTCCTCTCATATATACGATCTATAAACTTAAAAATTTTTTATATTCTTCAAAGAATTTCCTATTATTTTTTAGCATCTCCCATAAAAATTTGCTCCTCTATATATTAGACACTTAACTTGAAAAAAATTCCCAACATTTTTAAAGAAACTTTCATTATTTTTTAATCATCTCCTTTCAAAAAATTTGCTCCTCCATATATAAGACTCAAGTTTTTCAAAAAATGTAATATTTTTTGAAAGAATTTTTAAAAAACTTTTTTAATTGTTAGGCAATACATTATAAAAATCAGATTGAGGCAAAGTTATGTTTGAAAATATCTTTCATGGAGAATAATGACTTCATTATTTTTACAACCGAAAGCCTTGAGGCTAAAAGCCCCCAATATATTATCAGCAAAAATAAATAGGAGGGTGATTTTCACCCTCCTAAGATACTTAATTATCCCGTTAATGATCAGTAGAAGCACATTTAAAAGCAAACATTACAAGTTCGGTTCCATTATTAGCATCTACAACAACGTTCATCTCGGGAACATATAGCGAAGCAGATGACCATCCCGGCCCTCCTCCATGGGTTGGCATATGCACTCCTTGAAAAGTAACAATCCAAACCGGAATATCTCGTAATTCAAGATTGGATCTGGGGAGCGTAATAGGAGGAGAATCAATCCCTCCCGCATGTTGCGTAAATAACACATATATAGCATTAATGTTTGATGCCTGTTCGCTATTTACAGTTCCTATAATTTGCTTTGCTCTTTCAATAGCAGCATCCTTATCCAATTTAGGAGTAATTCTTGCCTCTTTCAATTCAATTCCAAGGTTAGATAAATCCTTCTCACCTAATAGGCTACTCGAGGTAGATGAATTATCTTTGTAAGAAGATCGTAGACTATGAGAGGTATGCGCAGAAACTACTACAAAACTACATACTCCAATAACGATAGCAGCAATCAATAAAACCTTGTAAAATTTTCTCATAATGTTTCTCCTTTCTTTTAATTTTAATAAACCTTTAAGAATATTTACTTCTTTCTAAAAATACTTCAT
>QMOQ01000062.1 GCA_003650285.1 Caldisericota bacterium | reverse complement strand
TTTGGTGCAAAAAATTTATACATTGTACAGCCATTTGAAAAAGAAAGGGCAATTGTTGAGCGAATAAAAAAATTTTGGGAAACAACCGGTAAAAAATATAACCTCAACAGGAATGAAGCAATCGAAATTGTCAAACTTTCTGAAAGTTTTGAAGAAACTGTTGCGGATATAGTTAAAAAGGAAGGCGAAAAACCCATTATCATAGGAACGTCAGCGCAAGAAAAAGATGCAAGGATGATAAGTTATGATGAAACACGCGATTTCCTTAAAAAAGATACCCCGGTACTTATTATGTTTGGTACGGGTTGGGGAATAGCCGGGGAAGCTCTTAAAAAAATAGATTTTTTCCTCCCCTCCATCAAAGGAGTAGGTTCATTTAACCATCTATCAGTAAGAAGCGCATTTTCCATTGTTTTGTACAGATTAAACACTGCACTGTAGAAATTAAATAAACCAGAGAAAAATTAACATTGTTCCATCTATTTTCTATGCAAAATAGTTTAATCAAACAAATCATACTTGCTTTAAGCAGATTTTAGAAAATCTTGTATAGCCTTTTCTAGCAGACCTTGTGCATCTATAAACCGTTAAGCATATCTATTGACTTCCCCTCAAAATAATGATAAACTTTAAATAATTAAAAAAAGGAGGGGAAAAATATGAAAAGTACAATTACAAACTTAACAAAAGCATTTATCGGGGAAAGCCAGGCAAGAAATCGTTATACTTTCTATGCAAGTCTTGCCAAAAAAGAAGGATTTGAGCATATCGCAGGGATTTTTTTGTTAACAGCCGAAAACGAAAAGGAGCATGCTAAGTGGCTGTTCAGATTAATCAACGACCTCAAAAAACAGAGCGGTGAAAACTTCGATGAAATAACAGTCGAAGCTGCAGCTCCGACTGTTTTGGGAAGTACTGTTGAAAACCTAAAAGCAGCAATAGCGGGCGAAAACTATGAACATACTGAGATGTACCCGGAGTTTGCAGACACAGCAGAAAAGGAAGGCCTTCCTGAAATTGCGCGACGGATAAGAGCAATTGCTGTTGCAGAAAAGCATCACGAAAAAAGATACCAAAAACTGCTGGAAGAAATCGAAGGGAATACAGTTTTTAAAAAAGATAAAAAAGTCTACTGGGTATGCAAAAAATGTGGTTATCTGCACGAAGGGGAAGAACCACCGGAAGTCTGCCCATCTTGCAGCCATCCGAAAAATTACTTTGAACTTCAATGCAAAGAGTTTTAGATAACGCTACGTAAAAAAAGAAGCGAGGAATTATAAATGGAGAGCGGTATAACAAATTTGAAGGCACTACGTAAAATTTGTTATGGATTGTATGTGGTAAGTTCTGTAAGAAATGAAAAATTAAATGGCCAGATTGCAAATACAGTATTTCAAATCACATCGACTCCTGCAACAATAGCAGTAAGTATAAACAAACAAAACTTAACACACGAATTCATAAAGGAAAGCAAAGTTTTTACAGTTTCTGTTCTTGCAAAAGAAGCCTCAATGAAATTTATAGGCCATTTTGGCTTTAAATCTGGAAGAAAAATAGACAAATTCAGCGAGGTTAATTATAAATTGGGTGTCACTAACGCTCCAATAGTTTTGGAATATTCAATAGCTTATCTTGAAGCCGAAGTTGTCAGCACAGTGGATGTAGGGACACACACCATCTTCATTGGAACAATAGTTGATGCCGATATATTAAATGAAGGCGAACCTATGACCTATGCATATTACCATACTGTAAAAAAAGGCAAATCACCCAAAACAGCACCAACATATATAGCAGAAAAAAATCAAAAGGAGGAGAATAAAATGAAAAAGTACAGATGCACAGTTTGTGGGTATGTGTACGATCCAGAGGTAGGGGATCCTGACTCTGGAGTTAATCCAGGGACATCGTTTGAGCAACTACCGGACAATTGGGTCTGCCCTGTGTGTGGAGTAGAGAAAACAGAATTTGAAGAAGAGTAACGGAAATGCCAGTAAGAGAAATTAAATCTGATATTTATAGTGTAGGTGCAATAGATTGGGATAGAAAACTTTTTGATGAGCTTATTCCCTTGCCTGACGGGACAAGCTATAACTCTTATATAGTAAAAGGTAGCCAAAAAACAGCACTAATAGATACAGTTGACCCGGCAAAAGAAAAGGAACTTTTAGCAAATCTTGAGGAGCTAAAAATAGATAAAATAGATTATGTTATTGCCAGTCATGCCGAGCAAGATCATTCAGGCTCTATCCCGAAGATGCTGGAACTTTATCCTGATGCAAAAGTTGTGACTAATCCAAAATGCCAAAAAATGCTTATGGATCTTTTGTCTATTGATGATAGTAAATTCATCATCATAGAAGATGGGGAAATTTTGCCGCTTGGAAATAAAACTCTTCAATTTATTTTTGCTCCATGGGTTCATTGGCCTGAAACGATGCTTACGTATCTTAAAGAAGACAAAATTTTGTTTACCTGTGATTTTCTTGGTTCACATTTGGCATCGGATAAACTTTTTGTTGAAGACGAGAAGACTGTGTATATCGCTGCAAAGCGTTACTATGCAGAGATTATGATGCCTTTTAGAACTACTATTAGGAAAAATATTGAGAAAATTTCAGAACTTGAAGTTGATATAATCGCACCAAGCCATGGGCAAGTTTACAAAAATCCCGAATTTATTATCAGTGCCTATAAGGACTGGATATCCGACGAAGTAAAAAACGAAGTCGTTATTCCCTATATTTCAATGCATGGAAGTACCGCTAAAATGGTGGAATACTTTAAAAATGCTCTTAAAGACAGGGGCATAAGGGCAAAACCATTTAATCTGACCGAAACAGATATAGGAGAATTGGCAGTTGCCCTGGTAGATAGCGCCACTGTGGTGATTGGTTCGCCAACCGTGCTAACGGGGCCACACCCTGCTGCTGTGTATGCTGCATACCTTGCTAATGCTTTAAGGCCGAAAACTAAATTCGTGTCTATTATTGGCTCTTACGGATGGGGAGGGATGATGGTCGAGCAGCTCAAAGGGATGCTCGGGAATCTTAAAGTGGAATTACTTGAACCGGTTATTGCAAAAGGATATCCAAAAGAGGAGGACTTTGATGCTCTCAATAAATTAGCTGATGAGATTCTCAAAAAGCACGAAACTATTATCAGAAAAGAGGTATAAAAATGACAAAAAAATTAGAAGTTTATAAATGTGAGATATGCGGAAATATTGTGGAAGTTCTGCATACAGGGCAAGGGCAGCTGGTGTGCTGCGGTCAGCCCATGAAACTATTTGAAGAAAAAACAGAAGATACCGGCATGGAAAAGCATCTGCCGGTGGTAGAAAAAACAGAGAGAGGCGTAAAAATTAAAACCGGCTCCATTCCTCACCCGATGGAAGAAAAGCATTATATTGAGTGGATAGAAATAGTAGCAGACGGCAGGAATTATAAAAAGTTCCTAAACCCGGGCGATAAACCGGAAGTGGAATTTGAAATAAAAGCAGAAAAAGTTGAAGCGAGAGCGTACTGTAATGTGCATGGTTTGTGGAAATCGTAAGATTCTTATCTACTGATAGTTAATTCACAATCTTGCTCTTTGTCATCTAATAGATGATGAAGGGCAATTTTTTTCTCTTTTTTGAAATGTATGCTAAAATATTAAGAATTACAAAAAAAGGAGATGGTAGACATGGCATTTAAAGCAGTTTTTATTGCTCATGCTCCAGATGCGGGATTAGAAAAACACAGGTGTGTAATAAAAACGCCTAGTTATAATCTCTTTGTGGCAGTTGTGAAGAATCAAGAGCAAGCCATTGAAGCATGCAAAAAATTTGTAGAAGAGGAAGGTGTTCACTCAATTCTTCTCTGTCCGGGATTTAAGCATAGAGACGTTGCGGAAATATCCGAGGCAGTTGGGGAAAATGTGGGTGTTTTTGTTGCAAGAGGAGACGGCCAGAGCAACAAAGTCTCGATGAAAGCGATGAAAGAGGCTGGCTGGT
>QMOQ01000061.1 GCA_003650285.1 Caldisericota bacterium | reverse complement strand
GCCTATTGTGTTCAGAAAAACTTCAGGGGAGAATCATCGAATGAGTAAACCCAGTCGTCGTCCCAATCGGGAGGAAATCAAAGTACAGATAAAATCAAAAAAAAACAACAAAAAACACTTCGGAACGCTCAACTAGATCAAGGATTACAACCGAAAGCGAACGCATCACATTCCAATGCGACCAGTCCTTATCAGAGCGTTGAAGAAGAACAGGAAGGACGGCTTGAGGCTGTTACTGAACAAATGCGGATCATCAAGGCACAATTGCCACAACTGCTTAAGCGGCTGAATCAAATCCCCGATCCGAGAAATCCAAAAAAATGAAGCACAGCCTGACCTTGCTCATGCTGTATGGCATACTGATGTTTGTTTTCCAGTTATCCTCTCGCCGTCAGGTCAACAGAGAAATGACTCAGCCTCAGTTTAAAGAAAATCTGCACCTGATTTTTCCAGAACTGGATGATTTACCCCATGCAGATACCTTGTTCCGTTTACTAAGCAAGATTGATGTTGATCAGATTGAAGAGAGCCTCATAGGTCTTATAAAACGACTGATTGAAAAGAAAAAGTTCAAACGTTTTCTGATTAATAACTGCTATCCGGTTGCCATTGATGGCACACAAAAGATGCCTTTCAAACCCTTGTGGTGTGAACAACTTTTACAGCGCAAAAAGAAAAAAAGCAAAAAGAATGAGCAGTCAACCGACTCAGACGGCGATAGCACAGAAACCGAAGAGCCGGATAGTTATCAGTATTATGTGTATGTACTGGAGGCCAATCTTTCGTTCCGGAATGGCATGGTCGTTCCACTGCTCAGCGAATTTCTTGAATTTGAGCAGGGTGATGTAGAAAACAACAAACAAGACTGCGAACAACGCGCTTTTAAACGTTTGGCCAAACGCTTGAAAAAGTACTTTCCTCGTCTCCCCATCCTTTTATTATTAGACGGATTGTATGCCAGTGGCCCCGTTATGATGCAATGCGAGAAGTATCATTGGCAGTTTATGATTGTACTAAAAGATAAGAGTCTCTCGACTGTCTGGGAAGAATTCAATTCATTGCTAAAATTATCACCTGAAAACAACCATCAGATGAATTGGGGCGTACGTCGTCAACAATTCCACTGGGCCAACGCAATTGAGTATTACTTTGGTGCCAATGACTGCAATCACATAAAAATCCACGTAGTAACTTGTCATGAAGCGTGGGAAGAAGTGAATGATGAGGGTGAAATTATCACTCTACACTCGCGACATGCCTGGATTTCCAGTCGTCCACTGAATACGCGTAACTTGCATGAACGCTGTAATCTGGGCGCAAGATATCGCTGGGGAATTGAGGCCTGTATTCTGGTTGAAAAACATCAGGGTTATCACTATGAACATTGCTTCGCATTAGACTGGGATGCAATGAAAGGATACCACTATCTGATGCGTCTGGCTCATGTATTTAACACATTGGCTCGTTTTTCCTCCGTGCTTGTCAAATTTTTTCAGCAGCTGGGGGTGCGAGGATTTATCACTTTTGTGTATAACACGTTCACTGGTCCATGGCTAAATTCAGAAGAGGTTGAAGCCCGACTCAGTCGACCCTTTCAGCTAAGATTTGAGTAGTTTCAAATAAGCTTACCCCAAAAGCTGATTTATTTGAAAAAGGATCACCAGAAGGTGTGATAGGATTTCCTGTGTCTATAGTTATCCCGCTACCAAATTTTATTTTTTGATAAGCTGGAAAGTTGACTTGCATCTGATATTAAATTGATATTATGGGGCATTATTAATTTTTTCACTCAGTCCAATGGGATGTCAGTGGTAGCCTGAAAGTGTAGTAATTCTGTCAATATGAAAATGTAATATTTTCTTCTGGATTTTCTTCCTGATATTTTAAAAAATCTTTTTCTTTTTGTATTTTCTTCTGTCTTCTTTCTTTCTTCTTATTCCTGTACTTTTTCCTGATTTTCCTCAACGATGGCAGCAGGAGGAAAATCATCATGCCCTGCTCAGGAACCTGTAAGTGCGTACACTGCCACATCTTTTTTAAACCTGACCCACGATCAAAAGGTCGTCAGACTTTTTGTTCACTTCCCGACTGTCGTAAAGCCAGCAAGAAGGCCAGTCAAACAAAATGGCTACAAAAACCGCAAAATCAGCATTATTTCTCTGGTCCAGAAAATGTCCAGAGAGTCCGGCTCTGGCGTGAGAAAAATCCCGGATATTCAAAAAAGTCTCAAATAGCGCCGTCCGACCTTAAACCGTTACAAGAGACGTTAATCGCGCAAGACACTGAAAATAAAGAGGAAAGAGAGGTTCTTAAGAAAGATCCGTTACAAGATCTCTTAATGGCGCAACCTTCTGTTTTAATAGGGTTAATCGCCCATATTACCGGGAGTACGTTACAAGATGACATAGTCAGGACCGGGCAAAAGCTGAAAGAATTAGGTGAGGATTTTTTATCTCAATCTAACTCAGATCAAGGAGAATATCATGTCATCCCAACCCTTGCCCGATCCCAAACGATTGCGCCAAACCCCATCCCAGTTCAGCTGGATCGATCACCGTCTGGTTCGTGATGGTTATTTTGAACGCTGTTCCTGTGATGCACTGGCACTGTACTTGTTTTTACTGACCGTTGCCGATGCCAGAGGACTCAGTTATTACTCACAACCCCGTTTAATGAAATCATTAAAGATGGGCACTATTCGCTTTTCGCAGGCACGAACTGAATTAATCGAAACCCGCCTCATTGCCTATCAGCATCCTCTGTATCAAGTGCTGGCTTTTGGAGTGGGCTCAGCACAAAAACAACAGCTTGATAAAAGCAAGTCAGTCAGTCATCGCTCTCCCCTGGCGATCAAAGACATACTTCAGCAACTTTCCGTTGCAAGGAGCTCTCATGATTGATTACGACACCTATAGCCGCATTAAACAATACCAGCAGGAAGGCTTAAAGGCATGCCAAATAGCCCAGAAACTGGACCTTGATACCAGAACAGTCGAAAGCTGGCTGGATGAATCTCAGTACCGGCAACGCAAGCAGAGTGAAAGCAGCAGTAAGCTCGATCCCTATAAAGACGATATTGTCAGTCTGCTGGAAAAACATCCCTATACCGCTACTCAGATTTATCAACGGCTCCAGGAGGATGGCTATGAAGGCAGTTATTCTCTGGTAAAACAGTATGTGCGTAAAGTCCGCCCCAAACGTAAACCGGCATTCCTGACGCTGGCCTTTGCGCCAGGAGAATCTGCCCAGGTGGACTGGGGCATCTACAAGACGATTGAAGTGGGGACCACGCGACGAAAACTAAACTTCTTTGTCATGGTGTTATGCCATTCCAGAATGATGTATGTGGAGTTCAGTCTGGCACAAAGCATGGAGCACTTTCTGGGCTGTCATCAGCATGCCTTTGAGTTCTTTGGCGGCGTACCAGAAAATATTATGATCGATAATTTAAAGACCGGGGTTTTACAACGCAGGATGGGGCAGGATATTGTCTTTAACCCGAAATACCTGGATTTTGCGCATCATTATGGCTTTAACATTAAAGCCTGTGGAGTGCGCAAGGGCAATGAAAAGGGCCGGGTTGAAAATGCCGTGGGCTATGTTAAAAAGAACTTTCTTAACGGCCTGGAACTCACCCGGTTTGATGCCTTAAATCCTGCCGTAAAATCCTGGATGGACACGATTGCTAATGTGCGAATACACGGTGAAACGCACAAAAAGCCAGTCGATTGTCTGCCAGAAGATTTAGCCGTGATGCGTCCTGTCAATCCCAATACCTATGATATTGCCCGCATTGAAAGTGCTCGTTCCACCAAGCTGTTCCGGATCTCACTAGATAGCAATCGCTATTCAGTGCCTGCTGAGTATGCCAGTCAGCCACTGACCTTAAAAATCTACCCACAAAGACTGTGCATTTATCAACAGGAGAAACTCATTGCCCGGCATGTTCGCTGTTTTGACAGGAATCAGGATATTGAAGACCCCGATCACCCCAGGGAGTTGCTCAAACAACGCCGTCGTAG
>QMOQ01000060.1 GCA_003650285.1 Caldisericota bacterium | reverse complement strand
TAATTACCTGATATCATTCGGGATTCATCCCTCAAGATCTATGATAACAAAAGGCGGTTATGCCCACCGTATCTGATTGAAATAAAAAGAATATTAAATTGATTCGTACCATAATAGTCTCACATTTTTCCAAAATACCCCCCCCAAAAAAACAACAATCAATGGCTTACAGAAGACAACCCTAGCTTTTCACCTCCAATAATGGGACTATTATGTAACTATTATACCGATCATACATAACTGTCTCATTATGGCTGAAAAACCATCGTATCCGACCCTCATTCGACAATTACTCCAGTCAAATACCGTATTGACACTTAAACAGATACGCCACGAACTTTCGGGAAGACCACGAAGCAGTTTATTCCGGGATTTGCAAAAGGTTGAGATACTCACCAGCTATTCACACGCTGGTCAGTACCATGCTCTTCAATCAGCTGTTACATTCAATAGGGACGGCCTGTGGTTTTATGATCACATCACCTTCTCAAGACATGGGACGCTTAGAAACACATTGGTTCAGATAATCTCAAAATCACCTGCTGGCATGACGCATAAAGAATTGAAGATCCTGTTGCACATCCAGGTGCAAAATACGTTAACCAATTTGATCAAGGCCAAGAAACTTCAGCGACGATCATCACCAGGACAAACTTTTGTTTACTTGAGCAACGAGCATTCAAAGGCGCTAGAACAGTGGCAAAAAAGACAATCGCTAGATGATAGTGCCGCCGGTATTACCCTCCCATCGGAGACCGTTGTTATTGATATTCTGCTTGAGATTATTCGGGGAGATGAGCGTGTCGTTAATGAGTCCGTGTTGGGTTCACGATTGAAAAAACGGGGCATTGCCGTGTCGCAAAAGCAACTGGTTTACGTTTTTACTTACTATGACATTAAAAAAAACTGATCATGAAATGGTAAGATTGCTCCGCGCAATGGTTAATCAACTATCGGGCAGCATGAGTAGCTGTTACCTTTTCCCACAAAGACCGCAATTACGTTTCTACCCAGCACATCGGTGCAGTCGTTGCGACGTTGAACTGCGTATGCATAAAACATCCCGTAAATCAGTAATCACACTTGACGCAGGTGGATTCCAGGCAGTGGAAATTCAAAAAAAGTGTGGGCATTGTCAGAAGGTTTATCGTTCAAAGGAATTACGTGAATTAACGCCACACGGAGCCACATTCGGTTTTGACGTGATCGAATATATCGGCAGGGCATTGTTTATCGACTGTCGCGCTGAAGCACAAATCTGCTCTGATTTGGCAGATATGAATGTCACTATTTCTGAAAGTGAGGTGGGGTTTCTGGGAAAACGCTTTATTGTTTATCTTATGCTGACTCATCAAGCCTGCCATGAAGAACTAAAACATCACATGGATTTAAATGGTGGCTACATTTTGCACATGGATGGTACCTGTGAAGGCGATAGCCCACATCTGTTCAGTTGCATCGACGGATTGAGTCGCATCGTGCTGGGCAATAGAAAAATGCCAACAGAGGACAGTCAATATATTATCCCGCTGCTGCAACAGCTGAAATCAAACTACGGCATGCCCATCGGTTGTGTTCATGATATGGGAAATGCCATCTTGAAATCCGTGAAACAGGTTTTTCCAAGTATTGCTGATTTCATTTGCCATTTTCATTTTTTGCGCGATCTGGGCAAGGATTTGTTTGACTTTGAATACCGAACCATCCGGCGGTATACCCGCTCCTATAACATCCAGGCAAAACTAAAAAAGCTTTCAAAGCAGCTTAAACTGATTATTGACGAAGACAAGCAACTTTCTGACAGTCTGGCATGCTACTTAAGCCATCAGACAATCCCGTGCGCTAAAGCTGGCCTGGCTCCAGAGTTGACAGCCTATTTGTTGATATCATGGGTCTTGGAATATAGTAGTGCAAGCGACGGGTTGGGATTTCCATTTGACCGACCACATCTTGAATTCTACTTGCGTTTGCAGGAAGCGTATCCAGCATTAAAGCAGTTAAAACGACAAGGCGTCAATGGTGTTCCCATTTTTGTGATGCACCGAACGTTAAGCGATCCGGCACTGAAGAAATTAGTACAAAACATTCAGGGAAAAATCGTTATCTTTGACGAGTTGAGGGAGGCCATGAGGATCGCTTGCCCCGATAGTAACCAGGGACTCAATGATAAGGGGGATGACGATATAAAGACCATCGAAAGTCGGGTGAGTAAATTTCGCTATTCATCAAAAATCGTCGCCCTGGCATCAAATAATACCAGTTACCATAAAATGGTCAAACAGATCGACAAGTATTGGGATAAGTTGTTTGCCGACCCCATTGAAGTAGAAACACCGTCAGGCAAACTGATGATCCAACCGCAGAGGACGAATAATCTGATGGAGCAATCTTTTCGCTTTCTGAAGCGTGACCGGCGTAAAAAAAGTGGGCAGCATTCACTGACAAAAACACTGAAGGGGATGTTGGCCGATACACCATTGGTCAGGAATCTATCCAACACGGAATATGTACGCATCCTGCTGAAGGGTAAAGATACGCTTGCCGACCGATTTACCGAAATTGATATTCAACTGGTTCGCCAGCAAGAGAAACAAAATGAGCTTCGCTGGCGCAAATATCCGAAAAGAATGTGCAGGCTGTTTAAAATCCCTCATCTACCTCAGAAAATGATGGATATCGCGGAAAACCGAGACTGCTGTGGGTAAATCTAACCGCCTTTTGTTATCATAGCAAGCACTACCATATTTATGATATAGAACAAACGCTTGCAAGCGATGATGAAATCTAGCTGCTGGCGAATAAACAACCCTGATGACCTCTGAATCAGGATGGATCCAGCATCCGGCAATACATAAATCAAGGGTCGTTGTTATTTTCGTAAGCGACTGTTTTATCAGTATTATCAAGGTGTTTTTGACCGCTTTTTGAACCTATAATCAGCTCAACATTTTGTCTTGCATCATCCTGGTTGATTGCTTCCAGGCAACCGCCTGGCTTCATAACATCCCGGCGTTGCTTAATGAGCGACGGTAGAGTTTCCACCTGTTGCTGCTCTTTTACACTAATTTTCAGGACATTTTCGGCATCCTGGCGCGTGGGTACGCCGCACAACGCTGGAATACGTAAGGCAATGCGATTGGCGTCCTTTATCTCGCCTGTGCCATGACGTTTGGCTACACCGAACAATGACTCGATACTGTCCGAACTGATGGGTATACCACACTCATGCTGTCCCAGCGTGTCTGCCATCACGATATGTCGTATCAGCCAGTCTTGGAATTCTTCCCGAATATAGCGATTGGGTATGGTCTCTATAATCAGATTGCAAGCATCAAAACTTTCCAGGCTGATGCCCTTGTTTTTGAGTATTTTCTGACAGGCCATGAGTGGTTCAACATCAAGCAGAAAGTCATGGATAAATGTTTTGCATTCTGGCAGCTGATCAAAACTATCCCGTAGCTTCTGTAGTAATGAACCTTTTGCCGCCCTGCCGCTTGGTGAATGAGCAAGTAGCCGGGATGCCCATTCGACCAGGCGATGTACATTCATAAACCGGGCCTTGGTGGAAACCTTGGGCGGTGCGAGGCAAGCAAGGATCGTTTGCTTGAGCATCTTGGACACCTTTCCACAGCTACTGATAAACACATCAAACAATGGATGCTTTTGATATTCATGCTTTAATAGATTCGCGACAAAGTGAGAAACATCATCAATCGACAAACAGGAAGCACCTTTTTCACCTAATAATCTGACTGCTTTTCCAAGATCGCTACCGCCATCTTTAATAAAGGCCAACGGCATACCAATCTGGCTGATCACCTTTTCCAACAATGTCTCAATGGACTCGCCCGTCCAAGTGTCGGCGACACAAACCGCCACACATTGGACATGCTGCAACGCAGGCGCCACACCAGGGTTGTGCCGGTAGTGATTGGCATCTAGTGCAAGAAGGGTCATTATCTTGCCCTTGCCCAGACCGATGCTAGCATCCAGGATCAAGAAGAATCCATTGGGGAACAGGGATGCCCCTTTTTTAGTGGGTGTTAAGGCACCAGGCG
>QMOQ01000059.1 GCA_003650285.1 Caldisericota bacterium | reverse complement strand
GGTTTACTGAAAGCTTGATAGCCATTTCTCTTATTGGAGGAAGCTTTTCTCCTTCTTTAAGCAGTTTTTTTGCAATGCCCATTTTCACCTCTTTTATTATTTGCTCGTATATGGGTGTACCCTCATACGGATTTATATAAAATTTCATCATTGTACTAATACAATAATATAATTTATAAGGTTGTCAAGAGACTGAAATTTTGCTTTTCTAATAACTAACGAGATCGCAGAAATAATAAGTGGTGTAAAGAATGTTATATTCAGGGAACTTAAGCTTTGGGTTTCGAGAGGCAACAGATAGACGGGTTTTTCATATCTATTTTTTAGATGATGTTTTTATTTTTCTTTTAATTTAGGCGAATCAAACCATAGGCCTGATATCTTTGTTTCTCCGTCAGCTTTTACAAATACTACCCTTACAGTTACTTCTTCAGATTCTTCCGTGAACTGTGTTTTGTATACAATGTTTATATATTGTTCTGTCATATATGCTTCACGGAATTCCTTTGAGCCAATGACATAATTTCCCACCCTTCCATTAATTTGAGAAATAAAATCTGAAAAAGCAGATTCAGGCAGTGCTGTTTTCATTGCATTATCCAGATCTTTTGAAAATTTTGTGTAGTCGTTTTCGTTTATTGCAACTAACAGGTTTTCTGTCATTGGATCTCCATAGCTTCTTGCTTCTTCGACATCTACTTTCGGCGCACAGCCAAATGATAAAATCAAAACAATAAGTAATCCTGTTACTCCTAACATTTTGATTTTTGTATTCATATATTCACCCCCTTTTTATTAAAATATTACTATATTTCATCATTGTGCTAATACAATAATACAATTTATAGGCTTGTCAAGAAACGCTTAATTGTTCTGCAATGGTGTTTTGTATATAAAGTTTTATAGGAGATATTTTTATTTTCAAAAATTGTGGATAATTTATAATTTTTTTTAAAATATTTGCTTAAAAGTAAGCATTATTTGTGACAAAACAGTGTCATAAAAAGTTATGCACATTGTCCACAATTTGCTGTGGATAATGTTATAATCAATGCTGACGAAGATTAAAATTTTTTTCAGATTGTCTTAACTTAGTAGCAATCAACGGTTTAGTTATCCCCATGTTATTCAACTATAAAAGAACAATAGATTTAGACGGGGATGCTATTTATTTTTGTTTAAAATAAGGTTCTCAAAACGGATTTTTTTACATTACCCTCATGCATAGACGTCTATTTCTCTTTCTTAAAAAGGCTCTTGTCAAATAATTTTCCTCGCATTTCCGGATTTATATTTTTTATGAAAAAAGCTGTGACGCTATAATAAACATTATTATTGTTAATCTCCTTCTTTATCAATCCCTTTTTTAGAAGAGTATTTACCATTCTTGTGCTGTTTACGCCTCTTAATTTATCAATTCTTCCCTTTGTTGCTTTCTCACTGTTAATCAAAATTGCTATGACCTCTAGTGCTTCTTTTGAAAGGGTAGATTTTTTTATCTTCATAAATTTTGAATAGAATCGTTTGTATTTTTTATTTGGAATTAGTGTATAACCTTTTTTGGTTAGCACTACATTGATACCCTTAGCTTCGTATTGTTTTTCAAGATCAAGGAGAATCTCCAGTATTGCATCTGCACTGATACCAAATGTTTCCCTTAATTTTCCTATGGTAATAGGTTTTCCGGAAACAAATAAAATCGACTCAATTGCTAAGAGGTATTCTTCTTTTTTCATTGCTGTAAACCACGTAGATTGGAGCAAACGTGTCCTTTTGTGTTATTTTTGCAAATTTACTCTTCGCCAGTATGAGAATTGCCAGAAACATCAAAACAATTTCCAGGCGGGATCTTTTACCCGTAAAAAGTTCTTGAAAAACAATCTTCTTTTTCTTTTTTATTTCTTCTTTTAACATTTTCATTGTCTCTTTTATCGAAATGTTGTTTTTCTTTATTTCTTTTTCGTCAAGATAGCTTTCTCTCTCCAAAAGTTCCTGCACAATTTTTGAAAGTTTTGAAAGAGGTATGTTATCTTCTTCATCGACTTCAACGTACTGAGCCTTTTTAAAAGTGTTTTTTTTCGATATGCTTTTTTGTATGATGGAAAAAATTTCCATAAGTTCCGTATCTTCGGACATTTCCTTCTTTCTTTTACTGCTTTCTAAAGAAAAGAGGTAAAGCAAAAGTTCCGATTTTAACGCTATAAGGGTGCTGAGATACAGAATGGTGTTTCCTACTTCCAGAAAATCTTCACTACTACGTATGTCTTTAAGCTCTTTTTCTACGGTCGAGATTAAATTAATTGTAAGCAGGTTTTCTCTGCTTTCTTTTGCGTTTTTTATTATTTCGGAAAGTACTGTTGTTGCGCTCATCAATCAATCTTCATCATTGAGAGAGTTTCTTTTAATGTTTCCGAAGCAACCTTTTTCGCTTTTCTGCTTCCCTCTTCGAAGATTTCTATAATTTCTTGTTCATTGTTCTCAAGTGATTTTCTTTTTTCGCGTATTCCTTTGAGAAGCTCGTTTAATTTTGCTGCGCACTGTTTTTTGCAGGCAACGCATCCTAACTGCCCTGATTCGCAATCTTGTTTTATCTCGGGCGCTTCTTCTTTGTTAAAAACTCCGTGATATTTGAAAATGGTGCATATTTCAGGATGTCCTTTGTCATGCAATCGTATTTTTGCGGGGTCTGTAATAGCAGACATAATCTTCTTCGTCGTTTCCTCTTCCGTATCTGCAATTTTTATGTCATTGTCTAAACTCTTTGACATTTTTCTCCCGTCAACTCCGGGAAGGGACGGGAATTCTGTGAGCAGCGCCTGTGGCTCGGGAAACAAATTCCCGTATAAGCCGTTAAACCTTCTTACAATTTCTCTTGCAATTTCAAGGTGATGCACCTGGTCTTTTCCCACCGGCACATAATCTGCTTTGTATATGATAATGTCAGACGTCATGAGAATTGGATATCCGAGTAGTCCGTATGATACATTTTCTTTGAGGTTTAAATCTCTTATCATTTCTTTTACTGTCGTGTTTCTTTCGACCCACGGAGTGGGGACAATCATTGAAAGAAGCAAAGTGAGATATGCGTGTTCCGGAACTTTTGATTGTATGAACAGCGTGCTTTTTTCAGGGTCAATACCTGAGGCGAGCCAGTCGAGCATTACCTCTATTCTGTTTCTTTTTATTTCATCGGTATGGTCATAATCTGTCGTCAATGCATGAAGGTCTGCAATAAAATAGTACGAATCATATTGTTCCTGCAATTTGACATAGTTTGAAAGAGCGCCAAAAAGATGCCCTATGTGTAATTTCCCGGTGGATCTCATACCGCTTAAAACTCTTTTCATCTATTTCCTCCTATAAAAGCAAATTTATCACTGGTAAAATAATCTTATTTAGAAGATTAAAAGGAACTCTCAAAAATATCAAAATAATGAGAAGAAACATTCCGTATAAGTTTATTGACTCATCTAAAAGATAGCGTTGAGGTCTTTTAGTGAAAGCAAATAATACTTTTGAGCCGTCCAATGGCGGGATGGGGATAAGGTTAAACATGCCAAGAAATATGCTGTAAACAATGATGTACTGTAGCAGGATAACAATGTAGCTAAAACTTGTAAGCATGACGGGAGAGTTTACTGCCCATTTATATATAGGAGAAAGAATAAGTGCCGTAATGAAATTCATCACCGGGCCTGCAAGTGAAACAATTACCATCCCCGAGCGTAGATTCCTTAGCGCAAAGAAGTCTACGGGTACTGGTTTTCCCCAGCCAAACCTAAATAGGATGAGGGTAATCATGCCGACGGGGTCTATATGACGCAAAGGGTTTAAGCTTAACCTGCCCATTCGCTTTGCTGTTGGGTCGCCTAATTTATATGCCGAGTACGCGTGGCCAACTTCGTGTAGCGTCAAAACAACCAAAACGGCTGGCAGCGTAAAAAGCAACAACTTAATCCAATAATCTGCACTAAATTCAAACATTATTTTTACTCCTTTCTATTTTGAAGTAGTATAATACTTTTTTTGATTTCTTAAAATTGCATTAGTCTTTTCTCATTTTTAATAGGATATGAAAGAGTAGATAAAGTCCAAGCGATTATAAACTTGAATGATTTAAGAAAAAAGTGTACAATAAAATGTACGTGATATTGAATGCAGTACATAAAATGAGAGAAAGATTTAAGCGTTGCAATTATTTTTAAAAATGCAAAGATTAAAT
>QMOQ01000058.1 GCA_003650285.1 Caldisericota bacterium | reverse complement strand
TCCCTGTTCTGAGACGAAAAAGCTCGTGGTTAGCGTGGCGGGAAACAATCGATCACGCTGCTCGCTATAGCGTTGCAGTGCGCACCGAGTGGTGGTATGGATTGGGAGCCAACGTGACTTACCGAACTTGCTGTCACGGATTGTCAGCGCCCCCTGGTTGAGATCGACATCACTTCGATTCAATGCGAGTGGTTCGCTCATGCGCATGCCGGTAACGGCGAGCAGTGCAAAAAAGGTGCTGTAAGTTGCTGCGCGAAGTCCTTGTGGAGAAACTAATTGCTCAGCGGCCAGGATCAAGCGTATTACCTCTTCATCACTATAGAGGTAGGGTGGTTTTCGCACGTAGCGAGCAGGAAGTAAATCTACTGCTGGAATTTCGGTATGTGCGTCCAATGCGCTGCAATAGCGGGCAAACTGGCGCACCATGCCTAATCGTGTCGCCCAATGATTGGGTGAGGCTTGCTTGGGTTGGGTAGCCCAGCGCAGGGCCAGATCCTGTGAGATAACGGTAGTGCCTTCCACTTCGGCAAAGTGGATGAACTGAGCCAAACAGAGACCCGTTCCATACAATTTAAAACCCAGAGCACGACGAATGGGGAGATAATCAGTCAAAGCCATCGATAATGCACTCATGGTCTCTCTCCCGGCCAGGGTTGTGCCAGGGCGCCAAGTGTCGTTTCATCGACCTTCGCATAAATTTCTGTGGTTTGCGTGAGGCGATGGCGCAACATTTGGCCGATTTCGGCCAGCGAAGCTCCATTGTGCAGCATCCTTGTAGCGAGTGAGTGGCGCAATAGATGCGCCCCCTTGTGTGGTGGATCAAGTTCAGCTCGTTGAAGCGCCCGGTGCATAATGCAATCGATGGCCACCGAACTGGCAAAACCTATGTAAGGTGCGCGCAGGCGTACAAAGAGACGCCGGGAGGTTGTACTATTTGGTCGTCCATTACGCAAATAACGTACAAGCGCTTCACCAACATCCATGGGTAATGGCAGTTGATCTATCCGCTCTCCTTTTCCTCGTACATTGAGTAGGCCGGTACGCCAGTTGATATCATCCAAGTTCAAGTGAACCACTTCACCAGCACGTAGTCCGAGGCGGGCAAGCAACAGCAATACTGCGTAATCACGCTGTTGGGAGAGGCAATTTTGATTACAACTTTGCAACAGATGTTCCACCTCTTGTGGTGCGATAAACTTTGGCAGTTCGGACAAGCGCCAGTTGGCCACCGTTGGGAGAGCGGCTGCCAGATCCGTAACTAATTTGCCACGCTGGTAGAGGAATCGGAAAAAACAGCGCAGTGCCGTTACACCCAACTGAGCGGTCTTGGGGCTGAGGTTGCACAGGTGGTTTAGAATGAATTGCGTAACATCACCAACACGTAACAATTCAATTTTAGAAACATCGTCACCAAATTGTACGGTCAGAAAACGGTGTGCAACTGGCACATAGTTGTCGATGGTCGCCTTTGCGAGGCAGCGTTCTTCCGTTAGATAACAGGCAAAATCATCCTCAAGCTGTTCCAATGCATTGGGGGCGTTTGTAGTGCTTGGCGCTGGAATTATGCCTTTATTGCGCAGCAGTCTCAGCAACTCACTTAGTGTTGAAGCATCCCCTCGGCGCGTACGATGCCGGCACTGGTGTAGTTCTTGAATGAAGGCAGATATCTGCTGCTCATCCAACCTATTGAGGCTAAACAGCTGCTGTTCCAGCCATTGACTCAATTTGGCAACAACTCTCAATTTGCCACGTGCCGTTGCGTCGGCATAACCTTGTTTTGATAGATACTGTGCGAAAGGGTCGATGTAGGGACCCAGGGAGCCTGTGTGCAGACGCTGCCAGCCAATGGTATCGAAAGAAAACGGAATACTCATCATAACCTCCTCGTGATAGGAATTAACTCTCAACAAGGAGGAGACACCCGGATTATGCCGAATGTTTTAGCAACGATGTGTGGTTGGGGATAGTGTTGGTGTGTGTTTCGACGAATTCAAATAGAACTATTCGGCATAATCCGGCATGCGGCATTATGTCTCTTGAACTAAACCGCTTCGCGGTAGCTTTCCAAACCTGACCATCGGGTGATTATCGACCACACTTAGTGATGACCAATATCGGTCAATACTAAGGAGAAGCTCGATGACACTCTTACGTCAAAAGATGATTGAAGCCATGCAGCAGCGTGGCTTCTCAGATTGTACTCATGAAAGCTATCTTTACGCAGTCACAGATCTGGCGCAACATTTTCACAAATCACCTGAGCAGATTCAAGTCGGGCAGATCCAGGAGTACTTTGTTTATCTGGCGCAGAAGCGCCATCTTTGTGGTGCGACTTGCCGCCTCTATTATCACGGCATCCGCTTTCTCTATCTTCAGGTTTTGCACTGGGAACAGTTCGATGTGCCGATCCATTATCCAAAGCTTGAACAGAAGATCCCTGAACTGCTGACCCAGGCAGAAGTAAAGCAGATCATTCTCGCATGTGCTAATCACAAGCATCGCATGATGCTGATGACCTGTTACGGCTGTGGACTACGCGTCAGTGAACTGGTGGCGCTGAAGGTGCGCCATATCGATGGGGAGCGCAAGCTCCTTCGTGTGGAACAGGGGAAAGGCGCCAAAGACAGAGCTGTGGTTATCTCTCCCGGGCTGCTCGATCAGCTGCGCCGTTACTGGTTGGATTACCGCCCTGATCCGTGGCTCTTCCCCACTCGCAACAATCCGCCGCAACATCTACAGCGCAGCACTCCACAAAAGGTGTTCAGCCAAGCAAAAAGCAAGGCTGGGATTGAGAAAGTCGGCGGCATTCACAGTCTGCGTCACGCCTACGCCACTTGCCAACTCGAAAATGGTATGCCCATTCATCAATTGCAGAAATTGCTCGGACACAAAAACATACAGTCCACCCTGCGCTATGTGCACTGGATACCGGGTTGCCATGGTGGTGAGTCACGCATGCGTGATCTGGTCGGCGATCTGGAGGTGAGTGATGCTTAAGCAGACGACGATCCAGCAATTGCTCCAGCAGCAGTTTGACGAATATATCGGCGAGCATAAGTTGGATCGGCAACGCCTCAAGGTCTGCCGGCATCTGATGAACTGCCATACCTCGGCGCTGGGTGGCATCCAGTATCAGTGTGACCATTGCGAAACCCAGGTACCCCTGTACCACAGCTGTCGGGATCGCCACTGCTCGCAGTGTCAGTTGCATGCATCCCATCGTTGGAGTGAACGCCAGCAACAAGACATTCTGCCGGTGACCTACTACCACCTGGTATTTACGTTGCCACACGATCTCAATGGCTGGGTGCAACTGCATCCCGAAGTGATCTATCAGCTGTTGTTCCAGGTTACCTGGCAGACGCTGAAAGCCTTCGCTGCAGATCCCAAGCGACTGGGTGGCAAGCTGGGGGTGACCGCAGTGATGCATACCTGGGGGCAGGATCTCGGGCAGCATGTGCATCTGCACTGCCTGATTCCCGGGGGCGTACTGACGGATGACAATGCATGGCATGGGGCAAGCAGCACCTATCTGTTCCCGGTTCGGGCGTTATCACGCCACTTCCGTGGCAAAATGGTCAGCGCCCTGCGAGAGTGCGCAAACGCAGGCGAGCTTAACCGTGTCACGCATGATGGTGAAATCGACAGCATGCTCGATGCGCTCATGCAAAAAGAGTGGAATGTCTATAGCAAGCCCTGTGTGACCTACACACAGAATATCGTCGGTTACCTGGCGCGCTACAGTCATCGAATTGCCATCAGTGATCAACGCATCATCGGAATAGAGGATGATGCAGTGCACTTTCGCTACACCGACTATCGGGATAATCAGTCGAAGATCATGAAGCTTGATCGTGGAGAGTTTATCCGACGCTTCCTGATGCATATCTTGCCAAAAGGACTGATGCGCATCCGCCATTACGGTTTGCTGGCAAACCGCTGTAGAAGGAAGTCACTGGAGATCATCCGCAAGATCCTGGCGCAACCGCCAGAGGCTGTAGTAAAACAGCAAAGGGAAGAGCCAACAGTTTATCCATGTCCGAAATGTAAGAAGGGCCATCTGATTGCGATCTTTGAGATCAATCCGGTATGGCCTTTCCATGTACATGTCATGGAGCGCGGTTGACGTAGTCAATCAAGCTGGATGAAGTAGAAAACCCGGTGACCAAACAGGCTGCAAAGCGCCTGATGGATAGCTATGCCCAACAGGCTGTAAGCCGCTTAAACTGACAGGCAAATAAGCGGTACCGCGCTGCGAAAGTGCACAATCAATAAGATCAAATGATGAAAACAATGGTTCAAAGTAGTTCAGATGACTTCAACGGCCTATGTGCAAGTAGCCTCCAGAATACAAT
>QMOQ01000057.1 GCA_003650285.1 Caldisericota bacterium | reverse complement strand
TGTCTGCATTTTGTGCAAGGTAGTCGATAATTTTTCCTTTGCCTTCGTCGCCCCATTGAGCACCTACTAAGATTGTTCCACTCATTGCATTCTCCTGTTTAGTTTATTTTGCCTATTGGTGCCTGGCACCAATAGGCAAAATGTTGTTAGTTTTTTTAACCGTGTAGTTCTTTTTTCTTTATCCACTGCGTTCCTTCAGGAGTGAGAATCAGCACGTCTATTGGTCCACCAACTGTTTTGGGCCGCGCCTGGAAGCGAATCGTGTCAATTGTTGTTTTTACTGCAAATACGGCAAAATCAATTGCATCTTGCAGCGGCATTGCATCCCAGATAATAGGAGGCTTGGATATTTGTTTAAGGGATCCGTCGGCTGTTTTCATCCATGCGGGTTGAAGTATTTCTGCAATAACGTCTCCTTCTCCTCCCCAGCTTGTGCCGTAAAGCACTGTTTTTTGGTCGGCGGCGATGTTAAGCCGTTTTAGTTCGTTGCGTTTGATATTGCAGTGGTATACATAAGGAACACTTATTTTGTCCTTCTTTCTATATCCTGCAATATGGAAAGATGTATTTGCCTCAGGGAATTTTTTTTTGAAAAAATCTAAAAGTTTTTGTGAAATCGTTTCTGCATTGTCTTGTTCTGTTAAGTTTTCTTCTTCAAATGTTTTGAGGTGTGATTCAGCGGTAATTTTTCCGAGGATGGATTCGCCGAATATACTTATTCCTACCCGTTGCTTTGACATTAGGTGTGTTTTATAGACAAAATCCGAGCTTATGGTCTGGACCACCGGATATTTTTTTTCTGTGACGTTATCTTTTTTCTGGATTGTAACGCTCTGTCTACTATCTGATGCCATAACGATGCCCGAAGGCACGTAAACTGTTATTACAAATGACATAGCTTTCCCCCTTTTTAATGCGATTTTGTTAAATAATTTATCTGCTTTTTTGTAAGCTTATCGATCTTTATACCATAGGATTGCAGCATTGTTTCCGCAGTTTTGATGTCAATTTCTTCCGGGACGTCGTACACTTTTTTGCCAAGTTTTTTTCTATTTTTCATCAAATATTTCGCTGAAAGTGCCTGAAGAGCAAACGATAAATCCATTATTTCTATTGGGTGTCCATCTGCGCAGGCGAGGTTTACAAGCCTTCCTTCGCCAAGCACGTAGATTCTTTTTTTGTTTGGCAATGTGTACTCTGTTATATTTGTTCTTACGGTGCGTTTTTTTGTGGCAAGTTCTTCGAGTTCTTTCATGGCGACTTCGACGTTAAAGTGCCCGGCATTTGAAAGGATCGCTCCGTCTTTCAGCAGTGTAAAGTGGCGCAAGTCAATGATATTTGTGTTGCCCGTGGTTGTGACGAATATATCGCCTACTTGTGCTGCTTCTTTCATTGGAAGCACGGTAAACCCGTCCATGTATGCTTCTACTGCTTTGACCGGGTCCACTTCTGTGATAAATATTCTTCCTCCAAGTCCTTTTGCGCGCATTGCGACACCTTTTCCTACCCAGCCGTACCCTGCGACAACTACATTTTTGCCTGCTACTGTGATATTTGTTGTGCGGATGATGCCGTCCCAGGAGGATTGGCCTGTGCCGTAGCGATTGTCAAAGAGGTATTTGCACTGGCCGTTATTGACAGCGATTACAGGGAATTTGAGCTTTCCTTCATTTGCAAGCGCTTTGTCTCTTATTACGCCGGTTGTTGTTTCTTCGCAGGCGCCCCATACATATTTGAGAAGCTCTTTTCTTTTTGTGTGAACGAGTGCAACAAAATCTCCACCATCATCAATAACGATGTTTGGCTTGGTGTCGGCTACTTTGTTGTAATTTTCCCAGTATTCTTTTTCTGTTTCGCCATATTTTGCAAATACTTTTACATTTTTTTTGGCAAGTGCTTCTGCTACGTCATCCTGCGTTGTGAGGGGGTTTGAGCCCGTGATAGCGACATTTGCGCCGCCTTTGTAGAAGAGATGTGCAAGATTTGCAGTTTTTGCTTCAAGGTGCAGTGCTATTGCGATGTTTACTCCTTTGAATGGTTTTTCTTTTATAAATCTTTTTTCAATGCTTTTCATAATAGGCATATTTTGCAGTGCCCATTCCATTTTTAATTCTCCGCTTGTTTTTGTCATTTTTACCTCCAACTCATTTTATACGTATTCTGTCATTTTACAAAGATATACTGGTAAAAATTATAAAATTCTTTGTGTTTGACATTTTTATTAATTTTTTTACAATGGAATTAATCCGAGCATAACGGGCTAAAGGGAATCCTATGCTCCTATGCCGAGAGGGTATAGCTGGAAACGGTTATGCCTGCCAATTGCAAAGGAGGAATCATGAAAAAAGTTTTAACAGTTTTAGTGGGAGTATGTATTTTGATTACTTTATTCACGGGGTGTAAAGAACGAGAAAGTAAAAATCTTAAATTATCAGTGAGTCATGCAGGAAGTCTTGCGCAACCTATTAGAGAAACTGAAGATTCGTTTGCTAAGGAAAATGGTGGCGATGTTGTATTTGAAGATGAATCGCATGGCAGCGTAACGGTCGTTAAGAATGTCTGCGAGCTTCATAAATTGATTGATGTCGTTGCGGTCGCGGATTATTCATTAATTCCTCAGTATCTTATTCCGGATTATGCTGATTGGTATATTCAATTTGCAAGTAATAAGCTTGTTATTGCCTATACGGATAATAGCAGGTTTAATGAGGAGATAAACGAGGACAACTGGTACGATGTTATTCGAAGAGAAGGTGTAGAATTCGGATATTCTAATCCGGATGCTGATCCGTGCGGTTATAGAACGCGTTTGATGTTTAAACTTGCAAGTATTTATTATGAAGATGAAGAGTTAGAGAATAAAATTGTGGCGTCATGTCCTATGCGAAACATAAGGCCAAAGGCGGTGGAGCTGGTTGCGCAGCTTCAATCGGGTGAATTGGATTATGCATTTGAATATCTGTCAGTTGCTGTGCAGAATGGTTTGAGATATATGGAGTTTCCAGACCAGTTGAGTTTTGGAAGCGTGGAGTATGCTGATTTTTACGGACAAGCGACATTTACAATGAAAGATGGCAAAGTTGTGAAAGGTGCGCCTATTTGTTATGGCATTACTATCCCGAAGAATGCTGTAAATAACGAGCTTGCCATTGAGTTCGTTGACTATCTTTTGAGCGAAAAGGGCAAAGAAATCTTTGCACGGAACGGACAGCCGTTTGTCCCGTTTAAAACAAATGTGCCTGTCAGTGAACTGCCGGAAGCTTTGAGAAAATATTTTGAGGAATGAAAGGTAGAGAAAAACTTACATACATATCTTTTTTCATATTAGGCGGGATACTTCTCTTATTTATTGTTTTGCCTCTTGGACGGCTTATTTTTGCGCATTCTCCCGGCATTATCCTGCAGGAGTTGAAAGATAAAACTGTACTTGTGCCTATCTGGAATAGTGTTTTCCTTTCTTTTGTTACTGCATTTATTGCCATTATTTTTGGTGTGCCACTTGCATTTCTTATGGCAAAGGAGCGTTTTGGGAAACTTGAAGAGGCGGTGGAAACAATAGTGGATCTCCCCCTTGCAGTACCTCATACGGTTGCAGGTATCGCGCTGCTTTTTATATTTGGGAGGCAAGGCCTGCTTGGTGCTTTTTTTTACAATGGGTTCGGGTTCAGGATTACCGGTACGCGCATTGCTGTCGTTCTGGCAATGCTTTTTGTGTCGCTTCCTTATATTGTGGATTCTGCAAGGGACGGTTTTAAGAAGGTTGATATTTCTCTGGAAAAAGCGTCGCGTTCTTTGGGTGCTTCGCTCTTTTCCACATTCAGATACATATATTTGCCTCTTTCACGGGATGAAGTTTTATCTGGATTTTTGCTTACATGGGCAAGAGCAATTTCGGAGTTTGGCGCGGTAATCATTGTTGCATACTATCCTTTGACAGCGCCGGTGAAAATATACGATGCTTTTACTCAGTACAATCTTGCCGTGTCCAGCGCTATTGCTGCGATACTTCTTGTAATTTGCCTTTCTATATTTTTGACTGTTAGATTCCTGGTGCGGAGGAAAAAGTGAATAACATAAATAAAGTTCTTGTGCTGCAAAATGTTAATGCGGAGATTGGCGCATTTAAAATAAGAGATATTTCTTTTTCAGTTTATGATAGCGAGGTACTTGTCGTTCTCGGGGAAAATGGTGCCGGGAAAACAAAGCTTCTTGAAACTATCGCAGGTTTTTTGCCTATTGTTTCAGGCAAGATTAACCTTTTTGGAGAAGATATCTTAAATAAAGCTGCCAATGAGAGGAATATTGGATTTATTTTTCAGGGCCTTTCACTGTTTCCGCATCTTAGCGTGAAAGAAAATATACTTTACGGTGCGCGCTTCCAGGTGATTCCCGATCTTGATAGAGAATTTAAGAAACTTGTCCACCTGTTTAAATTGGATAATTTTCTGGATAGATTTCCCAAAACGCTGAGTGGAGGGGAACAGCAGAAGGTTGCTCTTGCTCGCACGCTGATTACAAATCCTAAAATAGTGCTTCTGGATGAGCCTACATCTGCGCTTTCTCCTAAAGAAAGGGAAAGGGTAAGCATTGAGATAAAGAATA
>QMOQ01000056.1 GCA_003650285.1 Caldisericota bacterium | reverse complement strand
TTTTAACTCCGGCAAGAAAAGCTTTTAAGGACAAATTTATGCATTCCTCCTTCTCCTCAGGGATCTCAAAAAACTGTTCTAACGTCTCTAATTTAATATTTTTAAGCTCTTTCACATTTTTTCCTTTTGCATATTCACTCAGAATTGAGCACACAGCTATTGCAAAAGGACAGCCTGCAATTTGATATTTAATGTCTTTAACAGCCCCGTCTTCTATAAGAAAATAGAAAATGGCCTTTGCCAAATTTGGCATTGAATAACTACCAGTTACGGTGGAGTTTTTGATTTTCCCGACATTTTTAGGATGAGTAAAATGTTCTCTTACAATTTTTGGATACATCTACTTTCCCCAGAATGGGCTCAAAGCCCTCAATTGATTTGTTGTTTCCTTAATATTTTTCACTATAAAATCGATGTCTTCCTGTTTATTGTCCTTTCCAATCGTAATGCGTATGACGCTGAACAGGTCTTCTTCGGGAACGCCAATTGCCTCAAGCACATGCGAAGGATTCTTTTTGCCGGCAGAACAAGCAGAACCACCACCTGCAATGATTCCCTTCTCATTAAGAATAACAAGAAGAGGTTCATTTCTTATACCCTGAATCACAATACTGATATTGCCGGGAAGTCTTCTGCCGCCTTCTGGGCCGTTTAAGTAAACATCTGGAATTTCTTTCACTATCTTTGCCAAGAAAACATCTCTAAATTCTGCAATACGATTTTCCCTTTGTTTCTGTTCTTCTTTCCCTAATTTTGCTGCCTCTCCCAATCCGATAATTCCTGTCGAGTTGAGAGTCCCCGACCTAAATCCTCGTTCGTGTCCCCCTCCATCCATATATGGCACAATTGGGACATCTTTCCGTATATACAATGCACCAACACCTTTTGGGCCATAAAATTTGTGAGAGGAAAGACTTAATAGATCGATATTCATCTGTTCGACATCAACAGGTATATGCGCAACAGTTTGTACCGCATCAGTGTGAAAAAGGACATCTCTTTCTCTGCATATTGCCCCTATCTCACGAACCGGTTCGATAGTTCCAATTTCATTGTTCGCATGCATTATTGAAACCAGTATCGTTTTAGATGTAATTAGCTTTTTTATATCGTCAGGATCAACAAAACCTTCGCGGTCCACCGGAACATATTTAATAACAAAACCAAAATCTTGCAATCTCTCTACGGCTTTTAACACTGCTTCATGCTCTACCTGCGTTGTTATAATTTCGTTTCCTTTGTCCCTATTTGCAAATGCAACGCCCTTTAGCGCTGTATTATCTGATTCTGTGCCCCCGGATGTAAAAACGATTTCTTCGGGCAGTGCATTGATAAGAACAGCAACATTTTTTCGAGCTTCTTCTACCGCTTCGTCCACTTTCTTGCTGATTGAAGAGGTCCACCGTGTTGCTGGATTTGCAAATAACTCTGTAAAATATGGTTTCATTTTTTTAAATACCCTTTTATCAACCGGGGTAGTCGCCGCATGATCCAAATAAATGATCCTACTCATAGTATCCTCCTAAATTACACTAATATTAATTATATCATAACTATAAAAATAATATTTTCAAGAAATATGCACAAGAAAGGAGAACATCTTTCCGACATTCTCCTTTACTTTAACTTACTCCTGCAACCGAATTAATAAAATATTCAGTCACCAATGATCATTTCAATCCATTTTTCCAGCCATATTTGGCTTTTACTTGCAATATCCTCTGGCGGTAGAGTAATATACTTATCTGCATTTACTGCATAGCTATAACATTCCGGGAGTTGTATTGACGTATCAATAGGAAATGCCCATTGGTATAATGGAAGGTTTTCTTGAAATTCCTTGCTAAGCATAAATTCTATGTACCGTTGGGCAAGTTCTTGATGTTTACCGCCTTTTACTATTCCTGCAAATTCCAATTGCAGCCAACCACCTTCTTCCAGGATCACTGCCTTGTATCGTGTCACTTCGTCTTCATAATAGAAATATGCAGGATCAACATCGTAACTTAGCACCATTGGAGCTTCTTTATTTTGAACAAAGGCAGTATCAAAAGCAGAAGTCCAATCAGGATATATATGAAAAATAGTTGGTTCCAGTTTTTCCCAATAATCTATGTAGTGATCCTCTCCATAAACTGCTATGGTCCAGAGTAAAAATCCCATGCCAGGAGATGAGGAACGTGGATCTTCTAAAATTAGTTTTCCTTTGTATTCAGGTTTCAACAAATCTTCGAAACTTCTCGGAGGATTTTTTATCACTTCCGAATCATAAATAATTGCAAGTGAATTCGGGCCATCAAAAGGAGTGACTCTCCAATTTTTATCAATTCTGTATTCTTTCGGTATCACTTCATAGTTTTCAGGGCGGTAAGAAATAAAAACTTCTTCTTTCAATGCTCTTGCCAAATTATTCATATTTAAACCAACAAATAAATCGGCCTGAGGATTGTTCTTTTCCAGAATTAACCTGTTCAATGTTGCCCCGACACCACCAAAAGTTCTATATTCTATTTTGCAATTGTACTTTTCTTCAAATAATTTGTTTGTTGCGTCAGGTAATCCATACGAGACAAAACTATCGTAAGAATAAATGGTGAGTGTCTCCTCTGCGCTTTCCTTCTGTTTACAACCGGTTAATCCAACTGACAGCAATAAAATAACAAGAAATAAAACAATTATTCTCTTCATGAATTATGCCTCCTTTCTGAATTTCTTTACTTTTTCTTTTATTGTAATTCCGTCCTTTTTATCATCAATTTTAATAACTGTAATAACTCGTCCTGATCCTTGTTCTTTTGCAATTATGTGAGCCCGTTTAATCACATCAAGTAATTGTTCTAAATCGCCTTCAACCGTTGTGCTATTTGCTTCCACCTCATATTTCAAACCCGAATCAATCACTACCTGTATTGCTTTTTCGACAATCTCGTTTACCTGCTCTTCGGGTACAACAGGTAATACGCTAAACTCGGCAATTGCCATCTAATCACCTCCTTCCAAATCAAATCTTACTACGTCACCAGGTTTTATTCCTTTTACATTCCTCAAAAATTCTCGTACAAGGATACGATTATCTTGCATCTTAACATACATTTCAACCCCACTGTCTAAATACACAATTCCTTGGACAGTTCCTTCAAATTTTCCACTGCGGCTCATAACAATCTCTTCCGGTCGTATATATTTTATTTCCCCGTTAACTACTAACCGATTTATTTTGCCAATAAACTCCCTTGCAAATACTGTTTTCGGATGCTCATACAAATTCACGGGCGTGTCAATCTGATCAATTTTGCCATTATCCATTAATACAATTCGCTCGGCAAGATACATAGCTTCTGCCTGATCATGAGTCACATATATAATAGTGGTGTTAAATCTTTGATGGAACTCTTTTAATTCTTCCATCAATCTTTCTCTAATCTTTGCATCCAACGATGAAAGAGGTTCATCCATAAGAAGCACGTCAGGTTTAACCACCATTGCTCGAGCAACAGCAACACGCTGCTTCTCTCCGCCAGATATCATATCGGGATATTTATTCAATATGTGCGTAATATCAAATTGCTCTGCAATATTAGACACTGCTTCTTTTATTCTTTTGCTGTCAAAATGCTTTATTTTCAACCCAAAAGCAATATTGGAATATACAGAAAGATACGGAAATAATGCATAATCCTGGAAAACTACTCCTATATTCCTGTTGCTAGTCGGCAAGAAAGAAATATCGATCCCGTCCTTTAAAATTTTGCCATGATCCTGGCGGATAAAGCCTGCAATAATATGCAAGACAGTAGTTTTTCCGGAACCTGATGGGCCTAAAATCGATATGAACTCTCCGCTTCCCACATCAAAATCTACACTCAAAGAAAATCCCGGGTATCTCTTCTTAATCCCAATTAAATCAATTTTTTTCATATTATCGGTACCTCTTTTTTTAGTTTATCAATGAGAATAAATGCAACTAAGCTGGCAAATGCAAGTAAAGCCCCCATAGCCGACGCTATTCCAAAGTGTCTTCCCGAAAGAAATCTGAAAAGTGCGATAGGCATTGTTGTAAAGAATGGTTTATACAGCATATATGCGGCACCAAATTCTCCCATCGAAATTGCAAAAGAAAATACTGCAGAAGCTATCAAAGCAGGGCGAATCAAATTCAGATCCACTAAGAAGAATGCTTTCAATCTACTCATGCCCAGGCTTTCAGCAACAAATACATATGAAACAGATGTTGTTTCTATCATGGGAAGGAGCGCGCGTACTGTAAATGGTAAAGCAATAAGAGTATGAGCTATCGGGATAATTATCCAGCTATTAAGTAAAGCAGGGTGTCCTTGAAAAGAGATGATGTAAGAGAGGGCAATTGTAATAGGTGAAATCGCAAGAGGCAGCATAAATAAAGTAAGAAGAATGTTTTTGCCAGCAAACTTGCCCCGTAATCCATATGCGACAAGCAAAGCAAATACGAGTGAACAAATTACTGTTATACCCGCAAACATAAGACTATTTCCGATTACATGGATAGGAAGAACTCCAGTAATATAATTATATTTGCTGCTCATAAGCCCTGCAAAATTCGATAAAGTAAATGCACCGGTTAAGGGATTGCGAAAAGCAGAAATAAATATCACGGTGATCGGTGCAATGATAAGCATTACGACAAAAATAAGATAAGTCAAAGACAATGATAAAGTTGTTTTGTTTTTAACAATATTCTTC
>QMOQ01000055.1 GCA_003650285.1 Caldisericota bacterium | reverse complement strand
TGAATTCTATTTCTATACACTTTTTAAATTTGTTTTAGGCCCTTCTTTTTGAGGAATCTCTTTCTTTTCTAAAGTTTTTGTAACGCATTTTCCTGTGAAAACTGCTCCTTCTTCTATAGAAATTTTATCCGTCGTGACATCGCCGTACACTTTTCCTGACGCAACAATTTCTACGGTTTCGGTTGCTATAATGTTTCCTTCGACTTGCCCTAAAACAACAACTTTCGCCGCATCGATATCAGCTTTGGCTACCGCTGATTCAGCAATAGTAATTATGCCTTTCCCTTTAATAGAACCCTCTATTTTTCCTTCAACACGAAGGGAACCGGGACATACAATATCGCCTTTCACAGATAAATCTTCTGCAAAAACAGATTGACTTGAACTGCTCTGCATTCTACTTATGTTTTCTTTTTTTGATGAACCAAATGCCATTCTTTTGACCTCCTATTTTAGATAACCCAGTGGGTTTACTGAAATTCCGTTTACTCGTATTTCGTAGTGAAGGTGAGCTCCGGTAGAAAAACCTGTATTCCCTTCATATCCTATTACCTGACCTTTCTTTATAGTTTCGTCATATTTAACCGCGGTCCTGGACAAATGGCCATAAATTGTTTCTATACCATCTCTATGATAAATCTGAACAGTATAACCATATCCGCCGTACCATCCCACATACTTAACAGTGCCGTCAGCAGTTGCACGGATTGGAGCGCCGTAATAACCACAAATATCTATCCCTTTGTGGAACTCCCATCCTCCGCCAAACGGGTTTGTCCTCCAGCCAAAATAAGAAGATATGTATCCCTGAAGAGGCCATATGTTGGGAGTTTGAGCAAGAAGCACATTGTATTCATCTGCCGCATCTTTTAATAAATTTAACGCCTCTGCTCTCTCTTCGGCAATCGAAGTCACATTACTCTGCTCATGCAAAAGCTGCGCAACGCTGACAGGTAGTTCTTTTGAAGATTCCAATTTAGCTTGCGGAGTTCGGTCAAGCACATACTCAAGGCTTACCTTAGAATCACCCAGTTTTAATGAATCCCTCACTTGTTTTTCAAGGGAAGACAGATAAACAACGTATTCCTCGAATGCACCGAGCTTTGACCGCGTCTTGGCCACTTCGTCTTGCGCTTGTTGAAGCTCGCGCGCCTGAGCAGAAATAATATCATTAAATTTCATTCCTTTAAAAAATGCAACTTCGTCGTTGAGTTTTTTATAAGAAAAAGCGAAAGAAGTAACTAATGCAATTAAAATGACAAAAACAACTAAACTTGTGTAAATTTGCTTTGAGGTAATTTTGATTACTTTCATTTTTCCTTGGTAATGGGGCATAATTATCAAGGAAAAACCGCCTCTCTTGTGAATATTTTTCTTCTTTGTTCTTATTTTGTGTCTCTCAAGGTCCATTAACGCCCTCCTTCTGGAATTTTCGTTCAATACTATTAAAAATATACCTTATATTTTTTTATAGTCAATAGCAAATCAAAAAAAATCAAAATTAAATATTTTTTATCTTTTTGCGCCTTTGTCTGCCATTGCACTCTTTTCTGACAATCCCGTCCTCAGCAACAAAAATTTTTATTACACTATAAGCCTAAAAAGCTTTCAAAGTTACCTTGCGTGATTAAATGTGTTTTGGTGTCAGGATATGCAGCAATAAAAGTTTTTGGAAATTTCGCTCTCGCTTTCTTGTTCCATTTGAATTCATATGCAAACAACTTTCTCTCCTGTTCCTCTATATAATCAATTTCCTGCTGTTGCGTTGTACGCCAAAAGTATTTTTTCGCAGCAATATTGTTATAATAGAGGTATTTCATACGTTCACTTATGAGGAAATTTTCCCATAAAGCCCCCGTATCACTACGATTACTCAAAGGACTAAAATTCTCTATGATGGCATTGCGAATTCCATTATCATAAAAATATATTTTTTTCCCTTTTTTAATTTCATTGCGTACATTGCGGCTAAAAGCAGGCAAGCGGAATAACACAAAAGATTTTTCGAGAAGATCTATGTATTTTTCTACAGTCTCTTGATTTGCACTTACAAGCTGGGCAACTTCATTGTAGGAAACCTCGCTTCCTAATTGCAAGGCTAAAGCTCTCAGTATTTTTTCAAGAAGCGCTGGCTTTTTAATCTGCCCCAGAGTTAATAAATCTCTATATAAATAGCTATTAGCAAGTAATTTGAGTAGCTCTTTCTCTTCTCCGGGTTTTGTTGCAATTTCGGGGTAATAACCATAAATAAGGCGGTGCTCTAAGAGTCGTTTTTCTTCCAGCAGGCTATGATGTTCAACCATCTCAGAAAACGATAATGGGAAAAGCATAAATTCATACTTGCGGCCTGTCAGAGGTTCATTGATTTCATTAGTTAAATCAAAAGAAGACGAACCAGTGACAACAACCTGAACATCTTTAATCTGATCAGCAAAAAGTTTTAACGTGATACCAATATTTTTAACTCGCTGGGCCTCGTCGATAAAAACAATTTTATGATTGCCTACGACAGATTTTAAATAAGTTGAGGTAGTATCTGTTAATAATTCTCTGACATCTGCTTTATCTGCATCGAGATATAAAACCTTTTCCTTTCTCTTTTTCAAAAGCATTTCAATTAAAGTTGTTTTACCAACCTGTCTTGCGCCTGAAAGCATAATGATCTTCCCTTTAAAAAAATGCTTAGCTAATTGCTTTTCTATCTCTCTATTTATCATCATGCCTCTTTTTTAGCAATATTATTATAATATTATTTGGTTACAACCGAAATATATTATAATATTTTTCGATTAAATTGCAAGAGGGAGTTTATCTTTCTATTGTGTAATGAGAAAATAGAATATGTTCTAAATTCTTCGAATTATTTTTTTGTGCTTTCTTTTCAGCAACCTCTCTTTTGCTTTTCTTTGTTTTTTCGTTGCCATTCCAGGCCGACAGTTTCATCGTCGTTGCGTTCTTTTTATTCTGTCTTTGCGAAGCTGCGTAAGCAGGTGAAGCAATCCCATCCCTAACAACTAAACATTACTTCAAGAAAACAATAGAAAAGTTACCCTGGGACTGCCGCGTTCGTTTCACTCTCTCGCAGTGACGAAAAAGAAGGGGCCATTCCGGACCGACAGTTTCATCGTCGTTGCGCTCTTTTCCTTGGCATGCATTACGGCAAGTAAAGGAGCGGTAGCGACTGACGCGGCAATCTCTCTTTTGCTTTTCTTTGTTTTTCTTTGTCATTCCGGGCTTGGTCCGGAATCTCACTAAATCGAAGGGGTAAACCCCTTCGAACTACCCCAAAACACCAAAAGCAAGACCCTTCGCAAAATACGCTCAAAGGTGACAAAAAAAGAGGGGGTACATTTTACAAGAAAAAGCCAAAATGGAGGGGGAATTCCCCCTCCATTTTAAAAAATTTATGGTTTAGGATAAGTAATTGTAATTGTTTTAGTTGTACCTTCCCAATCAACCTTCGCTCCAAGAGCTTCTGCAACAAAACGAAGTGGTAACATTGTTCTATCATTTACTATAATCGGCTTCACATTATGATTGCCCTCATCTATCCATACTTCTGTTCCGTTTACCGTTGCTTTTGGATTATCAATCCATAAGTTTATTACCGTTCCTTTGAGGTTTATTATTACCTTCCTTGTTGCGCCTTCCCATCCAATCGTTCCGCCCAAGGCTTCAACAATTGCCCGTATCGGGACAACGGTCCTGCCCCATGAAGAAATAATCACGGGTTTTGTACCTCTACCTTGGTCAATTTCCTGAGAAACCCCGTTTACACTCATTATTGGGTTATCCGGTTGAAGCGTAATCACGGTAGCGGTTGACAGTGTCACGGTTTTTGTAACCGTTTTAGAAAGGTCGTATTTATTAGTCGCAACAACAGTAATCATATTCGACCCCTCATTGAGATACAAGCTCCCCGTAAAGCTGCCGCTGCTCCCAACTGTAACAGCTTTGCCATTTACAGTAACCGTCGCTTCAGGGTCAGTCTTCCCGGAAAAATAGTAATAAGAGCTGTCCACTGTTTCGCCGGCAGGGATATTCACGGTAAGAGACGGCGGCACAGGATTTACAACCTCAACATTCAAATTATTTGCCTCAACAGGTATGTCTTTGCCTTTTGCGTCTTTCAGCACCACTTCGGTAATCTGAATTGTTGTTTTCCCTTCAGCAGTCCCTTTGAAATACATTTTGGCAATTTCTCCCAGACCTGTCTTTCCGCTTACGCTGCCTACAAGCGTATATCCGATAGTAATAATGCCCGGTTTTGAATGGTCTTCTATAAAGAGCACATCCTCGCCAAGCAAAGTTCCTTGTACAACTTTTTCTACCGTCATAAGATTAGGGTCGTACCCCAAAACGATAGAAACACCGTAAAGATTCTCAACAGATCCAACCATTACAGGAATTGCTGTGCTCTCTTTTATCGAAATCATTTCACCTTTCATTTTTACAGACACAGGTGGTTTTTCCGGCACTGTTACAGTAACTACAAGTTTTTTCACAAGTGTCGTATCGCCCTGTGAAACAGCTGTTATGGTAAAATATCCTGTATCATCCGGTTTTGCAACAGAAGACACGGAAACAGTAATCGGGATAAGCAGTCTCTTCCCGGAAAGCAAACTGCCGCTTCCAGGAAAATCAGAAACACTCCACCCGGAAGGAAATGAAGAATCGATGGAAAAAGTATAATCATCGTCGTCAGTTCCCTTGTTCTCTACGATGATATTAAATGTCTTACTGTCATCCGCGTAAATCATTGGGCTTCCAACAGAAGAAACAATCCTGAAATCATAATTCTTCTGTTC
>QMOQ01000054.1 GCA_003650285.1 Caldisericota bacterium | reverse complement strand
TAAAAAACAAAAGCAAAGGAAAAGTCAAAGATGAGATTCCGAACCAAGTCCGGAATGACAAAGAAAAAGGAAAAAAACGGGATTCTTCCGTCACTAATGTTTCCTTCAGAATGACTACTCCTCTTTTTTTGTCACTGCGAGAGAGTGAAACGAACGTGGCAGTCCCATAGTAATGTTTCTTTATTTTTAAAACAATGTTTGTTGTTAGGGCAGAGATTGCCGCGCATTTCTTCGAAATGCTCGCAAAGACAAAAGAAAAAACAAAAGCAAAGGAAAAGTCAAAAACAAGATTCCGGACCAAGCCCGGAGTAGTATATACTATGACAGGGAGAGGAAAAAAAACGCAAAGACCCGTTCAAAGAGGGATTGCTTCGACTTAATCCAGCACTTAGCGTAATACAAGACACAAGAAAAGAGAGATTCTTCGGTCGCTACGTTCCCTCAAGAATGACAAATCAAAAACGCAATGACGAGGAAAAAACAAAGAAAAACAAAAGAGGGGTTTGCCGCGGGCAAAAAACGCCCTCGCAAAGACAAAAAAGAAACAAAAACGAGATTCCGGAAGAATCAAAAGAGAGATTGCCGCGTTAGTCGCTAACGCTCCTTTACTTGCCGTAATGCGTGCCAAGTGGGTCTCTTATTAATTCGAAAACGAGATTCTTCTGTCGCTACGCTCCATCTAGAATGACAAAAAGGGGCGGCAATGACCACTATTGAACATACCCCGCCATTTGGAATATGGGAAGATATAAAGCAATAAGAACGCTGCCGATAATGCCTCCCACAAAGACCATCATTATAGGATTTATAAGAGCTGTAATATTGTTTATCATATAATCTACTTCTTCAGTGTAAAACTCTGATACTTTTCTCAGCATTTTATCAAGGCTTCCACTTTCTTCTCCGATGCTCGTCATCTCCACTACCATCACTGTAAACATTCCGCTGCGGTCAAGAGATGCCGCAAGAGATTCACCTTTCTTTATGTTAACGACAATGTCTCCTATTGCGTCACCTATAATAACATTGCCAATAACCCCTTTCACTGTTTCTAACACTTCAACAAGCGGAATACCCGAAGCAAAAAGCGTAGCAATAGTGTCGCTGAATCGTGCCATTGCCGCTTTTTTGTTAAGATCTCCAAACAAAGGCATTTTCAATGCTGCTGCATCGGATCGTCTTCTTCCATTAGGTGTTTTCTTCCACCTCGCATAAATAATATACGCGACAACTACAATAATTAAAACTATCCATCCCTTGTGTATAAGAAAATCAGCTATAGCAAAAACTATTTTTGTCGGCCCCGGCAGCGGCGCACCTAACTGGGTAAGAAAACTCTGAAAACGGGGAATAACAAATATAAAAAGACCAATAACAATTACCACTGCAAATCCAAGTACGGCAATAGGGTACGTCATTGCCCCTTTTAACTTGCTTCTCGTTTCATAATCGCGCTGAAGAAACGTACTCATCTTCAGCAAAGCATCGCCCAGTTCGCCACTTGTCTCCCCGGAGTGCACCATGCTTATGTATAAATGAGAAAACACATCCGGATATTTAGCAAGTGCTTGAGACAACGATTCGCCTCCCCGCACTCCATCCAGCACAGAATGCACTATACCGGCAAATTTCTTGTTCCCTGTTTGCTTTTCAAGTACACTTAAGCATTTTGAAAGGGATAAGCCTGCATTAAGCATCGTGCCAAATTGATTTGTAAAAATTGATAAATCCCTTACTGAAATTGTGGTAAATCTTGAAAGAAAGCCCCCTTCGCTTTTGGCAGCAGAACCCCGGCCGCCAATGCCAAGCCCTTTTAATTCCTTTATATATACAATTCGGTATCCTTTCCCGCGTAAAACACCAGCTACTTCAGAAGAATTAGCCATATCCACTCTTCCAACTTCGCTGACTCCTGCAGGCGTAACTGCTTTATAAGAAAACATTGGCATTTCAATCACCTTCCCATAAGACGTCTAAAACTTTCCGGGTTAAATGCATACCTTAACCCGTCTTCGTATAAAATTGAACCTCCCCTTACTAATCTCTCTAAAGATTGCTCCATTGTTTGCATTCCTACATTTGACCCTGTCTGAATCGCAGATAAAATCATATGAGTTTTACCTTCCCTGATGAGATTTCTTATAGCAGGAGTTGCTACAAGCACTTCAGTTGCAAGAACAAGGCCGCTATTGTCAGTGCGCGGTATGAGCTGCTGTGATAATATAGCAACCAATACTCCTGCCAATTGTGTCTTGACCTGCTCCTGCTGGTGTGGAGGGAAAACGTCAACGATTCTATCAATTGATTGCGCAGCAGAGTTTGTATGAAGTGTTGTAAATACGAGGTGCCCGGTTTCTGCAGCCGTAAGAGCCGTTGCTATAGTATCAAGGTCTCTCATTTCCCCTACAAGAATGACATCGGGGTCTTCTCTTAGAACTGCCCGCAAAGCGCCGGGAAAAGAAAGCGTATCAGTACCTAATTCTCTCTGGACAACAACAGAACTTTTATGTTGAAACAAATATTCAATTGGGTCTTCAATTGTAACAATATGCTTTGATTTCCCTTTGTTAATTTCTTCAATTATTGAAGCAAGTGTCGTTGATTTCCCGTGTCCTGTAGGCCCGGTAACAAGGACAAACCCTCTTTCTAAATTTGCAAGTGTATGTGCGATTTCCGGTACTCCAAGTGAATCAAGAGGTGGTATATCAAAAGGAATTCTCCTGAACGCAGCAGCAATGGAACCGCGCTGATAAAATACGTTTATTCTAAAGCGTGCTACTCCTTTCACCCCGTATGAAAAATCGTATTCGCGCTTTTCTTGAAACAACTTTTTTTGTCTATCTCGCATGATGGAAAAAACCATTTCAGTTATGTTTTCCGGGGTAAGTCTTTCCTTGCCAACATGAACCAGTCGTTTGTGTATTCGCAAAATTGGCGCCAATCCTGCGGTAAGATGAATATCAGATGCTCCCTTCTTAGCAGATAATGCAAGCAAATCGTTTAATTCTATCATTTTACACCTCCACAGTAGAAACAACTCTTAATACTTCTTCAATCGTTGTAACGCCTTCTGCGGCCTTTGTAAGTGCATCATCAAGAAGTGTTTTCATCCCTTCTTCTCTTGCCTTTTCCCGAATATCCCTGGCACTGGCACGGTTAATAATGAGATTTTGAATGTCAGGAGAAATAGAAAGAAACTCCTGTGCAGCCAGCCTTCCTTTGTATCCAGTATGGTTGCACTTGTCACACCCTTCCCCTTTATAAAATGATATGCCTTCAATTTTATTCATGTCCAGACCAACATGTTCCAAAACAGATTTGGGGGGATCATGCGGCACCTTGCAGCTCTTGCAAATTCTCCTTACAAGTCTCTGAGCAGTAGCGCCGATAATTGATGAAGCAACAAGAAACGGTTCTATACCCATATCAATAAGACGCGTTGGAATTGACGCTGCATCATTGGTATGAATCGTAGAAAATACAAGATGCCCTGTCAGAGCAGCTTCTATAGCGATACGCGCTGTTTCTTTGTCGCGAATCTCACCTATCAATATAATATCCGGGTCCTGTCTCAATATATAAGGAAGCGTATTTGCAAATGTAACGCCGGCTTTAAGGTTCACCTGTACCTGGTTAATTCCCTTCAACCTGTATTCTACAGGATCCTCTACTGTAACAATATTTCGTGCTGTTGTATTCAGCCTGGTTAAAGCCGAATACAGCGTAGTAGTTTTACCCGACCCCGTCGGGCCTGAAATAAGTACCATGCCATAAGGTTGTGCAATAGCATCTTCAAACTTTCTAAAATTTTCTGAAGAAAAACCTAACTTTTCAAGTGGCAAAAGAGCAGAAGTAGCATCTAGTATTCTTAAAACAATCTTTTCTCCATGCACAGTAGGTAAGGCGGAAACTCTGAAATCAATCCTTCTTCCTTCAAACTTTAAAGAAATTCTTCCGTCCTGCGGCAACCTTCTCTCCGCAATATCCATATTGGCTAATATTTTTACACGGGAAGTGACGCCAGGCTGGATTTTCTTAGGAAGGCTTTGATGTTCATACAAAACGCCATCTATTCGATAACGTGTACGCACAATTGCTTCCAGTGGTTCAATATGAATGTCTGAGGCACCTTGAAGAATTGCTTCCGTTATAAGGTTATTTACAATTTTCACTATGGGCGCTTCTTCTCCCATTTCCCGCAACTTACTAATATCAAATTCATCACCCTCTCTAAGTATTGTAGCAGATGGGAAAGCTTCTTCTTCCGCTCTTTTAAGCGCGTCTTCCATTTCATAGTATTTTTCGATAGATTGTTCTATGTTAGCGCGCGTAGCTACATAGAAAATAATATTTTCGCCCAATGTAAGCCTTACATAGTCCATCGCTTCGATATTAGTCGGGTCAGAAATTGCCACATAAAGCTTGCTTTCCTCTTTCTTTAATAAGAAAATGCCGTAGTACCTTGCCCTGTTAGGGTCTAAAACACGTAATTCTTCTTTGTCAACAGGGTAATTTAAAACATCCACATACTCCATTCCCCATTGTATGCCTAAAGTCTGCGCTGCTTGTTCTTCTGTAATACATCCTATGTCGACGAGTGTTTTTAATAATGGCTCATGTGTTACTTTCTGTATCTTTAGAGCCTGGTTTAATTCTTCTTTAGTAATAAATTTTTTGTCTAAAAGAATCTTTCCAACTCTATCACTTTTTTTAGATGAAATCATGCTTTCTCTCCTCCTTCCACTTGCATTACACTTCCATCATCCGGTGCAGAAGAAAGAGCTTCCTGCGCCAACTTAAAATCTGGAACAATTTTCAATGCCTC
>QMOQ01000053.1 GCA_003650285.1 Caldisericota bacterium | reverse complement strand
TACAAGACGTAGGAGAGAAGTAAAGGAAAGAGATAGTATTATCAAAAAACTTGAAGAGGAAAGAAGTAAAATCAAAGAAGAGTATGAAACGAAATTAAAAACAAGTGAAGAAAAAATTAAAGCACAAGAAGAAAAACCTCTACAACCGAAAACTCAACCAGAAGTTGAAAAAACAACTGGAGAAAGCATAAAGGAAGAAACTGAAGAGCAATCAAATAAAGAACCATTGCCAGAAAAACAGAAGAAAAAAGGTTTATTTCGCCGAAATAAGTGAATAGAAACATAAAACGATTAACGCGTATCGGAGTTATTGCCGGATTATATGTAGCACTTACCTACCTCACTTATACATTTTCTTATATGCCAATACAAGTTAGAGTTGCTGAAGCTCTTACTGTTCTCCCTTTTCTATTTCCAGAAGCAGTGTGGGGAGTGGCAATTGGTTGTTTTATTGCAAACATAGCTTCGCCATTCGGGCCAATTGACATTATTCTTGGCACATCTCTTACGCTTATTGCAGCACTTCTAACACGCAGACTTGCCAGAACAAAAAAACTGTACCTTGCTCCCCTTCCACCTATTATAATTAATGCATTCGGTGTTGCACTGTATGTAACGTCACTTGCAGGATTACTTGGTCCAAAAGGATTAACAATATCAAAGGTAGGAACATTCTCATACATATTTACGCATTTTGAACTTAGACCTTATATCATCGGAGTTATCTGGATAGCCATAGGGGAGGCAATCGCAACCTATGCATTAGGATTACCACTACTCTACGCCTTGACTAAAAAAGGAGAAAAAAATGAAAATTAAAATAGCACTTGCACAAATAAATCCATTGCTCGGCGACATAGAAAAAAATAGAGAAAAACATTTGGAATTCATCGAAAAAGCGATAGAAAACAATGCGCAAATTATTGTATTCCCAGAATTAAGTATTACAGGGTATAGATTAAAGGATTTCACAATGGAAGTAGCATTGCCTGCGAATAGCAATTTTTTTAATCCAATACTTAAGCAAAGCAAGAAAATTGACATTGCGTTTGGATTTGTTGAAAGAGGAAAGGACAATAACATCTATAATTCTGCTATGTACATCGAAAATCAATCGATAAAATCAGTTTACCAAAAAATATATCTCCCTACTCATGGAATGTTTCAAGAACTCCGATTTATGGGAAAAGGAGAAAAAATTACCACATTCAAAACAATATATGGCAATTTTTCTATGTTAATTTGCAGAGATTTATTCCACCCATCCCTTCTATTCCTTACTTATGCACAAAAAACAGATGTCGTTTTAGGAATGAGTGGTATGCCACTGCGAGGAGTAACAGGGAAAAAACCTGCCATACAGGAAACGGTAGAAAAAGCAATAGACACTTACACAAATTTCTTTTCCCAATTCATTGTATTTGTGAACAGGGTAGGCTTTGAAGATGGATTAGGATTTTATGGAGGATCATTTGTTGGAACTCCATTGGGTAAAAAATTAGCCTTTGCAGGAATATTGCAAGAAAAACTAACTTTTGCGACAATAGATTTAGAGGAAATCTATAAAAAAAGACAACTATTCCCGCTTGCAAGAGAAGAGGATTTAAATATTGTACAAGACAATCTCAGAAGAATTCTGGAGGAAAACTATGGAAAATTTTAGTTTAAATTGTGAACTTGTAAAAAAATTTATTATAGAATTTATCAAAGAAGAAGTACATAGCAACGGATTCAATCGATGTGTCATAGGATTATCGGGTGGATTAGACTCAGTACTTGTTGCATATCTGTCAAAAGAAGCATTGGGAAAAGAAAATGTAAAAGCAATCATTATGCCCTACAAAACCAGCAATCCTGCATCCAAAGAAGATGCACTCACAGCTGTAACACATCTTGGGATTTTACATGAAACAATTGATATCACGAAAATTGCAGATACCTACTTCAAAAAAGAAAAAGAGATGACAAATATTCGAATGGGTAATTTTCTTGCAAGAAGCAGGATGAGTATATTATTTGATAAATCGCGAGAATTTAAAGCACTTGTAATGGGTACAAGCAACAAAAGCGAATTGATTTTAGGATACAGTACATGGTATGGCGACATGGCTGCAAGCTTTTATCCAATTGGTGACCTGTATAAAACACAAATATTCAAATTTGCACAATTTATGCAAATCCCAAAAAAAATCATAACTAAAAAACCTTCTGCAGATTTATGGCCAGGGCAAACAGACGAAAAAGAATTAGGAGCAAAATACATACAGATTGACTCCATACTAACTCTTTATGTAGATCAGCGTAAAACAAAAGATGAAATCATAGCGCTGGGGTACAGCCAAAAAATTGTAGAAAGTTTACTAAATAGAATCAAAAAAACCCAATTTAAAAGGACCTTCCCTCCAGTTGCAAAATTTTCTCCTAGAACTTTTGGATTAGATTTTCTCTACCCGCATGACCTTGGAAAATAATATAAAATTCACTTCTTACGAAAATTGATCTGAAACTTGGAAATTTCTTTTAGTGTAGGAGTATAGACACCGACATGTGTTGTTGAGAGTGCCGCAGCATAGTTTGCAAATTTAAGACTCTCATAAACGTCTTTTCCTTTTAGATATGTCATGAGAAACACTGCATTAAATACATCACCTGCCCCGATACCATCCACCGCTATAACAGGTATCCCATCTATCCAATATTTTTTATGTTTTGTATATGCCTCGGCTCCTTTTGAACCTTTTTTAATAACTACAATCCCGTTTGCTGCAATTTTATTTTTTACAATTGGAAGAGGAAAATCTTTTATTTCTTGCTCGTTTGCAAATACAATATCTGCACTTTTAAAAATAGCAATATTGGTCTCTAAAAATCCTTTTACAGACCGTCCTATTCTGAATTGTGGATCAAAAAATATTTTTATACCTTTCTTTTTTGCCATTTCGACAATTTTGACTACTTCTATCTGCACCTTTTTCTCAGTATTTATCCCGGAAGAAATATACAAAGAGTTATAGTTATCACTTATTTTTAAAAATTCCGCAGATGATATATCTGTATACGAACATTTACTTATTAAAGCAAACGTCACTCTTTTCCCAGCATTGTCCACTAAAGCAAAGATTAAAGATGTAGGACGATTGCTCCGTTTCTTTAGAAAAAGAATTTTATTTTCATTAAATAGTTCGATAAAAAAATCTCCAAAATGATCTTTGGATATAGGTGTAAAATAATATGGATTCCCGTTAATTTTTGAAAATGCTAATGCAAAATTTATTCCTGTACCTGCAGGTCTCATACTATGCTGTTCGATGATGTTGTTTTTATCATTTTTCATACTATATTTCCCCTTTAAAACAACATCAAAACAGTTGTCTCCGATAACAAGCATCTTCATTTTGACATTTTCCTCGCCTTTTTCACAAATAATGCCACTTTCTCAATGTCCTTTCTGCCACTCATGAAAGGTAAATCCAATGATGTTTTTGCGTCTACCCCTGCAGGGTGCACCATTGTTATTGCTCGCTGTACATTCTTGGGAGAAAGCCCACCTCCCAATATCACAGGTACTGAAACCTCTTCAATAATACATTTACTGATCGACCAATCGTGTACCTTGCCCGTTGCCCCGACAAATCCACTCATCTGCTTACTCTCATCTGGTGAGTCAAGTAAAATATAATCGACAATCTGGCTAACCGCAACAGCTTTTTTGATAGATTCTTCCGATTTAACAGGAATAGCGTACATAAGTTTAACATTATATTTTTTGAGCATTTGCTTGATGTTTTTCAATTTTTTTAAGCTCGTCTCAGAACATACATGCAAGATATCCATTTTTAATATCGAAACAAACCTTTCTATTTCGGTAATGGCAACAGTATTTACTATTACACTACTTTTTTTCTGCTCATTTTTTATGGTTGCTATTATTTTTTTTGCTTTTGCGAGCGACACAATACCTTTTTCCTTATCTCCCATTTCGCTCACTACAACACCGATGTGGTCAACCCCAAGTTTAGCAAGTGAACACGCGTCTTTCTCAGAAATGATTGCATAAATTTGAATAATCATCATTTACCAATAAATTCTTTAAATTTTTCTAAAGAAAAAGTATTTATGACATCGTCTTTTGTAAGCCAAGCCCGTCTTGCAACGCCTACGCCATACCGCATATCTTTCATTCCATCAATTGAATGCGCATCGGTCCCTATTTCAAAGTTCAGATTATATATCTCTTTTGCTTTTCTTGCATTTATATCATTCAAATCTAACCGTTGTGGCGAGGCATTGATTTCAACTACAATATTATGTTTTTCTGCTTCTCTAAATATCGAATCTAAATCTACATCATAATTATTTCTCCAGCCAATGATTCCGCCCATAGGATGGGTAATAACCCTCACGCCTCTATGAGACATCGCGTTTATAATGCGATCAGTTATCTTTTTCCTTTCCTGATTCATTCCCGAATGAATGCCAGCAAGGCAAATATCGAAGAGATTAAGCTCTTCGTCAGAGAAATCAATGCGTCCGTCTGAAAGTATATTTAGTTCTGTCCCTAAAAATATTTTAAACGGGGCAAACTTCCTATTTAATTGCTCTATTTCTTTTTTTTCTTCCCTGTAACGTTCAATTGAAAGACCATTCGCAACGCCCAAGGCTCTTGCGTGATCTGTAATAACTATATAATTATAACCGAGCTTAATAGCTTGTTGTGCTATTTCCTCAATACTGTTTGCGCCATCTGAATAAAACGAGTGCAAATGAATATCACCTCTTATGTCCGTTAGTTCAATGAGTTTCGGTAGCTTGCCTTCAATTGCTAATTC
>QMOQ01000052.1 GCA_003650285.1 Caldisericota bacterium | reverse complement strand
CCTCGAAAGGAGTGGAGGTTTTTAGCGTTACATAACATACCCAACAGCGTTGCAAAGATGGTTGAAGAAAAAATAAAGAACCATGATTTTTCAGGTAATTTAACAGAGGTTAAAAATAGAAAAAAAGCACTTTACATAAAAGATACAAGAAAGTATAAGAAAGGATGGGTCAATGCCGAGGGAGCTCCTATTTCCTGGATTGGCGTGCCCATCATTGTAGACGGGGATACGGCTGCAATTATCAATATAGATGGCTACCATGAGGATAATTTTAAAGAAGAAGACATTGTTTTTGCAAATGCTCTCTCAGATGTGGTAAGCGGAATTGTACAGAAAATGGTTTCTCTTGAAAAAATGAAATCGTTATCTATCAAAGATCCGTTAACTTCCATCTACAATAGGAGAGAATTTGATATAAGGTTTAAAGAAGAGATGGAGAGAGCCAGAAGATACAGAAGGCCATTAAGTATTGTTATGACAGACATTGACGGGTTTAAAAAATGTAATGATGCATTTGGCCATCTTGAAGGGGATAGACTACTTATAGAATCTTCTAAAATTATTTCTTCTGCAATTCGATTGAGTGATATAATATTTAGATTTGGAGGAGATGAATTTGTTTTGTTATTTCCTGAAACAACAGGCAAGCAAACAGCGAAAGTTTTAAAGAAAATCATGAGAAATCTAAAAAAGCTTGTTAGACCTGATGGAACTCCTACCACTATGTCATTAGGCATAGCTCAGTACAGAGAGGGAGATACCTCTAAAGCACTGTTAAATAGGGCTGATAAAGCCATGTATAAGGCAAAAGGGAGTGGAGGAAACTGCATTTACGGAATAGAAAAGTAATAAATAGAATAGCAGCCAGGCAGGATTAAAATTCTTTAAAAATTTCAACCATTACTTCTCTTGTATCTGAGTTCCAGCTTACTTTTGCACCGAGATTTTCTGAAATAAACCTGACAGGGACGAATGTTCTTGAATCTTTTATGAATGGTGCAGTATCCATTTGAATTTCAGTGCCATTTTTAACAAGTGTCAAATTTCCTATAATGAGAGTGATTACATTATCTCCGCTTTCTATTTTTACTTCTCTTGTATCTGAGTTCCAGCTTACTTTTGCACCGAGATTTTCTGAAATAAACCTGACAGGGACGAATGTTCTTGAATCTTTTATGAATGGTGCAGTATCCATTTGAATTTCAGTGTTGTTTTTGACAAGCATCGTGCTACCTATAATAAATTTAATAGAAATGTATTCAAGAAAAGGACCTAAAAAAATTGTGTCGTAAAAGACAGGAACAAAATTTTGTTGCTTCATAATGAGCTCAATAGAGCTTTCTTTTTCACTGCTTATTTTTATATTTGCAATTGTTTTTTCTTGAGGCACGGGTTTTGAAGGGAACGTCCAGATCCCCATTGAAAACAAGGGAAACCTGAACAATATAGCTCCTTCACCGCATAGAAAGGCATAAAAAAGTTCTTTTTCAGTTTCTTCGCTGCTTATATTGAAAGGATTTACGGCGGTATAAACGGGAGTGTTTGCAAGATCTGATTTGAGGTTTTCGATTACAAGCGGGGTGTAGCCTGAATTTTCTTGCAGTGATGAAAGGTATACCATTGGTGCGATAAAATCAAATCCCGAAAAGGTCGTTGAGAACTGGCCAAAATTTACAATCTGATAAGTCAGCGAATCAGAAATTTTTTCTGCTTCCTCTGTTGTCTTGTACCTAAAACCTCTTGCAACCATAAAAGCACCAATATCAATGTTTGGTTGTATTGATTTTATATACTCTTTTATAATGGAAGCTTCATCTTTTACGAGATTGTTTCTTAAATTTATCCATTTTACTATATCTTTGTCTCCTTGTTCATATGCTTCAAACAGACTTTTCCAATCAGCAGGATTTACAAAAGTTTTGTATGCAATACTTTTTACTTTGTTTGTATCTATGCCATTTTGTTGTGCGTATTGCATAAAAGTATTAGAAAAATCATAACCTCCGTTAGGAAATCTAATATAATCAAGGGATACTCCGTCGATATCGTATTGCAGCAATTCATCTAAAAAATGTTTTATGTAGTTCAGATAAACATTGCTTAGAAGTGATACATAGTAATCGTTTTTTGAGCCGTTTACATGCTGCATCAATTCTTCTTGGTGGAGAAAACCAAAATTTTTGTCCATAAAAATTGGGAAATAAGTAAAAACTTTGAGGCCATTATTGTGCGCTTCATTGATTAGCATCCCTAAAACATCGTTTTCTACCGGGAGAAATTCGCTTTTATAAAATACTTTGCCCTGTGGGTTTTTAACAAGAAGAAAAATTGTATTATAATTATATTCTTTGAGTGTCAGAACAACCTTTTTTGCCCCAAGTTTTTCGATGTCCTCTCCACGAACGCAGATTCCTTTCATTTTTTGCTCAGGCGCGCTGTTGACTTTTGAAATATAAATTGTTTGAAAAACAAGAAATAAAATAAGTATTAGTATGGGAAAACGTTTTAGCTGGTTAAAGTTCATTGTTTCATTTTGTTAAGTGCTTTTGCAAGGAGCTTGTTTGCAATTTGAGGATTTGCTTTTCCTTTTGTTTTTTTCATTACTTGTCCTGCAAGGAAACCAAGTATCTGGGTTTTTCCAGCGAGGTAGCGTGAAACAGCTTCTGAATTTTCTTTAAGGACTTGTTGCACAATTTCTTCTATTTTATTTTCATCTGTTATTTGGATTAATCCATTTTCTTCTACAATCTTTTTGGGAGATTTTCCTGTTTTTAGCGATTCGACTATGATTTCTTTTGCTATATTTTTTGAAATTATGCCTTTTTCTAAAAGTGAAAAAAGTTCTATAAATTTTTTCTCATTGAAGCCAATTTCACTTATTGTCTTTTCTGTTTCATTGAGAAATTTCATAATGCTCCCCATAAGAAAATTTGCAACTTCTTTTGGCTTACTTGTTGCTTTTGCAATTGATTCAAAATAATCTGCAAGTTCATTGGATGATGCGATTTCATAAGCATAAACATCGCTTAATAAATATTGATGGATGAACCGCTCTTCTTTTTGTGCAGGAAGTTCAGGTAAACTGTTTTTTATATCTTCTATAAATGTTTCCTTTAAAAGAAGTGGCGGAAGATCTGGCTCGGGAAAGTATCTGTAATCGTTTAGTTCTTCTTTGGTTCTCATTGATTTTGTTATTCCTGTCTTTTCATCAAAGTGTCTTGTTTCATGAACAGTTTTTTCTCCATTTTTAAGCATTTCTGTTTGCCTTTTAATTTCATGTTCAAGCGCTTTTCGTATGCTATGAAACGAATTGAGATTTTTAATTTCCACTTTTGTGCCCATTGTATTGCTTTTTGAAAGGGACACGTTAACATCACATCGCAAGGCCCCCTTTTCCATATCTCCGCTTGAAACACCTAAATATCGCACTGTTTTTCTGAGAAGCACAAGAAAACGGTATGCTTCTTCAGCCGTTTCAATATCGGGATATGTGACAATTTCCATTAAAGGCACACCGGATCTGTTAAAATCAATATAAGAATGTGTGGATTCTGTAATATCGCCCGTGTGGATCGATTTTCCAGAGTCTTCTTCTATATGCCCTCTCTGGATGCTAATTTTCTTTTTTCCTTTCTCTGTTTTTATTTCAAGGAAGCCCTCACTTGCAATTGGAATTGTATACTGGGTAATCTGATACCCTTTTGGTAAATCCGGGTAGAAATAGTTTTTTCTGTAAAAAGTTGATTCTTTGTTTATTTTCATATTCAGGGCAAGTCCCAATTTTATGCCGTATTCAACGGCTTTTTCATTTAGAACGGGAAGCGCACCCGGAAGGCCTAAACAGACAGGGCAGATATGTGTATTAGGTTTTTCGCCAAACTGTGTAGAACACCCACAGAACAATTTTGTTTTTGTGTCAAGTTGTATGTGTATTTCAAGGCCTATTGTTGGTTTATATTCGTTCATTTTTCTCCCCCCATGCCATTTATCCATTTTCTACAGCATATGCAATTTGCAAAAGCTCTTTTTCTTTGAACCAGTTTCCTATGAGCTGCATTCCAATGGGAAGTCCATTTTTGTCACTTCCGTGAGGCACAGAGATTGCAGGTAGTCCTGCAAGATTTACAGGTATTGTGAAAATATCACTCATATACATCTCAAGCGGGCTTTTCTTTTCTCCCAATTTAAAAGCGGTAGTAGCTGTTGTGGGAAGAAGTAATGTATCTATTGTTTTAAATGCTTTTTCAAATTCATTTGCAAGAATTTTTCTTATTTTTGAAGCTTTCAGATAATATGCATCATAATATCCGGCAGATAATGCAAATGTTCCAATAAGAATTCTTCTCTTTACTTCTTCTCCAAATCCTTCTGTGCGTGTCAATTCATATGTATTTGTAAGAGTCTTTCCTTGAACAGTTAATCCGTACCGTACTCCATCAAAACGACTGAGGTTAGACGAGGCTTCTGACGGGGCAACAATATAGTACGCGGGAAGCGCATATTTTAGATGTGCAATGGATATTTCTGTTATGGTAGCACCAAGCTTAACAAGTGTATTTATTGTTTTTTTGAGTTCTTCTTTTATTTCATCCTGTATATCAAAATCCATTGCTTCTTTTATTATACCTATTCTTTTACCTTTTATTTCTTTTCCTAAAAAGCTTGTATAATCTTCTTTTTTAATGTTGACAGACGTTTCGTCGTGTGGGTCAAATCCTGCAATTGCGTTTAACATTATGGCACAGTCTTTTACATTTCTTGTAAGAGGGCCAATTTGGTCAAGCGACGAGGAAAAAGCAATAAGGCCGTATCTGGAAACAAGCCCATATGTTGGTTTTAGTCCTACAATGCCGCAAAAT
>QMOQ01000051.1 GCA_003650285.1 Caldisericota bacterium | reverse complement strand
ATAATACCACCTCGTCCATTCCCCACATGTAGAGGTCCGGTAGGATTTGCACTGACAAATTCAATCTGTACTTTTATACCTCTTCTCTCTTTATAAAAATATCTTTCACCTTTTTCTTCTAACTCATGTAAGAAATTCTTGTACACAGATGGTGCAAAAGAAAAATTCAGGTATCCGGGTTTTGCAACAGAAATTGATGTAAAATAAGGAAAATTTAAATGTTTAGAAACTTCCTCTGCTATGGAAAATGGTGATCTGTGCAATATTCTCGCTAAATCAAATGAAATAGTCGTTGAAAAATCTCCAAATCCTTCAGGTGAAGGAGTAAGTAGCACATCAGGGATTTTTGAAATACCAGGATATATCGATTTTATTGCATCATGAATAATCTTTTCTAAGTTATCTATTTTCATTTATTTCCTTAAATATTAATGTTGGATTTCTTGCTGCACGCACTTCGTCTGGTCTACTAATAGGCGTAATATGAGGTGCCTGTTTAACAATCTCTGGATGTGCCTTTATCTCTTCGGCTATTTTAATCATCGTGTCAATAAATAGATCAATATTTTCTTTTGACTCTGATTCAGTTGGCTCAATCATAATAGTTTCTTCAGCATATGGTTCAAAGTGAGGAAAATAAATTGTAGGTGGATGAAAACCATAATCCATAAGTCTTTTTGCAATATCAAGCGTTTTCACGCCGTACTTCTTATATTCCCGTCCTGTAAGCACGCATTCATGCATACAGAATCGATCATAGACAGGCTTATAAAATTTCTTTAACTTGCTCATAACATAATTTGCATTGATAATACTTGTTTTAGCTGTTTCTTTAAGCCCTTCATCTCCCATAGAAAGAATCCACACATAAGCCTTGAGAAGCACAGAAAAATTACCAAAAAAAGCGCTTAGTCGACCAATACTCTTTTCCCCTACTTCCTCAAAAAAATATTTCTCCCCGTTATAAGAAACAATAGGAGTCGGCAAATACCGGACAAGATGTTTTTTTACTCCAACCGGTCCAGCACCTGGCCCTCCTCCCCCGTGCGGAGTAGAAAATGTTTTATGCAAGTTTAAATGAGCAATATCAAAACCAGCATCACCCGGTCGCGCAATACCAAGTAAGGCATTAAGATTAGCTCCATCGTAGTAAAGAAGCCCGCCTTTACTATGCACAACTTTCGCTATTTCTTCTATATTTTCATCGAAAAGCCCAACTGTATTAGGATTTGTAAGCATCAACCCCACTGTATCTTCATCCATTAACTTATGCAATTCTACTAAATCAATACCACCCCTCTTGTTTGATTTCACCTCGACCACATTAAAATCAGCCATAGCAGCAGATGCAGGATTTGTTCCATGAGCAGAATCAGGAATAAGCATTTTGTGACGAAGTTCTCCCCTGTCCATAAAATATTTACGCATAATTAATACTCCTGTAAGTTCACCATGAGCACCGGCAGCAGGAGAAAGAGTAAATTGATCCATACCGGTAATCTCAGACAAATATTGATTTAACTCATATATTATTTGTAAGCTTCCTTGAACAAAATCTTCATCAACACACGGATGTGCATAGATAAAATTATCAAGCAAAGCAAGATGCTCATTAAGCTTCGGGTTATATTTCATTGTACAAGAACCAAGAGGGTAAAAACCATCATCAAATCCATAATTAAGTTTGGAGAGTACTGTAAAATGCCGCACTACATCCACTTCTGAAACTTCAGGAAGTTCTTTTTTAGTACGCGATAAAGCATACTCCGGAATACAATCTTTAAGGGAAATTTCTTTATACGGATCTTCCCTTAAAAAATAACCCTTTCTTCCCTCTACGCTTTTCTCATATATAAGCTTCAACGTGACACCCCAAGTATTTCAATTATCTTATCTAACTCTTCCCGCTTAAAAATTTCTGTAACGGTAAATAACAGGTAATTTTCACATTTTTTATAAAACCTATCAACACGAAGTGGTGGAATAAATGATTTTCTGGATAATCTATTTTTCACTTCACTGATATCTATTTTGCTCTTTACAACAAATTCATTAAAGAAAGGGTATTCAAAAACCTCAAAATTATTTGTTTCAGCGAATTTTCTTTTTAAATAGTGAGCAGCTTTTGTATTAAGCAGAGCAACCTGATATAATCCATTCTTTCCTAAAAGGGATAAATACACATTTGCAGCCACAATATTTAACGCATGATTTGAACAAATGTTAGATGTCGCCTTTTCCCTCCTTATATCTTGCTCTCTCGCCCTCATTGTCATTACAAAAGCACGTTTCCCATTCTTGTCCACCGTTTCTCCTGCTATTCTGCCAGGCAATTGTCTTAAGAACCTCGTCTTAGTTGCAAGATATCCGTTATACGGGCCTCCAAAATTCAAATCCATACCAAACGATTGAGATTCTCCAGCAACAATATCCACACCCATATCAGCAGGTGCAGTAAGCAATCCCAAAGAAATACTTTCTGCAATGGAGTGTATAAGTAAGGCACCAGTATCATGTATTTCGGAAGCAATGGCAGCAATATTTTCAATGCCCCCAAAAAAATTAGGACTCTGCACAACTACCGCTGCTGTGTTAGCATTTAACTGATTTTTCAGGTCAGAAAAATCAGTACATCCTTTATCAAACGGAAGCTCAATAATTTCTATATCGTGAGGTTCAGTATAGGTAGTAATTACTTCTCTATAATGTGGGTGCACAAGAGAAGAAACTATTATTCTATTTTTATGAGTAATCCTTACTGCCATAAGCACTGCCTCAGCAACAGCAGATGCTCCATCATAAAGAGAAGGCACAACAACATCCATTCCAGTAAGTTTCGCAAGATGTGTTTGAAGCTCAAACATAGATTGTAAATTTCCTTGACTAATCTCTGGCTGGTAAGGAGTATAGGACGTATAAAATTCTTCTCTTGAAACAATTGCTTTAATAACTTCTGGTATATAGTGCCTATACGCACCTGCACCTATAAGAGGTTTAAAAGAAAAAAAATTTACGTTCTTCCCGGCAATCAAATATACCCGCTCCTTTATTTCCTCCTCGTCAAAAGGTCCAGGTATACTTAAAGCTCTTTTCAATCTTATATTTTCAGGAATATCTTTTATAAGTTCATTAAAAGAAGAAACACCTATTTCCTTTAACATCCCCTTTTTCTCGTTATCTGTATTCGGGATGTATTTCATTTTATCATTCTTTCCGGTATTCTGAATATTCCTTATCGCTCATTAAATTATTTACTTCACTCGGATTCTCGACCTTTATCTTCACTATCCACCCCTTGTCGTAAGGATCTTGATTGATGATTGATGGAGTACTAACAACATCTGCATTTACTTCAATTACTTCTCCTGAAACAGGTGCATTTAAATCTGAAGCAGCTTTTACAGATTCGATTGTTGTAAATACTTCACCTTGTTTCACTTTCTTTCCTTTGGTCACCTCTTCAAGATATACAATATCCCCAAGTTTATCCTGAGCATAATCAGAAATGCCAACTGTTGCGATGTCCTCGTTTAAACTTACCCACTCATCTGACTTTGCATAAAAAATACCTTCCTTTAATTTATAACCCATAATAAACACCTCCAATTAAAAAATTTTTATATTCTACTACAAAATCGTCAAATTCTCAATACAGATTCTCTGAAACACGAATAAATTCTTCAAGAGAAAGATTTTCTCCGCGAATTTCGATGGGCAAGCCAGCATCAATAATTGCATTCTTTAAAATATCCCCATCAAAATCTTTCTTTAACGTATTAAATAGAGTCTTTCTTCGCTTAGAAAATGCTCCTTTAACTATACGAAACAATAAATCCTCATTTACAGATTGAATATCTGTCCTCCTTACAAAATTAATAAGTGTAGAGCTCACAAGAGGCATAGGATAAAAAAAATGAGGGGGAAATGTTTTCAAGAATTGTTTCTTAAAAAAGAAGTCTGTAAATATAGTAATGGACCCGTAATCTTTATTGCCCGGGCCAGCAAGGAGTCTTTTAGCAAATTCTTTTTGAAACAACAAAACTGCTCTATTTATTGTTTTAGTTTTTGCAATTTTTACAATAAGAGGGGAAGATATATTAAAAGGAATATTGCCAAATAATTCTTCCACATCCCATTGTGAAAAATCAACCTTCAATGCATCCTGTATCACAATTTCAATATTTTCAGGCCGAGTATCTTCATAATATGGTTCAAAACGCTTGTCTTTTTCTATCGCAATAATTTTTTTTGCTCTCTCTGCAACAGAATTCGTAATAAAAAGAAATCCCGGACCAATCTCTAAATATATCCTATCATTTACAGGATTTATTGCATCTCTAATATAAAAAATGGCAGAACGATCTATAAGAAAGCTCTGCCCCAATCTCTTCGAAGGGTAAAGAGAATATTTTTTTATCAGTAATCTAATTTGCTTGGAAATTTCCATTTGCCTGGAAGTAAGTAAACGGTAACTGCTCTTCTACCCCATTGTAATGCATCATCTGTTGAATAAAAAAAGACATCAATGATATCCCCCTTTATTGCACCACCGGTATCACCTGCAACAGCATATCCATATCCTTTCACATAAAGGAGACTTCCCAATGGAATCACATTGGGGTCTACAGCCACAACACCAAGACCGCTCCTTAATCCAGTTGCTGTAACCCAGGGATTACCGTCTGTCTCTATAACACGTGGGGAATAAGCAGTTGCAATCATTGTGTATTTTTTTAAATACTCGCCATTAAAAGAAGCTTGTCCTGTTTCATATAATTGAGATACTGCTGGCCTAACAACTTTTTCACTTAATAATTCATCTGCGACCTTTTCCCCACCAAAATAAACAGTATAAAATTCCTTTTCAAGCATTCCATCTGCACCATTTCTAAATTTTACAACCTTTCCTTTTTCAAGAAGTCGATTTTCCCTATAATCTACTGAAAATGGAATAACAACTTCAACTTT
>QMOQ01000050.1 GCA_003650285.1 Caldisericota bacterium | reverse complement strand
TCCTTTTACCAAATAATTGATTACAGCCATAAAAATATTGTTGGGATTAGTATTAATACAAATTTAATACTTTTTTAGTTTCATCCCTACATAATCCCTACATTATTCATGCTTTTTTACATCAAAACATTTTAAAATAAATTTTAAAAACGCCTGTATACCTTATATATAAAGGGTTTGATGTGAGATTTAATATAATTTGATAAAGTAAGAAAAAGTGCTGGCGAGTCCCGTCCAGACCGCTTTTAAAATAGTTGTGTTGTTAGCGTTAGGTCTTGTAACCTAACAAGTTAACCAATGAAAGACTTCAGTTAATACTGAGGTTTTTTTGTTTAAACTAACCACGAAACTACCCACACTGTTTTATATATAGTACTTCTTATCCAAAGTAAATCGTTATCAAAAGTAACGCCTTTAAAATAGCATTAATGCTTATGATTTGCCTACTACTTGTGATAATCTTGTTGTGATAATATTTTGCTATCTTTTCTGATGGTCGTAATTCTGCGCCCATAAAAACAAGATAGTATATGAATTTAAAACAAGACATTACATCGCTTATTAAAGGATGTGTAGCTTATCTGAGAGAAGAGGGCTACTCCGAAGCACGCATTTCGGATTATTTAAGATTTTGGCAGAAAGGCTTAGTACAGTACATGGAGAAGCACTCCCTTGTTAATTATAGTACTGATGTTGGCGAATGCTTCATTATCGCCACAAACACAGAAGGGAGCGAATCGCACAAGCGTGCCATTCGCCGAAGTGTGTATGTGCTTTCAGATTTCCTTTCTTATGGCACGGTAAGGAAAAGGATAGTTCCTTATGTTAACCACGAACTTTCGGGTGAAATTGGAGATGTTGCAAAAGGCTTTATTGCATCTTTAGCAATAATGCGCCGTAGCGAGCCTACTCTTAAAGAACATCGGCGTGTGCTGAGTTATTTTATCAAACACCTATCATTTAAATCTATATTTCATATTTCTGAGATTAATGAAGAGCATGTTCTTACATTTTTATCCTCCTCACAGAATTGCAAGGATAAGTTTCTTAACACAATGCGTTTATTTTGTCGCTATCTCTATGAACGAAAATTTATAGATAGAAATATTGAATATGTTATTGGTAGAAATAATTTCCCAAAACGGGAAAAGATCCCATCAGTATACGATGCCGAAGAAGTAAAACAAATTGAGGAGGCTGTAGATCAGGCAAGTGCTGTTGGGAAGCGTGACTATGCCATGCTTCTTTTGGCAAGTAGACTTGGACTTCGATCATCAGACATCGCTGGACTTCAGTTTGCTAGTTTAGACTGGGACAAAAACATTATTTGCTTATCTCAATATAAGACCAAACGAGAGATAGAACTTCCGCTACTTACCGATGTTGGAGAAGCAATTATCAACTATTTAAAATACGGAAGATCCAAATCTTATTCCCAACATGTGTTTCTTACGGCGTGTGCTCCGTACCGTCCTGTTAACAGGATAATAATAAATGGTGCTATTAGCCGGATAATAAAAAGTTCAAATGTAAACATCCAAAATCGGAAGTTTGGTCCCCATGCAATGAGACACTCTTTAGCTAGTCAGTTATTGCGTAATGGCACCACGCTTCCAATTATATCAGAAACGCTCGGGCATGTAAATACACAGACCACTATGAACTATCTACGTATAGATATTAACAATCTAATGCGATGTACACTTGATATACCTATAGTTTCCCAAGATTTCTATACACAGAAAGGAGGTGTGTTTTATGAGTAAGCAATTTATCTATAAGAGCATTTTTGCACCATATTTTAGTAGCTTTCTTGAAATGAAGAAAACCATGGGCTTTGGACTTATTAAATTCCAATGGATATTCCTTGAATTTGACAAGTTCTTTCTGACGACCAGTGGCACTGATATACATATTAGTCGTGAACAAATTACAGCATGGAGGGAAACTCGTATCAACGATAAGAGCAGGACGCTGTACGATAAGTATTCAATTTTGAGACAATTCTGCCTTTACTTATGTCATTTGGGACATGAATGTTACATTCCCCGATTGCCCAAGCAGAATTGGCCACCCTTCATACCTTATATCTTTACGCACACAGAGATGGAAGGCATCTTTGCGGTAAGCAACAGACTGACCCTACAAAACAGGAACATGAACAGTATTCTTATTGCAATACCTGCATTGCTCCGGTTCCTGTATAGTACAGGGGTACGAATCGGTGAAGTGCTGTCGGTAAAGAACGAAGACGTAGACTTTGTACGTCAACGTATAATACTCAAACGAACGAAGAACCAGATGGAAAGATTGATTCCCCTAAACCCGTCGCTGCTTGAAGTGCTTAAGCAATATAGGGTATATCGTGACAAAATACCCATACAAGGGATATCAGCGCCAAAGGCTTCCTTTTTTGTGTCTACTGTTGGAAAACCTTTGCGCCGAGGTTCAGTTTACAGCTGGTTCAGGAAAATACTGAAAGAATGCGGGATCCCCTTTCAGGGAAACCACCAAGGCCCCCGCATCCACGATATTCGCCACACTTGCGCTGTGCACTCGCTCATAAAAATGGTACGGGAGGATGTGGATATCTATTGTGCGCTTCCGATCTTGTCGGTTTTTCTTGGTCATAAATCGATAAAGGGTACAGAAACATACGTGCGTTTAACCCAAGAGATGTACCCTGATGTTATCAGGATGGAACGATCAATTACTTCATTTGTATTCCCAAGTAACCCTAAAATTGAAATAGACTATGACAACGACTGACTTTGCAAAGCACCTGACAAATTTTTTTTCCGAGTATCTTGTAGGAGAAAGGGGTGCAAGCCCAAATACCATCAGGGCGTATAGTAATACATTCACCCAGTTGCTTAACTTCATGGATGAAAAAGAGCATATCATGGCGGATAAACTGTTACTTGACCATCTTACCAAGAAAGTCGTCCTACGTTTTCTTGATTGGCTGCAGAGTAGCAGGAAGTGCAGCAAGGCTACTAGAAATCAACGCCTTGCGGCTCTGCATTCGTTCTTCAAGTATATGCAATATGAGGATGTGAAACGTATCGTCCAATGGCAGGATATCCTATCCATTAAGGTAAAACGGCAGGAAAAAAGAAGTGTCAACTATTTATCCATCGATGGCATCAAGTTCCTGTTGGAGCAAATACCCACTAATAATAGGATGGGTCGTAGAAATCTTGCGCTAATCGCACTACTATATGACAGTGGGGCAAGGGTACAAGAAATCATTGATCTTTCCCCTTCATCTTTACGTCTGGACAAGCCATATTGCGTCACCCTTTTTGGCAAGGGCAACAAAAAACGGATAGTACCACTTCAAGATGAGCAGGTGGCACTGCTACAGGCCTATATGACGGAAAACGGTCTTGACATGGTCGCTTATAATCAACAACCGCTGTTTGCCAATAACCGAGGAGGAAGACTGACTAATTCCGGAGTAACCTACATATTGAATATGTATGTCACCAATGCACGGGTACTCAAGCCAGAATTGATTCCTGACAGGGTTAGTCCTCATACCCTTAGACACAGCAAAGCAATGCATTTGCTTCAGGCTGGGGTCAACCTTGTATACATACGTGACATTCTTGGACATGTCTCAATACAAACAACCGAGTTATATGCCAGAGCCGATTCCAAACAAAAACGGGAGGCTTTGGAAGCGGCTTATATCAACGTTATTCCTAATTTGGGCACTGAAGGATTATGGGAAAAAGACGCCAAGCTTAAAACCTGGCTGAAGAACCTTTCCAAGTAGACTTCTTATCGTTATCAAAAGCCGTATTAAAAAGTAGGCCATGTAAATCACTGGTTTTCAGTTTTAATAAAAATACACTTTTGATAACGATTTACTTTGGATAAGAGTATCTTGGTGCAGGATCAAGATACAATTTATGCAAAGCTGTACCACCTCTAAATGCCAGATTTTCTTTTAAATAATCATCTGAAAACAACTCTACTAAAGTACGGCTGATTACTAAATCTTGTTCTACTTGTGAAAAATGCTTCCATGGGGCATATTCCTGCCATCTTGCTATATTCGGTTTTGGGATCATATATCACTTTCCATTTTAATATTAACAGCTACTTTCCATTTATTATCAACCGCACCTGGCTTTTGGTTCGATTTTGGACTAAGTAATACCGGGTAATATTTTATTGATCTTAAATAATTATAAAGTATTGATATCAAATCAGGATCAGCATGAAACTCTTCCATCAAAAATCCAAATCGTTGTAAAGTACTTTTATTTGGATACCAGGTTAAAAGATCCTTTAAATTTGATTCACTGATCTCTTCCATGAGTTCTTCCAGTATTGCCATCATTCTGTTTAAACCTCCCAGCTTTGTTTGATAATGAATTAAATCTACGGATGTCAGTAACGGATCAGAAATTTTAAATATTCCACTATCTGCTTTTCTGTTTATTATATTCTTTTTAGGCCAATTTGATGTAGTAAAAAAGCGTAAATCAATTGTGTCCTTTTTTATATTTAATAAATAAGGTGTTTCTGTTATTATATAATCTCTTTGTATTTGTTGATGCCCAGCTCCATGGAATTTTGCAGCTGAGTACAATCCTAAATAATAATCTTTGCCGAGTAACCGAAAAAGTTTATCTAAATATAATTCAACCGGTAACTTTCTATGCTTTGAATATCTGGGAGGTATTATTAAGTAAAAGCTCTTTCTTAATGGAATTATTTCTCCTTTAGAAACAAGATAAGATAATTCTCTTTTTAAAGCTGATTCAGATTTATCGCTGTTTTCAATTAATTCAGGCAAAGAAAATGAATACTCTTCAACTGATAGTAACTCCTTTATATAATTTGATAAGCTCAATTATAGTAAATTTACGTGCAAGTTACCATATTTTGGTGACTTGCTAGTATTTTTACTAAAGATAATTAGATTTTATATCGGTCTCCTATTGGAAATATTCATATTACTACACCAGCTGCAAATCCTCCACCGGTATCTCCCACACCCCAACTTCACTAACAAAAACACCTACTTCCTGTGCGGTCAG
>QMOQ01000049.1 GCA_003650285.1 Caldisericota bacterium | reverse complement strand
GTTGCAATACTGGGTGAAGATCTTAAAGTGGTGAAAACTCAAGGAAGAATAAAAGCACTTGAAGAGCGCCTCGAAGACGAAGATTTAAAAGGCAATCTTGGGATAGGACATACCCGCTGGGCGACGCACGGTGCGCCAAATGATATTAATGCGCATCCTCACTATAGTGAAAGTAAAAATATTGTAGTAGTCCACAACGGCATTATCGAAAACTACCTCGAGCTTAAGAAAATGCTTGTTAAAGAAGGGCATGATTTCCGTTCAGAAACTGACACGGAGGTTATTGCATATCTGATTGAGGAATTTTACGAAGGAGACCTTCTTGAAGCTGTAAAGAAGGCCTATGAAATGTTGGAAGGTTCTTATGCAATTGCTGTGATGAGCAAAGACCAGAAAGATTGTTTTGTCGTCGTAAGAAAGGACAGTCCTTTAATTGTTGGTCTGGGAAAAGGGGAAAATTTTATTGCATCTGATATACCTGCTATTTTAACATACACACGAGAAATTATTATCCTTGAAAATGGAGATATTGTGAAGATTACAAAGGATGACGTCAGCGTCTGGGATGCTAATGGCAATAGCGTTAAAAGGCCTGTTCAGAAGGTCCAGTGGAACGTTGAAGATGCAAAAAAGGGTGGGTTCAAGCATTTTATGCTAAAAGAAATTTTTGATGAGCCGACCGTAATCAAGGAAGCAATGCGCGGAAGAGTAAGGAATGGTTCTTTTGAAATACCAGAACTTGAACAGATATCAGTGGATTATCTGAAAAACATTCGCCAAATTTTCTTTGTTGCCTGTGGCACGGCATATCACGCAGGCGTTGTTGGCAAATACCTTGCTGAAAAATATTTAAAGTTACCCGTGCAAGTTGAAGTTGCATCTGAATTTAGATACAGGGATCCTATGATAGACGAAAAAACGCTTCTTTTTGTAATTAGCCAATCAGGTGAAACGACTGATACACTTGCGGCATTGCGGCTTGGAAAGGAAAAAGGCGCAGAGACGATTGGCATTGTAAATGTTGTAGGAAGCTCCGTTGCAAGAGAAGTTGACAATGTTGTCTATGTGCACGCGGGCCCGGAAATTGCAGTAGCTTCAACAAAGGCATATGTAGCCCAGGTTGAAGTGGTGGCACTTGTTTTGCTGTACTTTGCAAAGAAACTTAGACTTCTTTCCCTGGAAGACGAAAAGGCTTTAGTAAGCGAATTTCTTGCACTCCCGGAAAAAGCTCAGGCAATTCTTGATAGAAGTAACGAAATTGCAGAGTTTGCATCTACTACAAAAACAATCGAAGAAACATTTTATATAGGGCGGAACCTTGATTATGCACTTTCTCTTGAAGGTGCACTGAAATTAAAAGAAATTTCGTATGTGCACGCGGAAGGATATCCCGCCGGTGAACTGAAACACGGACCGCTGGCGTTAGTTACTCCGCAATCCCTTATCATTGCTATCGATACATATGCGCCTCTTCGTAAAAAAACACTGAGTAATATAAAAGAGGTAAAAGCAAGGCAGGGAAGGGTGCTTGCTATTGCAACAGAAGGTTATGACGAAATAAAAGAAGTTGCAGACAAAACGTTTTATGTCCCACAAACAATCGATGATCTTTCTCCCGTTATATCCGTTATTCCTCTCCAACTTATAGCGTATTACATAGCAGAATCCAGAGGTTTAGACATTGACAAGCCGCGCAACTTGGCTAAGTCCGTAACTGTTGAATAATTTAAATATTGTGAGGCACAGGAAGTAATTTTACTACAAGGTATTGATAGGAAAATTTACTAAGATATAATATAAAAGAGGTTGAATAGTAAGTTATAAGAAGCAAAAAAATTACCAGAAGGGGAGGGGCTGATGAATGAAAAAATAGCCGTAGTCACTGACAGCACTTGTGATTTAACAAGTGATTTATTAGAAGGGAAAGATATTCATGTTGTTCCGCTGAAAGTTGTCTATGCTGATAGGGTTTATCACGATAAAATTGATATTACTCCACAAGAAGTGTACGATAGATTAGAAGAGGAAATTCCAACTACTTCTGTTCCGACTCCTCAAGAACTCAAAGAAAAACTATTAGAACTAAAAGAGAAAAAGTACACTCATGTGCTTGCAATTCATATTTCCACTGGGTTAAGCGGGACATGTAACGCAATGAGACTGATGAGTAAAGAAGTTGAAGGATTGACCGTTGAAGTTATAGATTCAAAGGCGTTGTCAATGGGGCTAGGCAGATTAGTACTTTATGCACATGAATTGGTGGGGAAGGGCTTGAAGTTTGATGAAATAGTGCAGAAAACAATGGATAAAGTTAATGACATAAAAGTATTTTTTGTTGTAGCCACGTTGAAATATTTGGTTAAAGGTGGACGCATCGGCAAAGTAGAAGGCACAATAGGTGGATTGCTAAAAATAAAACCGATAATTTCCATTAATGAGAATGGAGTGTATTACACATATGAGAAAACACGTGGCAGGAAAAAATCTTTAGAAAGGCTAGCTCAAATTGTTATGGAAAAGATTAAAGAAGGCAGATATATTGTGGATGTAATGCATGCTGCCGCTAAAGATGAAGCAAAAGCATTGTATGACGAATTCAGCAAAAATAAGAATATAGAAGAAACATCTTTCGGAGAAATCGGGCCTGTTTTGGGTGTTCATACTGGGCCTGGCCTGGTAGGCGTTACAATAACGAAAATCTAAAACTGCACACTACGTTACACTGTTGCCAGGCACCAGTGTAACGTAGTTATGAACAATGTAAGTATTTGCTGATCAGTTTTTGAAGTTCTTTTTTATTGCCGTACAATTTTTTGCTCAAATTTTTGTCTTCGTAGTTTTTAAGCCCTTGTGCTATACCTTCGATTATATTTTCAGGAAAAACTCCGTCTTTTTTATAAATTTTACGATCTTTTAACAGGTTTTCAGCGGATTTCCAGCAGGAGTTAGGCAGACGAGGCATCTTCTTCGCAGATGCATTTCCTTTGTTTGAAGATGTATCAATGTAAAGTTTGTTGGCAAGTTTCAACGCATCTTTCATTTCTAGTCCGTGTCTTGCAGCTACCGCTAATCCTGCCAGCAGCAGGTAAATGTTAGCTGAGCCGTCAGGACAGCGGAATTCTACGGTTTGTTTACTCCCATATTCCTTGAGTTTGCTTTTTTCCAGAGGGTTTGCATCTTTAGCCATATTTTTGACATTAAGCCACCCCAGAGGAATTCTCACCAATGCGGAACGGTTTCTATCGCCCCAGCAGATGTTTGTTGGGGCTTCCTGGCCGGGGACGAGTCTCAGATAAGAGGTAGGCACAGTATTGCCAAATGCAGTCAAAGAGGGAGATAACGTTAAATATCCGGCGATAGCTTTTCGTGCTGTATCACTTAGATGGTTTTTATCTATCATCATATTATTTCCGTTCAATGTTAACCTCGTGTGGATATGAAGGCCGTTACCTGCATGTCCCAACGATACCTTTGGCGCAAAGCTGATTGTTACCCCGTGTTTGTATCCGATTACTCTTAACATCCATCGGGCAATAGCAATGTAATCAGCAGTGTCTTCTATTGGCACAGGGAGGAATTCAATTTCATGTTGTTCCATTGAAAACTCTTTATTATGGATGTTACCTACTTCAGAATGGCCGTACTTTATTTTTCCACCTGCTTGAGTGATGGCTTGCATTGCTTCGCTACGTATTTTTTCCCATTTAATAAACGGATAAGATTCTTGATATCCTTTCTGGTCGGAAGCAGGGTAAAGGGGATCATTATCGCATATAACATAGTATTCTAGCTCTCCCATTGCTTCAAGAGTCAAACCTGTATTATCTTTCAATACTTGATTAGCTTTTCTGATGATGTTTTCAGGGGAACTTGCCAGGCGAACTCCATTCCCTCTATAGTATGAGCAAAGTATATCTACCGCAGGGATGGAAGAGAACGGGTTTATAAAAGCAGTTTTATAGCGAGGGATAATATAGAGATCGCTTGAAGTTATGTCGATGTAAGAAAATAAGCTGGATCCGTCCACTCTTTCTCCGCTTGACAATAATTGATCTAGTTGAGGCTTGCTTGTAATTGCAAAATTAAGCGTCTTTAGCCTTCCGTCCCCCCCTACATAACGGAAGTTTATCATCTCAATGTTATTTTCTTCGATGAATTTGATCAGGTCTTTTTTGGTGAATTCTCCTCTTGGTTTCCCTATGTATTGAGCTATTTTGTCAGGATTTGTCATATAAATTCCTCCTCATTACGATGAATGTCTCTTTTTAATATTACTAAATTCCGGAAGTTTGAATTTTTACCCATATGTTTATTTTATCTCTTCGTATTGTAATTGCAAGTTTTTATATGCTGATACTTGCCGTTAAAGGTTCGCAACTTGTATTTTCACCACATTAATCTATAATTTGATGGATGTAATGTGCGCCTGTGGCCCAATGGATAAGGCAACGGCCTCCGGAGCCGTAGATAGGGGTTCAACTCCCCTCGGGCGTACCAATTTAAAACTAATAATTAATCTTTGTTGTTAATGCGGAGATCGTCACATTACTTTGTCATTCCGTTCTTGTCTCGGAATCTTGTCTTTCCACTGTTTCCTGATTTGTCATTGCGAACATTTCGAAGAAATGTGTGGCAATCCCTCTTTTGTTTCTTTCTGTCATTCCGACTTGGTCCGGAATCTCGTCTTTAAATTCTTTAGTATCTGTCTTTTTTCGGGGGAGCATTGAGAGGGATTCATCCCCTCCAATTAACAGAGACCCTGAAATAAAACTTGGCGTAATGCGTGCCAAGGAAAAGAGCAATGTGACAAAAAGGGAGTGTCATCGTATATATTACCAGGAGATCGCCACGTCGCCTGTGGCTCCCCGCGAAGACGAAAGGGTATAGTTTTTGCGAGAGTGTCGTGTTTTTCGACACACGGACCGTAACAATATATTACTGGCTGTAGAAAGATACTTTAGTTAAATAGCTATTGACAATAAATAGGGCAGGTGTGTACCTGCCCTATTTTGAATTTGTCTAAGTGGTTTAGAATTTTACAGTTTTGCCAATGCTTCTTTTACTCTTTTTAATCCTTCTTTTATAATTTCTTTTGAAGTTGCATATGAAAATCTGATGTATCCTTCACCGTATTTTCCAAAAGATGTCCCCGGGAGAGTAGCCACACCACCATCATAAAGGAGGTAATCACCCAATTCTTTTGAAGTTTTCCCGAATGATTTGATGTTTGCTAGTGCATAGAATGCACCTTTTGGCATTTTTACCGAAACACCGGGAATTTCATTCAACCCGTCTATAATGATGTTTCTTCTTTCTTCGTATATTTTTCTCATTCTTTCTGCTTCGCCTTGTGGGCCGCGGAGTGCTTCTACACCTGCCATTTGTGTAAATGTCGCAACGCAGGAATCGGAGTTAGTGACGAGCTTGGTTATTGTTTGCGCGACATCTTTATTCATTACGCCGTACCCTAATCTCCATCCGGTCATTGCATATGTT
>QMOQ01000048.1 GCA_003650285.1 Caldisericota bacterium | reverse complement strand
TTGAATAAGATCATTCCCCCTCGTGGCCCTCTTAGCGTTTTGTGTGTTGTGGTTGTGACAAAATCAGCGAAAGGAACAGGTGTCGGATGGAGCTTTGTTGCGACAAGGCCTGCAATGTGAGCAATATCTACCATGAGGTATGCTTCTACCGATTTTGCAATATCTTGGAATTTTTCAAAATCTATAAATCTAGAATATGCACTTGCTCCTGCGACGATAACCTTTGGTTTGTATTTTTTCGCGAGATCTTCTACTTCGTTATAATCAATAAGCTCTTTTTCTTTATCCACTCCGTAATGTACCACGTTGAAATATTTCCCTGATATATTTACAGGGCTTCCGTGGCTCAGGTGGCCTCCGGCATTTAAATCCATTCCCAGGAATGTATCCCCCGGCTGCATCGTTGCATAGTACACGGCAACATTTGCCTGTGTGCCAGAATGAGGTTGCACGTTTGCTCCTTCTGCTTCAAATAGAGTTTTTGCGCGTTCTATTGCAAGGCTTTCCACGACATCAATGAATTCGCATCCGCCATAGTACCTTCTTTTTGGGTATCCTTCGGCATATTTATTTGTTAACACCGATCCTTGTGCTTCGAGAATTGGGTTTTGAACAAAATTTTCTGATGCGATAAGTTCGAGTTTATTCCGTTGTCTGTTTAGTTCGTCTTCCAGTGCTACTGCCACTTCTCTATCTACATTGATTATTTTCATAAAGGTTGACCTCCTTTCCTATACTTTATACTAAACTTTCAATAAAAATCAACTATTGGCATCTATGTGGTAGAACTGCTCGAATTTTTTACGTAGCGATTTTGGGATGTCAAATGCTTTGTTGATGAAGCTGCTTTTTATTACTTTTTCCGGTGTATCTTCCAGCTGAATTTTCCCGTTCGATAGCACGAATACTTTTTCGCTGACAAATTGTACGGCTTCAATATCGTGTGTTGCAATGAATACAATGCTTTTTTCTCCAAGTTTTTTTAGCAGCAAGGAAACTTCAATTTTGTATTTGGGGTCAAGAAAATTGAAGGGTTCGTCTATCAGGACGATGTCGGGCGATTGGGCGAATATTCTGCCGAGAAGGACTCTTTTTCTTTCTCCCGTACTCAGTGAAAGGAAGTTTTTGTCCTTCATGTTTTCAAGATGCAGCTCGTTAACCACATCTTGAATTTGTCTGTCTGCTTTTTCAAATGGAAAGTTTCCCCAGCTGATTATTTCTTCTATTGAAAGAGGAATATTGGGCATTTCGCTTTCAAGGAACCCTATTGTTTGGGAAATCTCTTTTAATGTGAAGAGGGTTAAATCTTTTTCATTAATTGAAATGCTTCCATTTTTGTGGGGGAGAAACTTTATAAGTATTTTAAGGAGTGTGGTTTTTCCGCTTCCATTTTTCCCGATGAGGCAGTAAACACCGTTTTCTTTGATTTCCAAATCGAGGTTGTTCAGGACGTTATTTTTCCCGTATGAAAAACATAATCCTTTTATATTAATGCTGTGCATTTTTACTCCTGAAGAAGAGATAAATAAAGAAAGGGGCACCGATAAGCGCGGTTATAATGTTGATGGGTATTTCTTGAGAAGGGAGCACTGTCCTTGATATTAGATCGAACGCGGGGAGCAGCGTGGCGCCCAAAAGAAGCGTAACGATTGTTAATTTTTTTCTTTCTTCGCCTGCGATAAGCCTTCCGATATGCGGTGTAAAAAGCCCGATGAAGCTTATACTCCCGGCGATCATTACTGACGCTGCTGCAATCAAGGCAGAAACGGCAAGCATGAGGGGCACGAATTTACTAAGATTAATGCCAAGCGAGTGAGCGGTAAGGTCGCTTGAAAGATAGATATTCATCTTTTTTGCATTGAATAGAATGTATATAAGCCCTGCGACAAGAAAAGGTACTGCAAATAAAAATTCCGAGATGTTTGCGGTATTAAAGCCCTTTAATGCCCAAAATGTACTTTTAATAAATATATCTTTTTTGTAGAAGATGAGAAAATTATTTACGGCGGATAGCATATACGATATTGCGATACCCAGGAGGACTATTGCTATTTTTGATTCCAGGAAATTCTTTAATCTTGCGATTTTTACGATGCCAAATATCAGTATTACTGAAAAAGAGAAGGCAATAATGGACATGATGGATATGCCAAATAGCGTACTGCTTACGCCAAGCATAATGGCAACGCTGATTCCTAACTCAGCAGCGGATGATATGCCTAAAAAGTACGGATCAACCAGCGGGTTGCGAAAGATTGTTTGCATGATGAGGCCTGCAATTGCAAGCATGCTTCCCACTGCAGCTGCAGCTAAAAATCTTGGAAGTCTTATCTGGATGATAACACTCCGCGACAATGCGTCTCCATTTCCCGTTAATACTTTAAATACTGTTTTTAGCGGGGTGTTGATGTCTCCTACGGAGAGAGACAGCAGAAATATGACGGCAAAGATAAAGATTAAAGGAATCAACAAAAATTTTAGTTTGTTGTTAGTCGTTTCCATACAGGATTTCGTATAGTCTTGTCAGCCCGTTCAGGATTCTCGGCGAAGGTCTTTCGAATATGTCCGGATCTTCAATGTAGATTTCTCCATTTTTTACGGCATTTATTTCACTCCATCCTGGCCGTTTTTCAATGTCGGTTTTTGTGCTCGCGTAGAGGAGGATAATTGTGTCAGGGTTTTCTTTTATTATGTATTCACTGTTTACTATGGGCCAATCTCCTTTTAGATTTTTGGTGATGTTTATGCCGCCGGCTCCTTCTATTAGGGCGTTTACGAATGTATCTTCGCCTACAGATATTTGTGGATTGTTCCATATTTCTACGTAGATTTTTTTCTTATTTGCCTTGGGGATATTTTTTACTTTGTCTGTTATGTTGTTTTCAATTCCCCGAAGTTTTTTTATTAAATTTATGCTTTCTTCCATATTGCCGGTGATGTTTCCTACTGCAAGAATCAATGTGTATATATCGTCTATCGTATGTGGATCAGAGGTGTATATTTTTAGTCCGAGTGCCCTTAGCTTGTCTATCACGGAGAGTGGCGTGCCTCTTGCAATGAGTATTATGTCCGGCGAGAGAGCAAAAATTTTCTCTATGGAAGGATTAAAGAATCCTCCTACCTGTGTTTTGTTTTTAGCGTCTTTCGGGTAATCAGAAAAATTTGATACGCCGATTATTTTATCATCTACGCCGATGGCGTACAATATTTCTGTGATGTTTGCTCCAAGAGATATAATTCTATGCGGCTCTGTGTACAGGGTGGTGTTGTGATGCAGGGCATCTTTTTCATTGAATATGGGATAAAAAGTAATTGAGCAGGAGTTGTTTTTTTGGTTCAAGATGCCGTTAACGAGCAAAGCAACATACCGTATATCTATTGCTGTTCTCCCGTTTATAACAAAAAGTTTTTCCGCAAAAATAAATGTTTTATTTTCTGCTATCCCTGTGTTTTTCCCTAACGTAAGCTTCCCTGTTCTGTTTCCGTATTTAAGTAAAATTGATCTGTCTTCTTTATTGTATTCTACAATTCCTCCTGCGCTTTCTACCGTTGCCCTAAGTGGTATTAGAAAAACATTATTTTTTATGAAAGGTTTGTACGGTAACATAAAGTTATTGTTTAATGTATCTCTGATATATATAGAATCTGTTGAGTAATCGAATTGGTAGTTTGAGGTAGAAGTGGTTGGTAGTGAAATAAATATGATTGATATGATTAAAATAACAAAAACTGATTTTTTAATCGCTTTCATATGCGTCTCCTTAAGGAGAATTATAGCAAGTTTCATTCTTATTTCAAACATTACGCACTGAATTAGTGAAATGTGCGGGTGATGCCTATTTAAAAATGAAGGTGAAATTGTCAAGCCGAAGCGGTGAAAGAAAAAATGCAACTTGACTTTTTTGTAAATGTTTTATAATTTAGGTAGAGAATGTGTAATTGATCTGCACATCTTGGAATAGGAGGTTTCGTTTTGTCAAAAGTGGGCCATGAAACTTGCAAAAAAATGCCTGTTCTAAAAATAGGCGATTTGACTGCTGACATCCCGATTGTTCAGGGAGGGATGAGCGTTGGCATATCTCTGGCGAATCTTGCTTCCGCAGTTGCAAACGAGGGAGGAATAGGGGTAATTGGTGCAGCAGGAATTGGTATGCTGGAACCCGATTTCAGAAGTAATTTTGAAGAAGCAAATAAACGAGCGTTGAAAAGAGAAATCAGAAAAGCAAAAAAGAAGACAAACGGTATTATCGGTGTTAATGTAATGGTGGCTCTTTCGGATTTTTCCAATCTTGTCCGTGTTGCAGTGGAAGAAAGTGCAGATTTAATTTTTGCAGGGGCAGGGCTCCCCCTAAAAAGCCTCAAAACAATAATGAATACCACAAAAGAGGTCAAAACTAAATTTGTTCCCATAGTATCCTCCTCAAGAGCTGCTGAGCTCATATTTAATTATTGGGCAAAACATTATAACGAAGTGCCAGATGCAGTAGTTGTTGAAGGGCCACTGGCCGGTGGCCACCTTGGTTTTGCAAAGAAGCAGATCAATGATAAGAAGTATGGCCTTGAAAAGATATTACCGGAAGTGATTTCTACGGTGAGATCTTTCGCGAAGCGTTTTAATAAAGATATACCTGTCATTGCAGCAGGGGGAATATACACTGGTGCTGATATCCATAAATTTATGCAGTTAGGAGCAGACGGTGTTCAGATGGCTACAAGATTTGTTGGTACTGATGAATGTGATGCTTCGGACGAATTTAAAGAGGCATATATAAAGTGCAAAAAAGAAGATATCATAATTATTGATAGCCCTGTAGGTTTGCCGGGAAGGGCAATTAGAAATAAATTTCTTGAAGATGTTGCATTGGGAAAGAAACAACCTTTTGCATGCACGTATAAATGTTTAAAAACGTGTGATTATAAAAAAGTTCTGTACTGCATTGCTCTTGCATTAACAAACGCTAAGAAAGGTTTTCTTGAAAATGGGTTTGCTTTTTCCGGAGCCAATGCCTGGAAGGTGAACAAAATTGTATCAGTTAAAGAACTTTTTGATTCATTAATAAAAGAATATCAAGAAGCTGCTGCGCAATAATTATTCAGCCGTTATGTTTGTTTAGTTTATTTTTCTTGCGAGAGCAATAAAGTAAATATTTGATTTTGTTTTTCTTGCGATTGCTTTTGTGATTTCAGCTGCGGTATTCCCTGTGGTGTAGACGTCATCTATGATCACTATGTTTCCTTCTATTTTATCGGTCATTTTAAATGCGCTTTTTAGATTTTCTTTTCTTTCCCGTTTATTTAATCCAACCTGTTTTTTAGTTTCTTTTGTTTTCTTTAGTCCGTTTAAAATGGGAATTTTATTTGCTTTAGAAATTTCTTTTGCCATGAGATACGTTTGATTGAATCCCCTTTCCCTTGTCTCTGGAGGTGTCATAGGCACAAATCCTATGTGTTCAAACTGCATCTTTTCTTTGCTTACGAAATCAATTATTATATTGGCTAAATCTTTTGCAATGATTTTTCTCTTTCTAAACTTTAATATTTTAATTGATTTTTCCATTGTCCCTTTGTATTCCGTGATCGCATAAAAATAGATGTTTTTCTTATGCTCAATTAATGGATATTCAAGATACCTTATTTTTTCTTTGCAGTCACTGCATAAATTTTCTCCATCTGTATTTTTCCCGCATATCAAACAGTGTGAGGGGAGCAAGAGATTTAAAGGATTAAATTTATTGGCCAAATGTTTTGCTAAAGAGGTCAAAATTTTCCTCTGCCATTTCTTCGAGAGTAGTTAATTTTTCTTTGAGTTTTTTCTGTATTGTTTCCCTTTCTACGAAATTTTTGTTAAATACATTTTTAAAATTGTTTATCGATAAATTTTCATAGCTTTCTATTCCATTTATTGC
>QMOQ01000047.1 GCA_003650285.1 Caldisericota bacterium | reverse complement strand
ATTTCTTTTTCTTCCGGAAGTGCAACTTTTTCTGTTTTTCTTTTTTCTATTACGCTTGCAAATAATGTCCACAATTTTTTTATAAATCTGTGTGTCCCGTTTATGGTTTCTATGCTCCATATAGCATCCTGGTCAAAAGGACCCATAAATAAAATGTACATGCGTAGCGTATCTGCGCCGTACTGTTTTATCACATCATCTGGATTTACTACATTTCCTTTTGATTTGCTCATCTTTTGATGGTCTATCCCTAGTATCATTCCTTGATTCAGTAGTTTTTTAAATGGCTCGTTAAAACCAACAAGTCCTGCGTCATACATTACTTTTGCGTAAAAGCGCGAATAGAGGAGATGCATTACAGCATGTTCCGCGCCGCCCATGTAAAGGTCAACGGGCAGCCAATAATCACTTTTTTTGCGGTCAAAAGGAGCTTTGTCGTTGAGAGGATCTACATAGCGTAGATAGTACCACGAAGAACAAGCAAAGCCATCTTGTGTATCTGTTTCTCTTTTTGCTGGTCTGCCACATATTGGGCAAGTAGTGTTTACAAAGTCAGGGTCGTTGGCGAGCGGAGATTCTCCTGTGTTTCTTGGCGTGAAATCTACTTCATCCGGGAGAAGGACGGGTAAGTCCTCTTCTGGCACTGGTACCATTCCGTGTTTTTCACAATGGATAATAGGTATGGGAGCGCCCCAGTATCTCTGCCTTGATATCAGCCAGTCTCTGATATGGTATCTGGTAACGGATTTTCCTAAATCATTTTTTTCAATGTGAGTTGTAAGTTTCTCTCTTGCTTCCCCACTCTCTAAGGTGGTAAATGCTCCTGAATTTATCAAAATACCGTCTTCTGTATATGCTTCAGTTAACTCGTGTTCTTTTCCATCAGGACTTATTACCTGTTTTATTGGCAATTTATATTTTTTGGCAAAAATGAAATCTCTCTGGTCATGTGCGGGGACACCCATTACTGCACCAGTTCCGTATGTCCCAACAACATAATCGCCTATAAGAATGGGCACTTTCTTATTATTTAATGGGTTCATAGCATAGGAACCCGTAAATATGCCGGTCTTTTCTTTTTCTGCGGATAAGCGGTCTATTTCTTTTTCACTTTCCGCTTTTTTGATATATTCAAAAACTTTTTCTCTGTTTTCTTCTGTTGTGAGCGTTTTTGCAAGAGGATGCTCGGGTGCAATAACGAGGAATGTGACACCAAAGATTGTGTCTATACGCGTGGTAAAGACAGGAATATCATATTCAGTGCCATCCGGAGCTACTGCCTTGAAGTTTATTTCTGCACCCTTGCTTTTGCCAATCCAGTTTTTTTGCATTGACTTGATTTTTTCAGGCCAGTCAATTGTTTCTAAATCTTTTTCCAATGCGTCGGCATACTCTGTGATTTTTAAAAACCATTCTGCCAGCCTTTTTTTTACAACGGGAGTATCACAACGCCAGCATTTACCATCTATAAGTTGTTCATTGGCAAGTACTGTTTTGCAGTGCGGGCACCACCATTGAGTGCTGTAATCTTTGTATGCAAGGCCTCGCTTGTGCAAAAGAAGGAAAAACCATTCCGTCCATTTATAATATCCAGGAGACGAGGTATTTATTTCTCTTGTCCAGTCGTAAGAAATACCAAGATTTTTTAGTTGTTGCCTGAATATTTCTATATTTCTTTTTGTAATTTCTTGTGGTGGTATGCCTTTTTCTATCGCATAGTTTTCGGTAGGCAAGCCAAATGCATCATATCCAATTGGATTTAGCACGTTAAAACCTTTCATTCTTTTGTATCTGGCTACTACATCTGCCGGGATGTAATTTCTGCAGTGACCTACATGGAGTCCGGAACCTGATGGATACGGGTACATTACCATAATATAGTATTTTGGCTTTTCTGAGAAATCTTTTGCTCTGTAAAAATTATTTTCTTCCCAATATTTTTGCCACTTTTGTTGAATTTCTAAGTAGTTGTATTCTTTTTCCATATTTCCTCTGTAAAAAATAAAAATTTGGTGGAGCTAAGGGGATTTGAACCCCTGACCTCCTCCACGCCAAGGAGGCACTCTCCCAACTGAGCTATAGCCCCACTGTCAATATAATATACAGATTTATTCATTATTGTCAACAATATATTCCTTTTTACTGCGCTTTGACCAAATCCATCTTTTTGTTACTATTAAATAAAAAAAAAGGAAGGCGTAAGATGCTAAGAATTATTGTGCATGGTGGTGCAGGCAATATTAAATCTGAAGAAGTTCCCATTCGTGTGGATGTATGCAAAAAAGCATGTTCTACTGGTTTTTCTGTTCTAAGAAATGGCAAAAGTTCCATTGATGCAGTTGTAGAAGCAGTAAAAGTTCTTGAAGACCATCCTTTATTTGACGCAGGCAGAGGTTCTTACCTTAATGAAGAAGGTAATGTAGAGATGGACGCGGGCATAATGGACGGGAGCACGCTGAATATGGGAGCAGTTTCCGCTGTAACTTCTGTGAAAAGTCCTGTTGAACTTGCCCGTTTTGTTATGGAAAAATCAGAACATAATTTTTTAACAAGTAGAGGTGCTGAGGCATTTGCAAAAGAAATAGGGATGCAATTTGAACCATTACAATATTTTCTTACTGAGCGTACTGTGAAACTTTATAGAAAAACACGGTTCGGTGATACGGTAGGAGCAGTAGCATTGGATGAAGCGGGGAAGATTGCAGTTGCTGTTTCTACGGGCGGTGTGCCATTTAAGCATGTGGGAAGAGTCGGAGATTCACCACTTATTGGTTCAGGATTTTATGCAAATGATTCTTTTGGGGCTATTGCGACAGGTATTGGCGAAGACATTATGCGCCTTGTGCTTTCAGTGAGAATAGGATTTTATCTTGAAAAAATGGATTTAGATAAAGCTGTTGCGCAAGCTATAGAAGATCTTAATGTTATTAACGGCAAAGCAGGACTTATTGCTCTGGATAAAGAAGGGGATATATCCTTTCATTACAATACGAAGGGAATGTTCTATGCGTATATGAGGGAAGATTTAAAGGAATGCGTTGGAGGAGTTTAAATAATTTAAGGCCGGGGGATAGGTAAAATGAAGGAGTATTTTGCTATTATTCTTTTTGTTGTTGCTGTTTCTTTTTTCTCTGCTCGTGTTGTTTTTGAGAAAAAAAGAGGGTTTTTCCGTTTTGCCGGGCTGGAAATCTATATACTTGGCGTTATCCTTTCCTTTGTTTTTTCCGGGCAAGATTTTTTTACCAGTCTTTGTCCGCTTTTTATTCTTGCTCTTGCATTTGCCGGATTTGGTTTTGGCATTCAGTTTGAGAAGGGGATATTAAAGGAAATCAGGGCTAAATCTTTTCTTTATGGGTTTTTAGCTTCTTTAAACTTTTTTATTCTTTTTTTTGTTCTGCATTTTTTTTATCCAATGAACATAGCTATCCCTCTTTCTGCAATATTTTCAATTCCTTCTTCGAGCATACTTTTTAGTATTAAGAAGGGCAAAAGACCCGTCATTGCCGGGGAATTGAGTATTGTGCTGATTTTAATATATTATACTGTTGCTATGTATGGTTTTAAGGGAGTTTTGCTGTCTGTTGTTTTTGGGTTGGCAGGGTTTTTAATTATTCCTTTCGAGCGCATTTTGAAAAAAATGGAAGCATACATCCTTGCCCTTGGTTTTTTACTCCTTGTTGCGTCTCTTTCGCAGATGTTTAATACTTCGATTATCCTTTCCGCTTTTTTTATGGGCTTTGTTGTAGCCTTTTTTTCGAAGCCTCGTTATTCCTCAGCGATGGTAGGGAGAATTGAACAGCCATTATTTTTATCCCTTTTGTTTTCTTCAGGTTTATTCTTTCAGTTGGGCAGCATTGTAATTTTTGCATTTCTAATTGCGTATATTCCTATCAGATTTCTTTTTACTTTTCTTCTGTTCAAAAGGAAAAGCATATTTTTTATTCCCATTGGCGCATTGGGCATAGCGCTTTCAATAGAAACCAAGGTGCCTTACATTATTACATTTACGGCGATTTCGTATTTTATTTTGCTCGTTGTTTTTGAATTTATTTACAGGGGTGAAAAATGGTATACCTAATACTGTCAGCATTTTTTACTTTTCTGTTGTTCTTGGTGAGGAGAGTTGCAGTACCCCCATCTGTTATGGTTGATATAGTGCTTTCTTTGGCTTTTATTGTCATTATAGGATTTTTTTTGGGAAAATTTTTTGAGTTACTGCAATTCCCCGCTATTTCAGGGTATCTTATTGCAGGACTTATTCTTTCTCCTTATTCTTTCGGTCTTATGAATTTTGAACCGTTAAACAACTTAACCTTTATTACTGAAATTGCCCTTGTTTTTATTGCTATACAGTCAGGGATGGAAATGAAAATGTCGTTCCTTAAAAAACATGGCAGAGGCATTATAAAACTTACTCTATCTATTGCATGCGTTACTTTCATAGGAGTGTTTACCGCCTCTCTTTTGTTTTTTCAGAGAATTTCACTTGAAACGCCGCTTAAAGCTGCGATTTTACTGGGATCACTCCTTATTTTAAAATCTCCTCTTTCCACTATTGCCGTGATAAAAGAAAGTGGCGTCAAGAAGACGGAGATGGGGGATACAATCCTTGCCATTGCCATTTTAAAAGATATTATTGTCATTTTGCTTTTTGCGATGCTTATTTCTCTTTTCGGTGGGGAAGGTTCTTCTATCATCTTAAGCATTGTTGAGTTAATAGGGTCTCTTGCAGTTGGCGTAATTGTTGGTGGATTAGTCGCTTTGTATATGAGGCATGTAAATGTTGAAATGCCAGTTTTTATATTTATTCTTGCTTTTCTTGTTTCTCAATTCCGTTTTATCCATATTGATCCATTGCTTGTCAGTATTATTACAGGGTTTTTTATCCAGAATTTTACATTTGCAGGAGAAGAATTCCAGAAGGTTCTGGATAATATTTCCCCTGCTATTTATCTGCTCTTTTTTGCGCTTGTCCATGCATTGACGGATGTCCATGCTATAATTAAAGTTATGCCTATCGTTTTAATACTTATCGGCGTGAAATGGCTTTTCACGGAACTCGGGTTAATAATCGGGACAAAAGACCCTATTATAAAGAAATTTGGTTCGGTCGGCTTAATTAACCAGTCAGGTCTTTCTCTTGTCCTGGTTTTGATTATCGAAAGCACATTTCCTGAGATTGGCGGCATAATAAAGGTGATAACCATTGGCGTTATTATTGTTACAGACCTTTTTGCCCCCGCTATGTTTAAGCACGCGCTTGTCAAAGCTGCAAAAGAAAGAAAGAGAAGCAGAGGGAAAACATCCTCTGCTTCTTAATCTATTGTATTAATTTCCCATTTATGAATACATTTTTTATTGCGGTTTTTGTTTCCCATGGATCTCCATCGAACAAAACAAGGTCTGGCATAGCTCCTTTTTTAATTATTCCGTATTTTTTCATTCCCAGCATTTTTGCCGGCACTGATGTAACTGCTGCCAGTGCTTTTTCTGCGTTTACTCCTTCGGCAATAATAAGACCAAGCTGGATGCGGAGGAATTCTGCGGGGTACAATGGATGTCCCGATATAATTGCTGTTTCAATGCCATTTTCTATAAGTGTTGCAGGAACTTTTGGTGAAAGATGTTTTAATTCTACTCCAGAGCGCGATAATATAATAGGGCCAAATGCAACAGGTATTTTGTTTTCTTTGATAATATCCAGCACAAGATCGCTTTCGATTGCAAAAGTTATGACTGCATTCAGGCTGAATTCTTTTGTTATTCTAATGCTTGTTGCGATATCGTCTGCACGGAGAGCGGCAAAAAATGCTTTTTGTTTCCCTTCCAAAACGGGGAGAAGAGAGTTTTCCTGCATGGAAAATTGTTTCTTTTTCTTTTTTCCATATTCTTTTGCTTTGTAAAGTGCTTCTCTTATTAGATACGCGCTGCCCATTCTTGTCATCGGCATTTTCTTTTGCGGAATGTAGATTGACTTTGGGATGCTGTTAACGGAAAAGCGCATGCCAAAAGGTGATTTGATGGTCATAT
>QMOQ01000046.1 GCA_003650285.1 Caldisericota bacterium | reverse complement strand
GGTTTTATTTATTTTATGCATATCGGAAACAAGTTTTTTTGATACAAAAAAATAAAAAGGATTTGCCCCGTCTAAACCTATAACATATTTATTTACGTTCAATATAATTGGGTATAAAGCATTGATTTTGAGTTCAGGGTATTTTTGTTTCATCTGCATTAAAGTATCTATATCAAAAGAAGAAAAAAGGACATTGTCATACCCAAAAACTTCAGTTTCTTTTACTGCCCTTTCTGTAATGCCAGGGTATATCTTTTCTCCCCCCTTAATTTCTATGTTTACAAAAAGTTTTCCTTTAAGAATTTCAAGCACTTCACTGAGTAATGGCACATGTTCTTCCGGATATTTTCTTATTTCTCCATTATCAAGATTAAGCAGTTCATCTTTTTTGATTACAATTTCTGCTGAACTAATTTTTTCTCCCGCATCTTTTGAGAATATAAGCTTCTTTACAATGTCAAATTGATTGCCATTTTTGTGCAGGTAAAAAGTGTTTTTCTTTTCTGTGTTCTGGTCGAAGATATTTAGAAAAAAAGTATCGGTCTGTCCTTTTTTTAGCTCTAAGTACAGCTTTTTTTCATCTGGTATTTTTTTGATTACCTTTTCCTGACTTTTTATAAACAATGTAGAAATGTTGTATTTTGCTAATTCATCATACGTGAGGTTTTTTATGGGGGTTTTTATCCCGGCAAGTTTTTTCAGGTTCATTTCATACATTACGGCAAGCTTCCTATTCTTTGTAAGATGTACATCCAGCTCAACCCCGTCTATTTTTAGCTCGACTGCTTTTTTAAAAGCTGAGATGCTATTTTCGGGAGCAATTCCTCTTGCCCCTCTATGTCCTATAACAAGTGGTAATTTCATTATTTTCCTTTTTGAATAAAATTAAATGGCTGGCAGTTCTTCTGTTGTAATTTCCCCTCTTCTTGCAAAGCGCATCAGAATAAATGCAATGATGAAGAAGAATGGTGCGAAAAACATAAGAGATGGATATCCGAATGTATCTATTGCAAGGCCAGATAGTGGTGGAGCAATGATGTTTGCTGCTTGCGAAAAGAAGTAGAAAAGCCCAGTGTATCCGCCAAATTGTTTTAAAAAAATCGGAACATACGCATTGTACAAAGCCCAGATTACAGATACTCCCAAAAAGCCGAATCCTAAGGTAAATGTTTTTTTCTTGTTAAACATAACTACTTTTTCCTCATTCATGACCCCTCCATTATTGGATTTTAAATCTTATTTGCTCATTTTAACATATTTCATTTTGTCTGCAAATCTTTTGCTAAATTACTCTTTTAATTGTTTGTATATTTTAAAAAATCTTGATTTCTATTACTTAGAGGTAATGCATTTTACAGAATATTTTGATAAATTTTTATATACTTGCATATACAACTATTATCTGTATAATATGTTTCAAGGCGGTGGTTATGAAAAAAGGTATTTTTTGGCGGTATTTTATTTCTATATCGCGGTATTCAAAAAGTTATATATGGGGCAGGCTTAAAAAATTTAAAATTGGCAGCGGCCAGTCAAATATATTAAGGCTTTTGTTTCATGGAGGAGACGGTATTAGTCAGGAAGAAATCAGCGAGCGGCTTGACCTTGATAATACAACTGTTGCCCGGACTGTGCAGAAATTAGAGAAAAACAGGTATGTGGAAAAACGTAAAGACAAAAACGACAAAAGAGTTAAAAGGATATACCTCACAAAAAAAGCGAAAAAGCTAAAGCAATCTATAGAAGATGCAAGAAACGATTTAATGGACATTCTTTTTAATGGCATAAGCGATGATGAATTTCAGGCATATATAAATGTTCTTGAAAAAATGTACGAAAATCTTAAACGTGAAAGCGTAGAAGAGGAAAACACCCATGGATAAAAGAAGTAAGATGCTAGCAAATGACAGTATAGGTTCTCTGCTGTTCAGATTGTCACTTCCGGCATCAATAGGTATGATTGTCCAAGCCCTGTACAATGTTGTGGATGCGATATTCGTCGGAAGAGGCGTCGGGGCGATGGGAATAGCAGGAATAGCCATTGGGTTTCCTATACAATTGGCAGTTATGGCTATAGCACAGACGATAGGTATAGGTGCTGCTTCTATTGTGTCGAGAAGTCTTGGCGCTAAAAATTTGGAGCGTGCCGAAAAAACCATGGGGAATGCTTTTTCTTTTGCTTTTATCCTTGGCGCCTCTGTTATGATTTTTGGGCTTATCTTTATAGACCCACTGCTCGCCCTTTTCGGTTCTACCAAAACTATACTTCCTTATGCTAAAGCTTATTTGAGCGTCATATTGTTTGGCAGCATGTTTATCACTTTTAATATGGCGATGAACAATATAGTAAGAGCTGAAGGCAATGCAAAGGTTGCAATGGGAACAATGCTCGTAGGCGCGATTACCAATATGATATTAGACCCAATCTTTATATTTGGGTTTCATATGGGAATTAAGGGAGCTGCACTGGCAACAGTGATTGCACAGGGTGTGACTTTTGTATGGCTGATGTACTATTTCCTGAAAGGGAAAAGTGTTATGAGATTTCACATAAGGCATTTAAAGCCGGACAAAGGTATAGCAACAGAAGCTTTTGCAATTGGCGCATCATCTTCTGTCAGGCAGATATCGGGAAGTGTTCTTGTTGCCATACTGAATCATACATTAGCTATATACGGAGGGGATATTTCGATAGCCATATTTGCCCTGGTAAACAGGTTGTCAATGTTTGCTTTAATGCCGGCGTTTGGAGTAGCACAGGGATTCCAGCCAATTGCCGGGTTTAGTTACGGAGCCAAAAGATATGATAGAACAAAGAAAAGTTTGTATTTGGCGATTATTGTGGCAACTATTATAACAACGGCTGGTTTTCTTGTAATGATGCTTTTCCCGTCTCAGCTTATTGGATTATTTACAACAGATCAGGATTTAATAGCCAGCGGCATTATGCCTCTCAGGATTATAGTTTTAACATTCCCATTTGTAGGGTTTATGGTGGTAGTTTCTACACTTTTTCAGGCAATAGGAAAGCCGGTACAGGCGCTTATACTATCTATGGCGCGGCAGATAATTTTTTTGATACCCCTTATTTTTATTTTGCCAAGGTTTTTCAAATTAAATGGAGTATGGTACTCTTTTCCTCTTGCTGATTTTTTGACGATGATGCTAACAGTTGTATTATTTATACGTGAAGTAAGAACAATGAAGGAAAAAATTGAAGGAATCCTTACAACTTCACAGGCTAATCTTTAAAAAGTATTGATCATTTTTGTACAGAGATTAAAGAGATATAATAAGTAACGTGTATGTATAAAATTTTAAGGAGGAACAAATGATTGAATATGAAGTAAACGGGGTTATCGTTCCGGATGAGCTTGAACCTTTTTTTCAACACTGGAAGTCTCCACCTCAAATGGAAATTAAAAAAAAGTTTTTGAGCGGGTCCAACCTCATCATCACAGTAAGGGATAGTGGTAAACTTATAGGTTTTCTTACCGCAATAAGTGATGGAGCAATGTTTGCATTTATTACTTTAATTGAGGTTCTGGAGGAGCATCAGGGCAAAGGCATTGGTAAAAGGATAATGGAGTTTGCAGTTTCATATTTTAAAGGCTTCTACGATATTGTTTTAATGACGGATCCAGATAAGGAAGCATTTTATAAAAAGTTTGGTTTTGATGAAATCTATGGGATGCACCTCAGAGATTTTACATACGGGAAAAGCGAATCTGGCTAATGGCAAATGCACAGTTGAAATATTTTATTTTTACTGTAATATGAGATCATGAGAATACGGGTAAATTTTGAATGGCCAGAAGACATTTGCTATTTAGGACATGTAGACTTTACGCGTACTGTTGCTCGTGGGCTAAGGAGAACGTCTCTTCCATTAAGATTTACAGAAGGGTTTAACTCTCGTGTTAAAGTAGAGATGGGGTTTCCTTTGAGTGTTGGTATGCTTGGCGAAGATGAATTTTTTGATTTTTATTTGAGCGAAGATGTAGCTATAGATAAAATAAAAGCCCTCCTTGACATAGCGCTTGATGGCATTATAAATGTCAAACGGATTAATGAAATACCAGACAATCTTCCTTCTATTACTTCTCTTCCTGCAATATTAACGCATTTTATCTATGCTGAGCTTAAGGAGCCGTTTTCAGAAGAGGCACTTGAGAAAAAGCTTTCTACTATTTTGGAGATGCCGAGCATTGTTGTTTTGAGGCAGAAAAAAGGGGCAAATGTTAAAAAAGATGTAAGGCCGTTTATAAAGGATATTAAATTATTAGAGATTAACAACGCGAGTGTGGTTTTTCTTTTTTCTTCCCATTTTACTAGCAGTGGGAGCATAAAAATTGATGAAATTGAGGACATTCTGAACGAGAATGGGGTACCTGTGGATTTTGATTACATAGTGAGAAAGAAAACGGTTGTTAAGTATAAAGGAAAATACGTATCTCCGTTTGATTTAGAATAGCATTTTCTATTTTTTTGCAAACAGTACTGTACTTCCGATTGCGCCAATTAGGAAGCCTATTGGACATACAATAATTGCCAGAATAAAGAAGACGGGCTCATCTCCCCCACTACCAATTCTATTCCAGAAGTCTTTCCCGAAAAAGTGAATAAACAAACCGTAAATAAAATTATGCAACACTACACTGACGAAAAAACCAGCGACTGAAGCTCCTGTCAATATTAAAAACTTTTTGAGTTTTCCTCCTATTCCGCTCTTTATGGTTAAAATTATTAATGTTATGCCTAATACTAATAGGGCTGTACCGCCGCCGAAGAGAAAAGAAACAAAAACCCCTCTGGGTAATTCTATTTCATTTCCAACCCCGATCATAATTGCCATTATGACAAAAATGCCCACTAATGTCCAAAATACAGTTTTTATTGTAAGAGTTCCCTTTTGACTATTATCAGACAAATTCATGTTATCACCTCCTTAAATAATAATTTTTAATTCTGTTTAGCGTGCTATTTTAATGAATTTCCATTTTTTTGGAGTTTCGAGAGCTTATAAGAAATAGGATACCACTCGCAAGGAATGGTCCACCTGCAAATAATACGGCAATAATTTTCATGCGTCCTGCGGTAACGAATGCAAACACGCATAGTGCAATGGCTGCAGCTGTCACTATTGTGCCACCTACTCCTTCTCTCCACCAGGCGATGACTATGCCTACTATTGCGATAATAACCAATCCGGCTAGTATTATTCCTTCAATTCCCGGTGGATTTTCACCAGTAACTGCTTCTATAATTCCTTCACTAATAAATATAAATAAGAAAATTGCTCCTACAATTGCTCCTACCCAGCGGGCAATTTGGCGCATTCGTTTTGCTTTATTGTTTGTCATAATTTCCCACCCTCATTTACCCTATCATAGAATATCTTTGTTGTCAAGCTTTTGATAAGTCAAAAAAGTACATAAATATAGTGAACAATATTATATATAGAATTATCCTTATTTGTTAATTTGTAAGAGAAATGTTAATAGGGGAATCAAATAAACTTTTTTATTGAGCGGATGATAACTCCTGTGATTTCGAACGTGTCTTAATTAGCTGATAGTGCTGGTCCACTGGTTCAAGTCATATCTTTGTTCCGGGTTTTCTAAGGCGTTTTATTGTGTAATCTTTACTATCTAAAAAGCGTACAATGACAATTTGTCCATCTTCTGCTTGTTTCTCTTTTTATTACGGTAGAATCTCTCTCATAGATGTCTATCTCTATCATAGACATACCAATAACAATAGGGTATAGAATGAAAAAGCACTTCAGCACTTGAGAAAAATTATTATAAATCAATATAAATAAAATAGGCAAGGAAAACATAGTAAAATTGTTGGAAGTTAATGAAAATGAATAGAGTATTGTTAAGTTTGAAGTGGCAGTTTGCAAGAATTTTGTTCACGAGTTGACAGAAAAAGCTGTCAGGATACTCTGATAAGTAAATGGAGGAGAAAGGATAGTGGGTTAAAAGGAGACGAATGTGGAGACGATTGAATATTTTTTGATAATAGTCAATCTTATTATTGGGTTTAGTTGTGCTATTATTTTGGCAAGATTTCTTAATAAGACGAGTAGTAAACCCAAAAGAATTCTTCACTATTTTGTAATTTT
>QMOQ01000045.1 GCA_003650285.1 Caldisericota bacterium | reverse complement strand
CCAAATTGACGCACCACTTTTCATTACATTTCTCATAGTGAACGGTTCCTCTCTATCATTCAAACTTCTCTTTGAATCAGGCATCCTGGGACTTTCATTTATCCTTACAAGAGGCATCGGTAAAATAACTGGAGGTTTTATGGGGGGGTTGTAGCAAAAATTAAAAAGGATTTAAGAAACAATATTGGATGGGCATTATTGCCACAATCAGAACTCAGCATATACCTCGCTATACTTGCCAAAAGTACACTGCCACATTACGGAAACACAGTATTTGCAGCAACAATAATGGGAGTAGTGTTTTTCAAAATTGTAGGTGCTCCTCTACTAAAAAACATTCTTACAAGAAAGACTTCAAAGAGCATAAAAATACCATCTTGCTTTGTATAACTCTCTTTATAAAATTCATTTGGTTGTCTTATAAAAATCATACATGCTCTTGCTACAACTGCGCTTTCTTAAAAAATAAACTTGTAAAGTTTTCTTTTTAGTGAAAAATGTGCTATTCTATAGTCGAAAGGAGGAAATTAAATGAAAGAAGTCATTAAAATTGGTATCATTATTTGTGATCGCTACCACGACTGTGCGGGTGGTAAGTGTTTCAAGGCACTCCGTAACAAAGAAGGGGCATTTAGTATTTACAAAAAAATGGAAATAGAAGTTGTTGGTTTTACAACATGTGGTGGCTGCCCCGGTGGAAATATTGAATACGCACCAGAAGAAATGAAAAAAAATGGAGCAGAAGTCATTCATCTTGCAACAGGATTTGTAGTAGGTTATCCCCCATGCCAATATATAGATTATTTTCGAAAGTTCATTAAGGAAGAATACGGCCTGAAAGTTATTGTTGGCACTCATCCCATCCCAGAAAAATATTATAAAATACATAAAAAATTGAGTACATGGAATTCAAAAAAGTGGAAAGAGCTAATTAAACCGACTCTTACAGATAAGAAAACCCGACTCTCTTACGATTAACTGAATTTTTGAAAAGAACTTAATATAAATTCTCAACTGGAATTCTTTTGTATAGATTTTTAAATAAATTCTGTTTAATTATGTACAAATTTCTGATAAATCAATTCATATATTTGACTTTCTTCTTTTTTGTTCTAAACTTCAATATAAACTCCGATCTGTATCTATCCCACGGGGAGGAACAGACGATAGGGTTTATCAGGTAACTGATAAGCCTGCCGCTTGCAAAGGAGCCTAAAATGGGTTCCAATTTTTGTTTTGGGGCCAAGAATCTTAAATAGGGGGTGGCAATATGATGTTAGGTGGCTACATGGGGAAGATTCTCAGAGTAAATCTTTCCACGGGCAAGATTGGTGAAGAACCAATTGACGAAGAAATTGCAAAGAAATTTATTGGTGCAAGAGGTTATGCAGCTAAGATTATCTATGATGAGGTAGACCCAGAAGTAGACCCACTTGGTCCAGAAAACAAACTAATTTTTGCAACAGGTCCATTAACACTTACTCCTTCCCCGACAGGCGGCAGATATGATGTTGTAACAAAGAGTCCCTTGAATAAAGTAATAGCAGGTTCTAATTCAGGTGGTTTTTGGGGACCGGAGTTAAAGAAAGCTGGATATGACATTCTCATTGTGGAAGGTAAATCAGAAAAGCCAGTTTATCTGTGGATCACTGAAGACAAGGTAGAAATAAAAGATGCTACGCATCTCTGGGGAAAAGATACTTATGAAACAACGGACAAAATTGTAGAGGAATTAGGTGACAAACAGATTAAGGTCGCATGCATCGGACCTGCAGGTGAAAACCTTGTGAAATTCGCAGCCATTATTAACGACAAAGCCCGTGCAGCAGGTAGAACAGGCGTTGGTGCAGTAATGGGCTCTAAAAAGCTTAAAGCAGTTGTGGCAAGAGGTCATAAAAGAGCGCCTATCGCAAACCCAGATAAATTTAAAGAAGTACTAAAAACTACTATGGATAAAATCAAAACAAACGCCATTACCTCGCAAGGATTGCCGAAATATGGTACAATGGTCTTGAATCATATTATAGATGAGCATGGACTTTACCCTGCAAAAAATTTCCAAACAGGTGTATTCGAGGGTGTAGATAAAGTTTCGGGAGAGAAACTTGCAGAAACATATCTTGTAAAAAATAAGCCGTGCTACGGCTGCCCGATTGGGTGCGGAAGAGTAGTAAAACTTCCGGATGGTGAAGAGGGCGAAGGCCCAGAATATGAAACAAGCTGGGCATTTAGTGCAGACTGTGGAATCGATGATCTCATTGCTGTAATTAAAGCAAATAATGTTTGCAATAGAATGGGACTTGACACAATCTCTACAGGAGCGACAATTGCGTCTGCAATGGAACTATATGAAAAGGGATATTTGAAAAAAGAAGAGTTCGCGGGCGAAGTGGAACTAAAATTTGGTAATGTAGAAGCAATCCTACATTATCCAGAAGCAATTGCGTTAAGAAAGGGCTTAGGAGATAAACTTGCCGAAGGTTCATACGAATTTGCCAAAGCTCACGGACATCCAGAATTTTCAATGAGTGTAAAGAAACAAGACTTGCCTGCATATGATCCAAGAGGTGCTCAAGGACATGCTTTGGAATATGCAACATCTAACCGAGGTGGGTGCCATGTAAGAGGATATATGATTTCCCCAGAAATTCTTGGAAGCCCTGAAAAAATAGATCCATTTGTGACAGAAGGAAAAGCACAATGGGTAAAGACATTTCAGGACCTTACAGCAGTGATCGATTCAGAGGGGCTTTGCTTGTTTAGTTCTTTTGCATTAGGAGGAGATGATTATGCAGCACTTCTTTCTGCTGTAACCGGTGTGGAATATAGTGTAGGGGAAGCATTGAAAGCTGGTGAAAGAATCTGGAATCTCGAGAGGCTCTGGAACCTTAAATTAGGGCTTACAAAAGCGGATGATACGCTTCCACCACGTTTCCTTAAAGAACCTATGCCAGAAGGAGCTGCAAAAGGACAAATTGCCCACTTGGACATAACACTTCCGGAATATTACAAATTAAGAGGCTGGGACAAGAACGGAGTTCCCACAGAAGAAAGATTAAAAAAACTTGGATTGAAATAAAAAGTATAAGCGGTATGTATTTTATTAGAGGGGACAGTTTTCCCCTCTAATTTTTATTATTTTGTCAGGAGAAAAAGATATGGAAAGAATTGAGCTTGACTATGGGGACTACATTGTAGTAGTTCCTAAAAAGCTCGACTTAAAGAAGGTATATATTGAGATTACAAACAGATGCAATCTTAATTGCAAGATGTGCTTTAGGAGGTTTTGGAAGGATCCGCTAGGAGAAATGGATTTTGAAAGATTTAAAAAAATTCTTGAACAACTGAAAGAATTTCCCTTACTTGAAACAATTTATCTTGGTGGGATAGGTGAGCCTACGATCCACCCAGATTTTGTTAAAATTATAAAGCTTACAAAAGAAACAGGGTATAAACTGGAGTTTGGAACAAATGGAACTCAACTGACGAATTATGCAAACGATTTGATTAATTACGGAGTTGACAAAATTATGGTTTCAATTGATGCACCAGATCCTGCAATATACAGAGATATAAGAGGCACAGATTTTATGGGTATAGAGAATAATGTGCTCGCACTTCAGAAAAGGAAAAAGGAGTTGAGGAAAGCATTGCCAGAGGTAGGGATGGAGATTGTAATAATGAAAAGCAATGTTTCTTTACTTCACGGAATTCTTTCCCTTGCTAACAAACTTGGGATAAATCATATCCTCTTTTCAAACCTTATGCCTTTTAGTAAATCTCTTTCAAAGGAAATTGCATATGATGGCTCTGTTGATTATGAGCAATTAATAGATACATTAAATGCAGATATTGGAAAATACAAAGTAAGATTGCAATTTCCTAAGTTTAATCTTCAGACAGATCGTATCTGCCAGTTTATTGAGAAAAAATCAACTGTTATAAGATGGGATGGTGAGGTTGCACCCTGTTATAGGTTTCTGCATAGCTATACTGAATATATATTTGAAAGAAAAAAAGAAGTTATTGCGCATTCTTTTGGAAATGTTTTTAGAGAAAAACTTTCAGATATTTGGACAAGCAAAGAATATGAAACATTTAGATATATCGTAAAAAATGCTATCTACCCTTCCTGTACAGATTGCTCGCTGCGAGAAGTATGTGATTTCACTAAAAACACAGAATTTGACTGCTGGGGGAACCACCCTTCTTGCGGTGACTGTCTCTGGGCAAGGAGTTTAATACAGTGCCCATAATTTATCCACCGCCAACAGGTGGAAATATTGCAAGTCTATCACCTTCTTTAAGGGGTGTATTCTCTCCCTGAAGAAAAACAATATTTCTACCATTAACAAGATATATGTAATCATCTTTCATTGAAAAATCGTCATCCACTAATTCTTTTTTAAGCAAAGGATGCATTTTGATTAAAATTTCAATTGCCTTTTTAAAAGTATCGGCCTCAAGCTCTATATAATCAGTTTTTATTTTTTCCCGTATAGTTGCATAAAATTTTACAATTACTTTTGCCATTTTATCCTCCTAAACAAATAACATTAAAATTGTCGATACAGTTGCCATAAGACCGCCAAAATAGAACGGCATGCGCGGAGAAACATACTGATAGAGAATACCTGCGATAAGAGAAGCAGGAAACGCCATAATGCCTACCCCAAAATTATAAATACCATATGCAGTACCCCGTGCATCTTCTCTTTCGACAAGATCAGAAACAAACGCCTTTTGCGCCCCTTCGGCAAATGCATAGTACACACCATATAGCGGGAATAAAAAATAAAGAAAGTTTGCACTTTTGGTAAGAGCAAAACCTAAATAAGATAGTCCGTAAATGGCGTATCCAATAATGATAGTAGGCTTCCGTCCAATCTTGTCAGAAAGTGCACCAAAAGGAACAGAAAGTAATCCGTAAGTAATATTGTGAATAGCCCACAACGAAAGAATTGTAATAGAAAGCATTCCTAATGTGCCAGCATACATTGTAATAAAAGCATCTGAACTATTGCCAATAGTAAACAGGGTGACGACAAAAATGTAGTAATAAAACTTCCTGCCTAACTTGAATTTAGATTTTTGCCTTTCCTTCTTAATCGTTTCTTTAAATTTCTTTTCTTTTACAAAAAGTACTAAAATTACAGCAAGTATTGCAGGAATAAGCGCAAACTTAAAAAGAGTTGAATATTGGGTTGCTCCAAATTTATGAAGAACCCACATACCAAGTAAGGGTCCCGCTACAGCTCCAAATGTATCCAGTGCTCTGTGAAAACCAAAATATAATCCTCTATTCTTCTTTGTTGTATAGGAAGAAATTAAAGCATCTCTTGGGGCAGTCCTTATCCCCTTGCCAACTCTTTCAAAAGACCTTACCCATAATACACCTATAGGTGTACGAACAAACGGAAGGAAGCATTTCGCTGCCGTAGATTCAGCATAACCAAGAAATGCAAAGAATTTTCTATTTTTGAGTTTGTCGGAGAAATAACCAAAGAATATTTTGAGTAAAGATGCCGTACTTCCCGCTATTCCTTCTATTACTCCAATAAAAGCTCCGCCTGCACCAATAGATTCAAGAAATAGAGGCAGCACTCTCACAATCATCTCTGACGAAGCATCGTTCAAGAAACTCACAAAACCTAAAATTGCAACATTTTTATTAATTTTCTTCCGCACAAAAACCTCCTACCTCCGATATTAATATTTCCCCAAATTCATACGGTTTATTATATACTTCCTGCACTGCTATTACAAATTTCTACTTTCATCTGCCTCTCAAAAATAATATCTCTTAAAATGTAAAATTTTTAAAAATTCTCCCAAAAATATAGGACTTTTTTGTGAGTTGTGTATCTAATATATAAAAGGATAAATTTTTTAAAAGGCGATAATAAAAAAATGAAGAAAAGGTAGTCATCGTATATTGTGAGGAGCTCGTGAAACGAGTGAAGAGGCAATCCCGACCTTAACAAACAGGCATTATTTTAAGGAAATTTTATTTGAGGGAGGTGGCACAAATGAATGTAAAAATATTGAATAAAAAGATAACTGTGAAAGTTATTCAAAGAATAATGGTTTAAAGAAGCATTTATGAGAATAATAGAAAAAAGTCTGAAAATCGCTTTCAAAAATATTAAATTTTTTGCAGTTTCGAAGTCTATATATATAAGAGAAGAAAGTTTTTTGAAAATCGCTTTCAAAAAATGTGGAAAATTTTCCGACTTATGTATCTACATATGTGAAAGGAAAATTTTTGATAGGAGGTGTTATGAAAGAAATGAACAATTTTTTTGTTTGTCATCCTGAACTTGTTCCT
>QMOQ01000044.1 GCA_003650285.1 Caldisericota bacterium | reverse complement strand
GTGAAATACTGCAATGTTTGTTTTAAATCTGCAAAACTTACTCCTTTATCAACATATAATCCTTCTACTTGATGGAAAAAACAATGCGATCTAGCCGAAATAGCCTCATTACGATATACTCTCCCTGGAGAAATAGTTCGAATGGGTGGTTTGTTGTTTTCCATATAACGCACTTGTACCGAAGAAGTATGTGTACGCAAAAGAACGTCTGGATCTTTTTCAATAAAAAAGGTGTCCTGCATATCTCTTGCTGGATGATATTCTGGAAGGTTTAATGCTGTAAAATTATGCCAATCATCTTCAATTTCTGGCCCTTCAGAAACATTAAAACCAATACGCGAAAAAATATCAATAATCTTATTCTTTACTATTGAAATTGGATGTCTAGATCCTAATTCAACAGGTTCTCCCGGACGTGTTAAATCACCATAAGTTCCTGAAGTATCCTCATCTTCTTCAAGTGAAGATTTTAAAGAATTAACTTTTTCTTGAGCTACGGTTTTAAGCTTATTGATGGTTTGCCCAAATTCCTTTTTCTGTTCATTGGGAACATTTTTAAACTCAGCAAAAAAGTCATTTAGCAAACCTTTTTTTCCTAAATATTTAATTCGAAAAGTTTCCACTTCCTCTTGAGACTTTGTGGTAAATGCCTCAATGGCTGCTATATGTTCTTTAATTTTATCAATCATAAAGTATTTCCTTCAAAAATGCAAAATTACGTTTTTAGTATTGGTAGCACAACTAATATTTACAGAAATGACATTATCAAATAACTTCCTTATCTACAAAATACTGCACCACAGCTTCTTTCATTAATACACTTTGTTCTCCAGCTTTTAAAGGTGGTAGTTTTTCTAAAACTGTATAATGGGGCCAGCCCTCTTCATCAAAATAATCGAACTCATAATAGCCAAAGGGTTCCAATAACCTACAAATAGCGATATGCATTAAATTTATTTTATCATCCTTCTCAAAACTAGTATTTATCTTACCCAATTCCTGAATCCCAATAATATAAATAATAGCATCTAAATCTAATTCGTCACCATCTGCAAAACGGTTGCTAATAAGTGTTACCACCTCAGCCCATTGTCGTTTTAATTCCTCATCTCTTGCCATAAATTACCTGTATTTCGACTCCGCTCAATATAAACTCCAGCTAGCACCTATTTAACATTAACTATTTCATGTTTGCGCAAAGATACATTCTTAATCAGAATTGATATTCAATTCCCGAAACACTATCTTTACCCTAAATACTTTGTATGAACTTACTTGATATTATTTTAGGAATCATTTTAATTCTCTCTTTTGTGAGCGGAATGAAAAAAGGTCTGTTTGTAACTCTAGCGTCTCTTGTCGGATTAATTTTGGGAGTAATTGGAGCTGTTTATTTTTCAGATTTCGCAGCGGGTTATTTATATGAATGGTTAAGCTGGAAAGAGCAAACTATTAATGTTGTCGCAAGAGTTGTTACTTTTGTTGGTATTATTGTACTTGTATCTTGGGCTGGGAAATTCTTAACAAAAATGGCAGACTTTGCCTTTTTAGGAATTTTTAATAAGATATTAGGAGGTGTATTTAATATGCTTATTTCTGCCTTTATAATTAGTGTCATTTTTATGTTTTTTAATTATTGGAATCCTACTAATTATGTGATTCCTGATGAAAAAAAAGACAATTCTTATCTATATGAACCCGTCGCAGCTTTGGCTCCAATGGTCATCCCAAATTTAATTGAAGAAGTAGAAGATTTCGAAATTCCTGAAGTTATTTTAGATGAATATAATAAGATCAATAAAGAAAAAGACTCTCTCCCAGAAGAAAACAAATAGATGAGCTCATTAAAAAAAGTAACACATCTTTTACCTGCTATTGAAATTGATATGGGAGGTTTTCTTGTAAAACAACCTATGCCTACTCAAAAAATGAATCGGGTAGATCCTTTTTTATTATTGCACCACGCACGTACCAAATTTTATAACGACAGACCCGCAAGAACTCAAGGGATTGGTCCACATCCACATCGAGGGTTTTCTCCAGTTACTTTTGTAATTGAAGGAGAAATACACCATCGGGATAGTCGCGGAAACAATCAAATTGCGAAAGAAGGCGAAGTACAATGGATGCATGCAGGTATGGGAATTATCCACAGTGAACGTCCTTCAGAAGCATTAGCAGAAAGAAATGGCATACAAGAAATAATTCAATTATGGATTAACAGCCCTGCTGATAGAAAAATGAAAGAACCTTATTATAAGTATCTTTCAAAAGAGGAAATTCCTGTAATTACTTCCGAAGACAGAAAAATAAAAAACAAGCTCATAGCAGGGGAATTTGAAGGTAAAAAAAGCGCAATCCCCACCGAAAGTGAATTATTAATTCTTTGGGGGGTTGCAAAAAAAGATGGAGAACAAACAATTCAAATTCCTAACGATTTCAACACAATGCTTTATTTAATAAAAGGTAATATGCGAATTAAAGGTTATGGAATTATAGATGCTGAAAACTTACTCGTTTTTGAAGAAGAAGGAAGTTCTATAGAAATGTCATTTTCTGAAAATTCACAATTTTTAGTGCTAAGCGGAAATCCAATTAATGAAAAAGTTTCGCAAAGTGGACCTTTTGTCATGAATTCTCAAACCGAAATTTTAGAAGCAATGAGAGATTATCAAATGGGGAAAATGGGGGTTTTAATTGAAGAAGAGTAACTTATTTACAATTCCTTTAAATCGGTAACTGGAATCCAACCATCTTTACCGTTTGCAATTTCTATCCGTACCCAGTCTGTATCTCTTGCTATGATTTGTACTTTGGTTCCTTCGTGCAATTCAAAGGCTCCTTCGCTCCCTAGATTTGGTTCACTTTTCACCTCAATACTTTCAGAAAATATAATAGCGGGTTGGTTTTTAACAGAATCATTATATGTTGAAAATGCCATTGATAGTGATGTTGCTAAAAATATAATCATGAATAATGAACTCACAAAAAACAATCGTTTTTTACCTTCTGTAAAAGAGAAATAATACAATAAAAACAAAAGCACAAAACTCATTGTAAACACTACCACACAAACTGCCCAGCCATTAAATGTTAACACTCCCGAAAGAGAAGTATGCCATTTGTAAAAAATGGTTTTGGGTAAAGGTTCAATATCATCTACCGTTGCATTTTGAGCAAATGCAAGGTTATTTTTTATGTCACTATCATTAGGAGCTAACTCAAGTGCTTTCTCATAATAATAAATACTCGGACCAATATTATTTAATTTGTAATGAGCGTTTCCTAAGTTATAATAAAGGGCTGCAGAATGTTGTTGATTCTCTAAAATTTTCATCCAAGAATTAACAGCATCCATATATTTTTCTGCTTTATAAAGCCCTTTCCCCTGTTCAAAAAGAGGTCCGTTTTGAGCAAAACTAGACATAGATAAAAACAGCGCAAATACTACAAATGCTCTTTTTAAATAAATTCGGTTTTTTAATATCTTACTCATAACTCTTAGCTAGTAAACTGTTTATCAATACTAGAAATTACACCCACCGCTTTCTTATAATCATGTTGGATAGTAACATTAGAAGTTGGGGTGTATCTCGCAAACTCACAACTTTTTAATAAGCCTATAAATTCTGAAACCACTTCTTCTTCAACATTACTATTTGAAAGCAATGTATTTATTTTATCTTTTGAAAATTCTGAGGTTACAATGTCCAACTTAGCACGTAAATAATTATGTAATGCTCTTTCTAATGCTTCGTAAAAGGCTTCTTGTTTACCTAAATTCTTTTTGGCTTCAGATAAATATTTTTTAGCCAATTTAGTTGCTTTCCGAAGTCGTTTTCCTTCCGCATCACTCAAATGTTTCTTTCTTTTATTTCCTGCCACTATAAACAATGGTATTAATAAAAATGGCGCCCCAGTTAACCACCAAAATAATGTAGATTTAAAAAATATTGGTTGATTTTTAAGTTTTAAATCTGCCTCTAATTTTATGTATTTAAACTGATCGTTGGACAATACTATTTCTTTATTTGCACTCTCACCTTCTTCTGAAATATTAACTTGATTAGGCACTGGTCCATTCTCTACATCCACAATAATTTCATCTGAAGAAATCGTTTTATAAGATTTAGATTTTAAATCGAAATAAGAAAATGCAATAGGTCTAATTGGATAAACACCCTTATACTGTGGAATAATAGTATAGGATTCTGAAACAGATCCATTCATTCCTTTAATATTCGTTTTAACTTTGTTATCCCTAACAGGCTCATAGACCTCTAAAGAACTAGGAAGATTTATAGAGGGTAAATCGAAAAGTTTTAAATTTCCATTTCCTGTAATTTTAGTTTTTAGTTCTAAGGATTCGTTAGCGTTTAAAGATGTTTTATTGGCAAATACTTTAAACTGAAAACTTCCTACTGCGCCTGTAAAATCATCTGGTCTTCCTTGAGTAGGTAGCGGTTTTACATTAATAATTCTAGCTCCCGCTGAAATCGTTTTATTTACACGAGTCATTCTTCTACGACCAAAAACATCTCTTGCATTTCCTTGAACATCTATGGGCACATCTAGTGTCAATGGCTCAATTTCAAGTTTACCTGTTTTTTGTGGATATAATACGGTTCTTCTTAAAATCACATAACGATAGGGTTTACCTTGATACGTCCCTTCATATATTTGAGATTTTCCTTTATCGTCAATATTTTGGCTCCAAAAGTCTGCATATTTTGGAGAATCTATTTCTCTCCAACTTCTTGTTATACTAACATTATTAGACACATATAATTTATAAACAACCGTTATAGCTTCGTTCAAATACGGGTTTGAATTAGAAACTTCAGCTACTAAATGTACATTTTCACTAGCAATATAATCAGCATTGTTCCCGTCTTTTGGTCTTGAAACGGCTGAAGTAATAACTACCTGAATTGGAAGTGTTTTGTAAACCTCATTACCAATTTCTATGGTTGCTTGTTTTATAGTAAACTTACCTTGTGCTTTCGGAGATAAAAAATAAGAGTAGGTCTTTGAGTAACTTCTCTTACCATTTAAATAAGAATTACTTATAGCCTGATTAGGGCCTCCAACTACTTTAAAACCATCAAAACTTGGAGGTTTGAAATTATCTCCGTCTTTATTCATTTCAAAATCTACCCGTAAACGTTCGTTAATTCCTAATGTGCTTTTGCTCACTTTCGCAACGAATGTAACCTGAGCTTGTGTAAGTCCACAGCTTAATACAAATAACAGTATGTAGATAAATTTTAATCTCATTACCAATCTTTCTCAGATTTTACTTTTGCGCCTTTTTGTTTTTTGGCATTAATTTTATCCTGTACTTTCTTTTCTTCATTGTTCATCGCCTCCAACAAATTCTTTACCTGTTGTGGAGAAAGTTGCCCTGGAACTGGAGGAGGAGGTTGTTTATTTTCTTTTTCATCTTTAGGTTCATCCGGCTTTCCTTTATCAGCCTTTTCGTCTCCTTCTTTTTTATCCTCTTTTTCTTCGCCTTTTTCATCTTCCTTTTCTTCATCTCCATCCTCTCCGTCTTTTTTATTATTCTCGTTTTCCTGTTCTTTATCTTGATCTTTCTTGTCTTCTTGATCCTCATTCTCATCATCACCGCCTCCATCTTTTTGTTGATCTTCTAGAAGTTCTTTTGCCAAGGCTAAGTTGTAACGAGTTTCCTCATCTTTTGTGTTGTTTCGTAAAGCATTTTTATAAGCTTCTACCGCCTCTTGGTATTTTTTTTCATTCATATAGGTATTGCCTAAATTATGAAATGCTTTATGTTTATCTATCTTTTTATCTGCAACAGATGCCGCTTGCTTAAAACGATTCATCGCAATAGCATTCATCTCTTTGTTATAGTAAGCGGTTCCTAGATTGTACTTCCCTGTAGCTGCTTTTGGATTTAAAGAAATAGCTTCTCTGTATTCAGCTTCTGCTAAGGGGAAGTTGTCATTCTTCATTTCGTAACTAGCTTCACTAAGCAACTCTTGAGATTGCTTTAGTCCCTTTTGTTTTTCCTTATCATCCTGTGCATTTACTGAAGTGAGCGTACTTAGAATAATTAACAAAAAAAGAAAAATATTATTCCGTAGAGCTTCGCTAAGAAACGAGATGTTCCGTAGAGAAATAATACTAGCTGTTATTTTTTTATTAACCTTCATTAAATAGATTTAACTTCTTAACCCACGCGGTTTTTCTTTCTAATAATAACACTTCAAGCACCAATAAAAACAGAGCAAGACCTAAAAACCATTGAAACCTATCTTTAAAATCTGTAAACTGCTTGGCTTCAAATTCTTTTTGGTTCATTCCGTTTAAAATTGCGGTAACCTCTTCCACCACT
>QMOQ01000043.1 GCA_003650285.1 Caldisericota bacterium | reverse complement strand
TTACTCTGAACGGCAAGGAATATAAACTGAGCGTTCCTACCAATGTAGTACTTCTTGATGTAATACGAGATAAAATGCATCTAACCGGGACAAAAGAAGGCTGTGGCAGGGGAGAATGCGGTGTATGCACAATTTTGTTTAATGGGAGAAGCGTGAATGCCTGTTTAATTCTTGCGCCTCAGGCAGATGGTGCAGAAATTGTCACAATTGAAGGAACAAATGTTGAGAGTAAGTTGCTTCCTATACAGAAAGCATTTGTGGAGGAAGGAGCTATACAGTGCGGTTTCTGTACACCGGGGATGGTCATGTCATCTCTTTATTTACTCAATAAGAACCCGAATCCCTCAACCTCTGAGATAAGAGAAGGGATTTCTGGGAATCTTTGCCGGTGTACGGGATATGTAAAAATTATAAAGGCAGTAGAAAGGGCGAGTAAAGATATTGGCAAATAACATTGAAGGTATTTTACTTTTTGCAGGGGAATCAAAGAGGATGGGAAAATTAAAGTCCTTACTCCCAATAGGTGAGGAAACTGTGGTAGAGACAGTTTTAAATGAGTATTGTGCGTCATCTCTTTCCGAGGTTGTATTGGTTCTTGGTTACAGAGCGGATGATATTAAAAAAACTATTGATAGAAAAATTAGCGGCAACAAGCTTAAGGTCGTTGTAAATAAAGATTTTAAGAAAGAGATGTTTTCTTCCATTCAGACAGGGATAGTAGAGATAAAGGATGCAGAAGGAATTTTGATAGGACTTGGCGATCAAGTGCTTATTACGTGTGATATTATTAATGAATTAACAGAAAATTATATAAAAGATAAAGTACTTATTCCAACATTTCAAGGGAGAAAGGGGCATCCTATTATAATTCCATATACAATGAAAAATGAGATTTTAACAATGAATGCAGAGAAAACGACATTAAAAGATGTATTAAGCAGGCATAGCGATATAATAAATTTTTTAGAAATGAAAAGCGATAGGGTTCTTATTGATATGGATACAAAAGAAGAATACGAGAGGATTAAAGCTATATGGAAAAAATAGAAACGCAAAAAGCGGTAGGAAAAATTTTAGGTGCTGATGTAACAGAAGTTGTTCCTGGTGTTAAAAAAGGCCCTCTTTTTAAGAAAGGGCATATTATAAGAAAAGATGATATTGTACCTCTTCTTTCGATAGGGAAACACTATGTATGGATATTTAGCGAGAGAGAAGGTTTCATTCACGAGGATGATGCGGCAACAGAGATGATGAATTTAGTAAAAAAAGAAAATCTTAGATTAAGCTCTCCGAGCGAATCTAAAGTAAAGCTTTTTGCTGAAGTTAAGGGTGTCCTTATTATAAATATGAAAGGGCTTGAAGAGATAAATCGATTAAAAAATCCACGCGTTGCTACAAAGCGTAATTTTTCGTTCGTAGAAAAAAATACTCCTGTTGCTATAGGCAAAGTAATGCCACTTGAAATACCGGTAACTGAAATGGATGAAATAAGGAGCATTACAGAAGAATATTACCCCATTATAGATCTCTTATCTATTAAAAATCATAGAATAGCTCTTTTTCCTGTTGGAAATGAGTTTATCGAAAGAAGACGAGAGGAGACGATGAGTGGACGAGTAAAACAATATCTTGAACAGTTGGGGCAGGACATTGTTTTAGAAAAAGTTCTTCCAGATGATGTTTCTCAGATTCGGGAGAGCGGAATGGATGCGGTTGAAAAAGGCTTAGATATTATAATATATATGGGCGGCATGGCTGTTGATCCGGATGACAAGACCGTTGAAGGAATTGAAAAAATGGGGGCGGAGATAGTGATGTATGGCGTACCAATGTGGCCGGGAACTACATTTCTCCTGGCATACAAGGACGGGAAAATTATTCTTGGTATTCCTTCTTCCGCTGGATTTATGGAGAAAGGAACAAGTTTTCACAAAATTATGCCAATTATACTTTCTAATTATACAGTTTCTCGTGATACACTTATAAAAATGTGTGAAGGAGGTTTTATCGATGCAAGAAATTTATGAAAAAATTGTGGAGCTTATCCATGATAAAAAAGAGTTTGTTTTAGCTGCTGTTGTTAGTGCAGAGAATTCAACTGCTGGTAAAACAGGTTTTAAAATGGTGATTTTACCTGATGGCAAATTTTTTGGTACGGTTGGTGGAGGCGTTGTTGAAAAAGATGTAATAGATACTGCAATGAATTTGTTTAGAACAAGAAAGCCATTTTTTAAAACATATACTTTGCAAGAGGGTGATGAAACTTCCCTTGGTATGGTGTGTGGTGGAACACTCTCCGTGTATATGGAATATGTGGGACCGAAACAGCAATTTGTAATATTTGGTGCAGGGCACATTGGGAAAAAATTGTATGATATAACTATGCTGGATGATTCTTTTGATGTGATAGTTTCTGATAAAAGAGCAGACTTTGCAAATGAAGAAATGTTTCCCAAGGCATCAATATTTGTGAATAGCAATTTTTATGAAACTGTGAGAAATATGTCTCTTAATGATGGTGCAGTTGTTGTTATTGTGACATCAGGCGGAGAAGACGATCCATATATTTTAAAGGCACTATATGAAAAAAATAGAAGGTATCAGTATATTGGCATGATAGGGAGTTTAAACAGAAGGAGTAAATGTTTTGAAAAAGCGAAAGAGTTAGGAATAAATAGTGATTTTTTGGACAGTATATATGCACCTACTGGTATTGCTATAGAGGGAGATACACCTTTTGAGATTGCGATTGCTATCCTTGCTGAGATAATTGCTGTAAGAAGGGGTGCGGTTGATAAGATTAAAACAGAGAAAAAAATACACGATGAAGGCACTGAACTATTTAAGAGCTGACACAATTGATAATGCACTACAATATCTTGACGAGTTTAAGCAGGATATAAGAATTCTTGCAGGGGGTACCGATCTTGTTGTAAGATTAAAACAGGATATGATAAAAGAGAATAATATTTTAGATATTAGCAGGATTAAAGAATTAAACGGTATCTTTAGAAAAAATGGAACAATTCATGTTTTACCTTTGACTACCCACACAGACATTTTAGAGTCAGAAGTTATAGAGAAATATGCTTTCATTTTAAGAGAAGCCTGTGCTACTATTGGCTCTCCGCAAATACGGAACAGAGGAACGCTTGGCGGAAATATAGCAAATGCTTCTCCTGCTGGTGATTCTATTTCTGCGTTATTTGTTCAAACCGCAAAGCTTAAGCTTAAAAGCATTAATAGCGAGCGAGTTGTTTCTATTGAAGAATTTTTTACAGGTCCGGGAAAGACTATTTTAGAGCCAAATGAATTACTTGTTGATATTTTTATGCCTGAACTGGAAGAAAACGAAATAGGTTTCTTTAAAAAATTAGGCCAGAGAAATGCGCTTGCGATAGCTGTTTTAAATGTTGCGGTAAAAATGAGAAGAAGTGAGACAGGAACGAATACGTTTGATAGGGCAGTTGTTGCATTTGGGGCAGTTGCACCGACAGTTGTAAGAGGGCGAAGAGTGGAAAAAGCTATTGTTAGCAGTTCTTTAGATTCCCCTGAGCAGATTCATTACATTGCCAAACTTTCCTTCAGGGAGGTTTCTCCAATATCTGATATAAGAGCATCGCTTAAGTACCGTCAGGATATGAGTATAAATCTTTTGTACGAAGGGTTACTTGGCCTAAGTGCTAATGATTGGAAGCGAAAGGCGTGAATATGAAAGACTTTAAATACATAGGGAAAAGCGTGCCAAGAATTGATGCTGCAGATAAGGCTTCTGGAAAAATTAAATATATGTCCGACCTTAATTTTCCCGGAATGCTTTTTGGTAAAATATTACGTGCAAAATATCCACATGCATTGATAAAAAAAATTGATACATCGCAGGCAAAAGCCCTTCCCGGTGTTGTTGCTGTTGTTACATGGGAGGATGTTCCGGGATTGAACGGTTTTGGTATTGTAGTACCAGATCAGCCTGTGTTATGTGAGGATAAAGTGCGATACATTGGTGATGCTGTTGTTGCTGTTGCTGCTGAAACAAAAGAAATAGCGGAAGAAGCAATAAAGCTTATAACTGTTGAGTATGAGCCACTTCCTATTGTAGATGATCCGATTAAAGCAACACAACCTGATTCACCAAAAGTGCATACGGATGGAAATATTCATCTTCATACGAAAATTAGTCGAGGTGATGTAAAGAAAGGGTTTAAAGAAGCGGATGTCATAGTGGAACACACCTATTATACGGGAATGCAAGAACATGTATTCTTGGAAACAGAATCAGGTGTTTCAAAGCTTGAAGAAGACGGGACTCTTTCTGTTTATGCGGGTTCTCAATATCCGCAGAGAGATCAGATGCAACTTTCTCGTTGTCTTGCCCTGAATCCTCGAAAAATTCATGTTGTTTCCTATCCGGTAGGTGGAGCATTTGGCGGTAAAGACGAGCTTACTATCCAGCCTATTTTAGGATTGCTTGCATTAAAAACAAAACGGCCTGTAAAAATTGTTATGTCTCGAGAAGAGTCCATTATTTCTTATTGGAAAAGGCATCCAATGATTATGAAATACAAAACAGGTGTTAAAAAGGATGGAACATTAATTGCAAATGAAGTAAAAATATATGCAGATACGGGAGCATATGCATCGCTTGGTGGACCTGTATTAAACCTTGCAATTGAGCATGCTTGTGGTCCTTATAAATTATCTAATGTAAATATAGATGGTTATTGTATTTATACAAATAATGGGACTTCTGGCGCTTTCAGAGGTTTTGGTGTACCTCAAGCAACATTTGCAATGGAAACACAGATGGATATTATAGCTGAAAAATTAAGAATTGACCCTGTAGAATTGCGAAGGAAGAATGCTCTCCGCAGGGGTGATATCGCTCCTATAGGTAATAGGCTTACGACGAGTGTTGGCACAGTTGCCGTATTGGATGGAATAAGAAAAACAAAACTGTGGCAAAATAGAGAGAAATATTTAGTAAATGATTTTAAAAAACCCTGGATTAAAAAAGGTTTTGGTATTGCTCTTACATATCAAGGCACTGGTCTTGGGGTTGGACTTCCTGATTATGGAGGTGCTATTTTAAAGTTTTGTAAAAATGGCGGTTTTGAGGTTGGCGTAGGCTTGGTGGATTATGGACAAGGCATTGGTACTTCCTATGCTCAGATTGCTGCGGAGGCTATGAAGTGTCCTATAGATAAGATAAATGTTTTACTTGGTGATACTGATACTACTGCAGATTCAGGACCTACAAGTGCATCGAGAGGGGTATATACAGGTGGTAAGGCGATAATTATTGCAGCAGAAAGAATGATAAAAATTTTAAAGAGTAAGGCATCGGAGATATTAGGTGTTTCTGCTGATAATCTTACTGCAAGTGATGGATGTATCTGTGCAAGCAATGAGCCCGAAAAGAAAGTTTTCTATGAAGAGATTGCCTCACGTTTTATGAATGAAACTTGCCATCTTCCGCAAACAGAAGGATATTTTCTTATGCCAGTTGCTGATATAAAAATTAAGGATGCTTTTGGTTTACCCCATAATATATTTGCATTTTCTGCACATCTTACCCTTATTGAAGTAAATACCCTTACAGGACAAACAAAAGTGTTAAAAGGCGCAGAGGTAATAGATGCAGGTGATGTGATAAATAGACAGGGGCTTGAAGGACAATCTGAAGGTGGTTTTGTTATGGGTATGGGATACGGGCTTTTTGAAAACATGATTGTTGAGAAAGGAATATTTAAAACGACAAATTTTTCAACATACATTATTCCGTCAATAGAGGATGCTCCTTTTGAAATTGAAACGGTGACAATTGTTAACCCGGAAGAAACAGGGCCGTATCGTGCTAAAGGTGTTGCAGAAACAGTTATGGGTGGTACTGCACCAGCTATTACAAATGCTATATACAATGCGGTGGGGGTAAGAATTTTTAAAATTCCTGCAACAAGTGAGGTAGTTTACACACTTCTTAAAGAAAAGGAAAAAACAGAATGAAAACTGTCATTAGGGATATAGATATTATTGCTACATTTAATCGAAACTTGGACGAAATTAAAAACGGTTGGGTTTATATCGAAGATAATGTAGTAAAAGAAGTGGGGAGTGGAATTGTTCCCAATTTTGAAATTGATAAAGAAATTTCCGGAAAGGGTATGCTTATGCTTCCTGGTTTTGTTAATACACATCATCATTTTTACCAATCACTTTTCAGGGCAATTCCCGAGGTGCAGAATACAAAATTATTCGATTGGTTAATTTTTCTTTATGAAAAATGGAAGAATATAGATGAGGAAGCTGTGATGATATCTACAGTTACAGCTATTCTTGAGCTGATGAAAAGTGGTGTTACGACCACGACTGACCATTTATATCTTTTTCCAAAAGGGCATCCTTATCTATTTGATGCGCAGATGGAAGGGGCTGATATTACAGGGGTGCGTTTCTACGGGACGAGGGGTAGTATGTCTCTTTCTAAAAAGGATGGAGGATTACCTCCTGATTCTGTAGTGCAAACCGAAGATGAAATTTTAAGAGATTCAGAACGAGTTGTTGAAGAATATCATGATCCCTCCCGTTTTTCTATGCACCGAGTTGCTCTTGCGCCTTGTTCGCCATTTTCTGTTACGGAAAGATTAATGCATGAAAGTGTTACTCTTGCGCGGAAATATAATCTTTTGTTGCATACTCATCTTGCAGAAACAAAGGATGAAGAGGAGTTTTGTCTCTCTAAATTTGGATTGAGACCTGTTGATTATATGCAAAAAATAGGGTGGTTAGATTCAAAT
>QMOQ01000042.1 GCA_003650285.1 Caldisericota bacterium | reverse complement strand
GATGCTCCTGTAAGTTTTTTTACTTCTTCTTCCGTGGCCTGTCTTATGTGATTTGCATTGAACAAGTTTTTTAATTTTATTTCGTTTAATTCATCGTCCCCTCGTACTAATGCAAGTACGAATTTGTCATCTATTTTGTAGAGAAGTGATTTCGCGATATTTGTTTTATCAATGTGCAAGAATTTTGCTATTTCTTCAACGGACTTTACATTTGGTGTTGCAATTTCTTCTAAAGGTTTTTCTTGTTCATTGGATAATAGATCTTCTTCTTTGGATTTTGCTGCATCAATGCTTGCTGCATAGTCGCAATGTGGACAGGAGACAAATGTGCTTTCTCCTGCACTGGTGGATTTTACAACGAATTCATGCGAAACTTTTCCTCCGATTGCGCCTGAATCTGCCTCAATGGGGATTGCACTGAGTCCGCAACGTTCAAATATTTTTACATATGCGTTAAATATTTTGTTATATGTGTTTTCTAATTCTGCCTCTGATATGTCAAAAGAGTATGCATCTTTCATGATGAATTCCCTTGCTCTCATTACACCAAAACGAGGTCTTATTTCATCTCTGTATTTTGTTTGTATCTGATAGAATGTTTTTGGAAGTTCTTTGTAAGAGCGGATTTCTCCCCGCACTAGATCAACTACAGCTTCTTCGTGAGTTGGTCCCAGGCAGAATTCTCTGCCCTTTCTGTCTCTCAGCTTAAACATTTCTTCGCCATATAATTCCCATCTTCCTGTTTCATCCCAGATTTCTTTGGGAAGTATAGCCGGAAAGAGAATTTCCTGTGCTCCTGCATCGTTCATCTCTTCCCTTATGATTTGTTCTATTTTTTGTAGAGACCTTAGTCCCAGTGGTAAGTACGAGTAAATACCAGATGCGATTTTTCTGATAATTCCAGCCTTAAGCATAAGTTTATAGCTCAGTATTTCAGCATCTTGTGGTGTTTCTCTTAGTGTTGGCAAGAATAATTCACTTATTTTCATCTTCATTCTCCTTTTTGGTTTTCTTTATTATACATTATTATATAGAATTATGAATTTTTTAATATTGTAAAAAAACTGCCAATGAATCCTTGTGAAAGTTGCATAAAATAAAAAAACGTGTAAAATTTTCACAAGGAGAAAAAATGTTAGAAAAAAGGTTAGGAAAATTATTAAAAGATAAAAGATTTACTATTGCTGTTGCAGAATCTCTGACAGGTGGGTTGTTTTCTAAAAAGATTACAGACATTCCCGGAAGCTCCGATTATTTTTTAGGTGGTATTGTAGCATATAGTTATTTTGCAAAGGAAAAGATATTAAATGTGCCCGAAAGCACGTTAAAAAATAAAGGTTTGGTGAGCAAAGAAACAGCTTCTTATCTAGCAAAAAATGTTTCTTTTCTTTTTAATTCGGATATAGGAGTAGGACTTACGGGAGTAGCAGGTCCTTTAAGACAGGAAGACAAACCAGTTGGTTTAGTCTACATTGCTGTTTTTTATAATGGAAATATTTCTGTCATTGAAGAGCATTTTACTGGCAATAGGGAAAAAATTCGTACAGAAGCTGTTGATGCAGCAACGGAATTGATAATTAAGACAATAGGAGGTTAAAATGAAAATAGGAGTTTTGACAGGAGGGGGAGATTGTTCCGGTTTAAATCCTGCCATAAAAGGAGTTGTTTATAGAGCACTTGATTATAATGATGAAGTGATAGGTTTTGAAGAGGGATGGAAAGGACCTCTTGAATGCTTGACTCGTTCACTTGAGTTAAAAAGTGTTGACGAGATTATAAATTATGGTGGTACAATTTTATTTACATCGCGCACAAATCCTTTTGCTATAGAGAATGGTGCCGAACGAGTTATTGAAAATCTTAACAAATTAGGAATAGAGGCGCTTATTGCAATTGGAGGCGATGATACACTCGGTGTTGCATCAAAACTGTACAAATTAGGAGTGAATGTAGTTGGAGTGCCGAAAACGATGGACAATGATCTCAGTGGCACGGATTATACATTTGGATTTGATACTTCAGTGAGCATTGCTGTGGATGCCTTGAATAGATTGAGAGATACTGCGCGTTCTCATCGTAGAATTATAGTACTTGAAGTAATGGGAAGACATGCAGGATGGGTAGCTCTGTTTACAGGCATAGCAGGTGGTGCGGATTGGGTGTTTCTTCCAGAAGAAAAACCAGATTTTGATGCAATGTGTGAGCATCTTAAAAAAAGTTATAAACGCAAAGGATATGCGCTTGTTGTTGCTTCTGAAGGAATAGAACTTCCCGTTGATTCTGACAGCGAGGTGGATCAATTTGGGCATAAACTTCTTCAGAAGAGAGGTGTGGGCGAGTTTGTGGCCAATATCATAAAAGAAAAGATAGATATTCCTACGCGCTCAGCAGTAATTGGCCATATACAGAGAGGTGGTCCTCCTACTATATTTGACAGAATGCTTGGGGCTCGTGTAGGGGTAAAGGCGGTAGATATGGTGCATAGTGGAGAATTTGGAAAAATGGCGGCAATCGTTAATAATAAGATTGATGCAGTTCCACTGGATCAGGCAGCAGGAAACTTGAAAATGGTTTCTAATGATTGGCTTAAATTACTCAAGGTGTTTTTAAAATGAAAAGAATTGCTGTTCTTACTTCGGGAGGTGATGCTCCCGGGATGAATGCTGCTATAAGAAGTGTTGTACGCGTTGGGTATGTGAGAGGGGTTGAAGTTATCGGTATTTATCGTGGATATCGAGGATTATTGGAGAAGGATTTTCGCCAGATGCTTCCTCGTGATGTGAGCGGTATTTTAGAAAAGGGTGGGACAGTGCTCAAGACGAGCAGAACTATTGAATTTAAGGAAGAAAAGAAGCAGTTAAGAGCAATTAAAAATATGAAAAAAAAAGGAATAGAAGGACTCATTGTGATTGGTGGCAATGGATCTCAGGCAGGAAGTCTTGCTCTTTTAAAAAAAGGTTTTCCTACAATGGGTATTGCATCTACTATTGATAATGATTTGTGGGGAACGGATTACACAATCGGATTTGACACAGCTGTCAATACTGCAATTGGTGCAATTGATAAAATAAGGGATACAGCAGAATCGCATGATCGCACTTTTATTGTAGAAGTTATGGGGAGAGATACTGGGTTTATTGCTGTGGATGCTGGTATTGCTGGTGGTGCGGACATTATTCTTGTGCCCGAAGTAAAATTTAATATTAATGAGATTGTATATGATATCAAAAACGGGATGAAGAAGAAAAAGATGCATCACCTTATTGTGTGTGCTGAAGGAGCAATTCATGCAAGAGATCTTGGAAAAATAATTCAAGAACGTATCAATATTGATGTAAGAGTTGCAGTACTTGGCCATATACAGCGGGGTGGTTCTCCTACTCGTTTTGATAGGCTTCTTGCTTCCACATTAGGAGAAAAAGCGGTAAATGCTCTACTTGAGAAGGAAAAGGGTAAAGTTGTTGGAATAAAGGATAATAAAATTATTCTAATACCATTAGAGCAGGCGGTAACAAGGAAAAAGAAATTAAATTCAAAATTATATAAGCTTGCCAGGGAGTTATCTGTTTAAGATGAATAATTTAAAGAGATTTTTTCAATCAATAAGATTTCAACTAACTACTGTCTTGGTGGTTTTTGTCGTTGTATCAATGGTTTTTATCACTTCTATGGTCGTAAGAAATGTAGAAAACGAGATTTTTAATGTTGAAACAAAAAGATTGGAGATTGCTGCAAACCAACTGGTGGAAAGATATCAAAAGATGTATGATGGAGTTGCCTGGCAGTATGATTTTGGTCATCTTACCATCGATGAACAGAAGCTTTATATCACAAACTTTCTTAAGCCTTTATTTGAAGAGTATTTTGATGAATATCGGAAGAATTTTCCGGAGCTTGAATTTGGTTATTATATTCCTCCAATTAATGATGAAATTGTATATATGGGATTAGATCAATATAAGCTTGATAAAAAACTTACTATTATAAAATATGTTACGACAAAAAAAATGCCAGAGGGCTATATCTTTGTAGATGAGCCATATTCTATCATTATGGGGCCTGTTGAGGACATAAAGATGGAAGCAAATAAAGTGACCGTTTATTCAGCAATTTTAGCTGCAATTTTTATATTATTGATTTCATCAATGTTTACAAGCAAAATTGTAAGAATTAATAGAGGATTAAAAGTATTAGAACGTAATTTAGATTTTAGATTTCCTAGCTTTGGAGGAGAAATAGGGGCTATTGCTACTTCTATTAATAACATGGCTGCAAGTTTGAAGAGAAATATTGAAGAAGCTCAACGCAATGAATCGCTTAGAACTCTGGGAATGTTTACTGCAGGTGTGGTACACGAGGTTCGTAACCCTCTTACTTCTATAAAGGGTTTTGCGCAGATCCTTGAGAAGAAACTGCAAGGGAAAAATGAAGAAAAATATGTGAAACCAATTTTAAGAGAAACATATAGATTAAGTAAAATTGTACAGGATCTTTTGAATTATGGCAGGCCATCTCCGCTTAAGAAAGTAAAATTTAATATTTCTACTTTTATTGACGAAATCATTTCAATGGGCAAGCAGTATGCAGCGGGTAAAGAAATTGAATTTATTAATAATTGTCAGATAGAAACGATAGAGGCAGATGAAAAGAAATGCAAAGAATTGTTTCTTAATCTCATGATTAATTCAGTGCAATCCATTGGGGAGAAAGGAAAGATAGTCGTTGGTTCTACAAGAAAGGAGCAGTTCCTGGAAATTTCCATACGCGATACGGGTGCAGGAATGAATAAAGATCAACTGGAACATATCTTTGTCCCATTCTATACTACAAAAGCAGAAGGAACAGGTTTGGGCCTTGCTATTGCTTATCGAGTAGTTAAGGAGCATGGTGGTAAAATAAGCGTTAAAAGTGAAAACAATAAAGGCACTACATTTTATATTTATTTACCTATAGGAGATGTAAAAAATGAGGCTTAAAAAATATGCAATTTTAATTGCGGACGATGAAGAGGATGTAAGGGCTCTTCTTACCGAAGTGCTTGATGAAGAGGACTATACTGTTGCGACAGTAGATAATGGACAAAAGGCAGTTGACTTTGTAGCAAAAAGTTCTCCGGATTGTGTTCTGCTGGACGTAAGAATGCCAGTCATGGATGGAATGGAAGCGTTTTTAAAGATCAGAGAAATATCTCCTGATCTTCCTGTAATTTTTATTACTGCTTATGGAAGTTCTGATTTGGCAATCAAAGCAATGAAGAAAGGCGCTTATGATTATCTCACAAAGCCATTTGATATTGAGGAGGTAAAAATAAAAGTTAGAAAAGCCATTGAATTAAAAGAATTATCAACAAGTTTTGAAAAAGTTAAATCAGACAATAATTATAAACAGGATGAGATAGTGGGAGAATCTTCTGAAATGCAAGAAGTTTATAAGGATATCGGGCGTGTAGCTGATTCGGATGTTACCGTGCTAATTCGTGGCGAAAGCGGGACAGGGAAAGAATTAGTAGCAAAAGCTATTTACTTTCATAGCAACAGAAAAAATAAACCATTTATAGTGGTGAATTGTGCTGCAATTCCTGAAAGCTTGTTGGAGTCAGAGCTTTTTGGCCATGAAAAAGGGGCATTCACGGATGCTATTGCAAGGCATATTGGCAAATTTGAGCAGGCGAGAAATGGAACAATTTTTCTTGATGAAATAGGAGATATGGGGCTTGCTCTTCAGGCAAAATTGCTTAGAATACTTCAAGAAAAGACGTTTGAGCGCATTGGAGGAAAGGAGACGATTGTTTCACAAGCGAGAATATTAGCGGCAACAAATCGAAATCTGGAAGAGTTGGTGAAGGAAGGTAAGTTTCGAGAAGATTTATACTACAGGTTAAATGTTGTTACAATTAATGTACCTCTTCTAATGGAAAGAAAGGTGGATATACCTTTACTAGTGGACTATTTTGTTTCTAAATTCTCGAAAAAGTATGGCAAAATAGTGCAAGGAGTTTCTGATGCTGTGATGAGATTGTTTATGGATTATGATTGGCCTGGTAACGTAAGAGAGTTAGAAAATGCTATTGCCAGGGGAGTGATTATTACATCTGCTCCTCTTATAATGATGGACCATCTTCCTCCTGAGCTGGCACAGAGAGCCGAAGAAAAAACGAGCATTACAGCAATCGCGCAAAAGGGAAGTGACAATACTGTTGTCCCTCTTCCTGAGGCTATTGCTGAAATAGAAAAAGAGATGATTGTGAGAGCTATTAAAAAGGCTAGCGGCAACAAAACAAAAGCGGCTAAAATGTTAGGAATATCAAGAAAATCTCTTTTTAACAAAATAAGGGGTTATAAGATTGATTTAGAAAACGGCTCATCTGATCAGTAGAATAACAGTAGTATCTGGTTAAAAATTTGAATTTCTTAAGATTTATTTTGATTTTTTTATCTAAAATTTTTGATTTATTAATCGAGGAGGAGTTATGGACACTGTACGGAAAGAAGTTGAATCTTTGAAAGACGAAGTTATTAAATTACGAAGAGATTTTCATATGCATCCTGAATTAGCATTTAAGGAAAAGAGGACTGCAAAGATTATTGAGAATTATCTAAAGAAGTGTGGCTTGGAAGTTAAAATCGGTATTGCAAAAACAGGAGTTGTTGGCCTTCTTAGAGGCAAAGAAAAAGGCAAAACAATTCTTTTAAGAGCAGATATGGATGCTTTACCAATAGAGGAAATGAGTAAAATTCCTTATAAATCTGTGAATGAAGGCGTGATGCATGCTTGTGGTCATGATGCTCATACTGCCATGCTTCTTGTTGCTGCCAAAATCCTTTCGCAGCATAAAGAGGAAATTAAGGGAAATATAAAATTTGTATTTCAGCCATCTGAAGAAAAAGATCCGGGTGGTGCTGCAAAAATGATCGAGGAAGGCGTCCTGGAAAAACCACATGTGGATAGAGCATATGGATTGCATCTTGGAAATATGTTTCCTTGTGGTGTAGTTGCCATTAAACCCGGTATTTTTACAGCTCAAGCGGATAGATTCTCTATACGGATAACAGGAAAAGGTGGGCATGGCGCTTACCCTCATACATCTGTTGACCCGGTATTGATTGCGTCCCATACCGTTATTGCCTTGCAGGCAATTGTTGGACGAGAAGTTGACCCACTTCAGCCGGCCGT
>QMOQ01000041.1 GCA_003650285.1 Caldisericota bacterium | reverse complement strand
CTTTCCTTGTGCTTGAAGCTTCTTTTCCGTATTCTCTGAAAAGTATTTTTTCGGCTGAATCAAATGATTGTTTTTTGAAGAGCGTGTTGATGAATTTATATGATATTTCATCAAGCGCAACTAAGGAACCTGTATTTACATCAATTGCAAAATGTTCTTCGTTGAATATAAACGTGTGGACATTTTCTTTGCAAAAAGCATCATGTATCAAGCTACCAGATCCATCTCTTTATCGGCTTTTTGATTTCGCAAACTTGATTGCCTATTGTTACGCTTGTTTTACAAGCTGATTTGCAAGGCGTTTGACACTCTCTGCAATCGTGCTTTTTATCAATATTCCAGAAAGGTTTTTTAACAATTACTTTTATATGTTTCATTTGTTACCTCCATTTTGTTTATTATAATTCAAATTGGATACTCAGGCAAGTACCTTTATAATATTGACAAAATTTTAACTCAATGTAAAATTCAACAAAAGAAAGAAGGTGAAAATGTGGAAAGCAAAGATATAAGGGAAAATTTTCTTGTTTTTTTTGAAAATAAAAACCATTTGAGATTAAAAAGTGCATCGCTTATTCCCCAGGATCCAACGCTTTTGTTTACTTCAGCGGGAATGGTTCCCTTGAAAGCTTATTATCTTGGCGAGGAAGAACCGCCAGGTAAACGCATAGCAACAGTGCAAAAATGTCTGAGAACAAATGACATAGATAATGTAGGGTACACGGCACGACACCATACATTTTTTGAAATGCTTGGCAATTTCTCCATAGGTGATTATTTTAAAGAAGAAGCAATCCCCTGGGCGTATCAGTATGTGACAGAAGTGTTAAATTTACCGAAAGATCGTTTATGGATTTCAGTATACAAGGATGATTTGGAGTCAAAGGAAATCTGGGGAAAAGTAGGTATTGCTCCCGAAAAAATTATTTTACTTGGCGAAGACGATAATTTCTGGAAGATGGGTACTGTCGGACCCTGTGGTCCTTGCTCTGAAATTTATTTTGACAGGGGTATAAGAAAAGCGGGGGAAGAAAAGCAGCTTCCCGGAGATGACGGAGAGAGATTTTTAGAATTTTGGAATCTTGTTTTTACTCAGTTTGACAGGCAAGCTAATGGAGAGCTTAAGCCATTGCCGAAACGAAACATTGATACCGGCCTGGGACTTGAGAGGATTACAAGCATTATAGAAGGAGTTGAAACAGATTTTGAAACAGATCTTTTTTTGCCTATTATTAAAAAAATTGAAGATATAAGTAGAGAAAAGTATGGAATTGATGAAAAAAAGGACCGTTCTTTCCGTGTTATAGCCGATCATATAAGAGCCATTTCTTTTCTTATCGCCGAGGGATTGGTTCCTACCAATGAAAAAAGAGGATATGTGTTGAGAAGGCTGATACGAAGGAGTGCACTTTTTGGAAGGGAATTAAATCTCGAGGAATCGTTTCTTCATCGTATTATTCCTGCTGTTGTTGATTCTCTTAATGCCTTTTACCCGGAACTGAATGAAAACAAAGATAAGATAATTTCTAATGTAAAAAGCGAAGAAGAACGGTTTAACCTGACATTAAATGGAGGGTTTGAATATTTTAAAGACCAGCGCAAAAAGATAGAAGCATCAGGTGGAAAAGAGTTTTCTGCAGATGCTGTGTTTTATCTGTATGATACGCTTGGCTTTCCAATAGAGCTTACTAAATTGTTGCTTAAAGAGCATAATCTTAACTTTAATAACGAGAAATTTGATGAATACCTTGAGGAGCAGAGAGAACGGGCAAGAAAAGCATTTAGCGGAGGAAAGAGCTTTACTGAGAGAGTCAATCTTGTTAAGGTAAAAGAAGAGGTAGGAATGACTGATTTTATTGGTTATGATATTCTTTCATCAAAAGTTAAAGTAAAGGGCATTTTAAAGAACGGGAATTTAGTTAGCTCGGCATCAGAAGGAGAAGAAGTTTCTATTATGCTTGATAAAACGCCTTTTTATGCCGAAAAGGGTGGACAGGCAGGAGATAAAGGGATTATAAAAAATGAAAAATTTGCATTTGTAGTTGAAGGCACCGAAACTCCGATTAGTGACTTGATAATACATACAGGTAAGATAAAGAGCGGATTCATTAAAGTGGGAGATACAGTGGAAGTATCTGTCGATTCGGAGAGAAGGCATGCAATTATGCGGGCGCATACATCTGTGCATATATTACAGGGAGTGCTGAGGAGTTTTTTCGGAGAAAATATTGGACAGCAAGGTTCTGCTGTTTATCCTGATGAATTTCGTTTTGACTTTAATTTTATAGGCAAGATGGACGATGAAATGTTTGGTAAAATTGAAAGAGAAATAAACGACATTATAATCAATGGAAGTCCTGTTTGTGTTAAAGAAATGACACTTGATGAGGCAAATAAATCTGGTGCTCTTGCATTTTTTGGCGATAAGTATGGAGATACTGTAAGAGTTGTCGACATAGCAGGGATAAGCAAAGAGTTTTGCGGAGGAACACATGTATCTGATACAGGCGATATTCACTGCGTAGTGCTTACGTCTTTCAGGAGCGTTGCATCTGGCATAAAAAGAATAGAAGGGCTTTCAGGCAAAAAAGCTTATCAAGCAATATTGGAAAAAGGAAGAATTCTTAAAAAAATAGCAAAAATTTTATCAACGGACGAAAAATCCGTTCCAGATCGTATGGAAGAAATTTTTGCTGAAAATAAAGAATTGAAACGTGAATTACACCAAATTAAATTAAAAGGGATTGAATCAGCATTGGAGGATATCATTTTAATTACAAAAAAAGACGGTATTCCTTTTTACTTTAAGGAGTTTCATTCGGTTTCATTTGCAGAATTACGTAAAGCGTTGGATATAGCAAGGAAAAAGTTGAAGAAGGGAGTCGTGTTGTTTAGTTCTGTTGAATCTGATAAGGTTCTTCTGCTCGTAGGTAAGTTAGCGGATGAAAATGTTTCAAGCATTGAAATTTTTAATAAGGTATCTCCGCTTCTTAATGGAAGAGGGGGAGGAAATGAACATTTAGCACAGGGCAGTGGCACTGCGCGCATAAGTGCAAAAGATCTTAAAGAGAAATTGTAAAGCAGGTGAATAAATGAAAGAAAAAGGAGTAATTGTTGCACTTGATGTTGGCACAGGAAGAGTTGGTGTGGCTGCAAGCGATTCTTTACATATAATTGCAAACCCCGTTACTGTGATTCCAAGAGATGGGAATGAATTTGAAGCAATAGAAAAACTGGTAAAATCTTATAATGCAAAAGCTGTTATCGTAGGCCTTCCCAAAACATTAAAAGGAGATGTGGGCCCACAGGCAGAAAAAGTGCTTACATTTGTAAATGTGTTAAAAGGACATTTAAGCGATGTAGAAATCATTCTTTGGGATGAGCGTTTTACTAGCGTTATAGCCCATAAAACGTATAAGTTGTTAGGCGTTAGGTCCAAAAAAGAGCGTGCAACAAAAGATGCTGCCGAAGCTTTGTTAATTCTTCAGAGTTATCTGAATTATGGAGGGAGGAAGAAAAAATTAGAAAATTGAGACGGATAATTCTTCTCATTGTTTTTTTTCTTATTTTTTTGATTGTTTTCGTTGAAATATATCCTGGATTAATTACGGGCAAGAGTGAAGGAGAGCTTGATATTCCGGAAAATGTTACAGTGAGAAATATAGGAACATTATTAAAGGGAAATGATTTTATTCTTGATCCGATTGGTTTTTCCATTATTGTCAAAATCAAAGGAGAAGAGAAGAATTTAAAAAGTGGCCAATACTATCTTACTGATATTCATAACATTTTTGATATCATAGACATTCTTAAACAGGGAGTATTGCCGGAAGATATAAAAGTAACTATTCCTGAAGGGTTTACTGTAAGAGATATTGCAGAAAGACTTTACGAAAAGAATGTAATAGAAGACAAAGAGCTGTTTATCAAAGAAGCAGAGCAATTTGAAGGATATCTTTTTCCTGATACATATTCGTTTACAGAAAAAATGATGAATAGAGATGTAATAAACAGGTTCGGGGAAAGATTTTTAGAGATTTTGCCAGCTAATATTAATGAAAAGGCAACGGGAAAAGGATTAACTTTAGAGCAAGTTATTATCCTTGCTTCTATTGTTGAAAAGGAAGTACGCCTTGATGAGGATAGGCCTCTTGCTGCAAGCGTGTTTTTAAATAGGATGTGTATCGGAATGCCGCTTCAGGCAGATTCTACAATTGTCTATATATTGCCAGACCATAAACAATGGCTTTCAGAAGAAGATTATGATATAGATTCTCCATATAATACATATAAATATATCGGACTCCCACCGATGCCTATATGCAATCCCGGGATAAAGTCCATTATCGCTGTGCTTGATGCTCCTGATACAAATTATTACTATTTTATTACAACACCGGAAGGAAAAGCAATATTTGAACGAACTTTAGAAGAACATAACAGAGATCTTGCAAAATATTATGGTGGATAATTGTGCGCAGCATAGAACATAGTAAGCAAATAAAGGGAAGAGAAGTTTTGAGAAAAATTCATATAGACAAACGGTATATTTGGTTTGTCCAGGCATTGCTTTCTGATACCGGACTTGTTGCACTTTCTTTAGGAAATGATGAAGAGGTATCCATTTTTTATGATAAGAATGTAGAAGATGAAGTATTAAATTATCTTCGTGAAATTGAACAATTTTGTTGTTTTGAATTTTACTAAAAAAAATTATAATAAAGTTAGGAGAGAATACATAATATGAGCGCACTTTTCGGGAAAAGAAATTACAAGGCAACCTTGCAAAAATTTATAGCGCGAGGGCATTTTGACGAAGCGCTTAAAGAAGCCGTGGAGGAAGGGGATTCTTTTTATGATAAAAATGACCCCCGAAGTGCCTTGCAAGTGTACCTTGACCTTCTAAAGATGTGTGAAAATGTTGATGCACTTCCTTCGTCATTTCACGGAAAGATCTATGAAAAGATTATACCGCTCTTCTTTGAATTAGATGATACTAAGAATGGTGCTCATTACACATTTCTTTTAGTAGATGAGAAACTTAAGCATAACGAGAAAGATGCAGCTGTTGATCTTATATCTATTTTGCAGAGTAAATTCCCCGGAAAGATGGAAATTGCCCTAAAGGCTGTAGATGTGTATATGGCGGTTGGACAATTTGAAAATGCATTTAATATTGTAAACAAGCTTATTGAAACAAAAGGGGCCAAACCAGCACTAATTGAACTTGCCGGAGAATTGCTTTTTACTATGAAAAAATATGAAGATGCAGAAACTTATTTTAATGTACTCCTTAAATTGAAACCCAATAATGAAGTGGCACTAAAAAAGCTTTCTGAGATACTCGAGCTTAAAGAAACTGAAGCTGTTCCTGGTGAAAAAGAAAAAAAGATTGAGAGAGAACCCCTAGAGAAATCTACCGTTAAAGCAGGTATTTCGCCCGCACAACCTTTAATTGATACATCTGTCAAAAAACCTCTTTTAACCCCCCCTGGGAAAGAACCAAAACTTAAGAAGACGGTAATTTCCGGTGAGAAACAAAAAAAGATAACTGCTGCCAAAGAATCTTCTACTGCGAAAGTTCAAGCATCAGGTTTCGAAACGGCAGAACTTACTTTTGTCAATGACCCGGAATATATAAAGGGCTTAAACTGTATGGACGAGGGAGATGAAGAAGAAGCAAAAAAATTGCTTACAAATGCGGCAGAAAGATACGCAAAGGTAAATTTTATAGAAACAGAGTATATCTATAACAAGGTTTTACTTATAGATCCTGGCAATGTAGAAATAATTAGAAGGCTCTCACATCTCAGTGAAGAAAATGGAAACAAAAAAAATGCAATTTTTTATTTGAGAGTTGCTTGCAAATACGCAAAAGGAGAGGAAAAGCTTGATATTCTTTACAAAATGACAAATCTCCTTCCACAGGATAAAAATTTGAAAAAAGATTTTTACGGTATGCTTGTTAATCTTGGCAAGAAAGAGGACGCAGTATTTATGTTTCTTAAAATTGGAGACACTGAACCGAATGTAAGTAGTCTTTCAGCACCGCTTTTTCCTTTAATTAAAGAAGATGTTGAATATTTAAGAACGGTGAGCAAATATCTTAGGAATAAAAGTCTTAGCGATAAGACAACATTCCAATATTTTTACACATTGGGTAAAATCTTGTGTAACACAAACGAAGAAACTGAGGGCATAAGATGGCTTATATCTGCGCATAGAATTAACAAACTTTCTCTTGATGATTACTTAGAACTGGCCAGTTATATTGTTGATATCCCCAATGCTCCCGAAAAAAATATTGTTGCTAAAGCACTATATGGCTGTATGGACGACATAGTAGATCTTTCTAAGAAAGAGCAGATAATAGAATTGTTGCTCAAATTAGACCCGTCTAATAAGCTGTTTTTATTGAAAAGAATTTACATTCTTGAACGAAAAGGTGATACAAAAAAATTGGTTAAAACATTTTTAGAGTTTATTGATTTAAGCCCTGTTGGTAATGTCGATTTTGTTTGTGATGAAGCAAAAAAGTTGGGGGAAAAGCTTACTGTAAAAGAACTAATAAAAATTGCACAATTTTTTGAAATAGCCGATCGCTCCGATAAAGCAGTTGAGATGTATGAATTAATTCTTAAGAGAGAGCCAGGTAGCAAAGAAGCCGCACTTAATATGTTCATCGTGCATCTTGAAAATGAAGAAGCAGATAGCATAGTAGATTTTTTTGATAAGTTTGAACCTTCTCATCTTTTTTCCCAATCGCTTGAAAAAGTAATAAAAAAATATGAAGAAAAAAGAGCGAAAGATTCTTTAAACTACAATGTGCATTATGTTTTGGGTTTCCTGTGTTTTATTGTTGAAAGATACGAAGAAGCAATTGCAGCTTTTCAGTTCGTTGTACGGTCAGGGCATTATATCCCACTTATGTGTCTATTTTTGGGCATGAGTTTTGAAAAGATAGGTCTTTTTGATTTTGCGGCGAAGCAATATGAAAGGGGCCTATCTTTAAAAGATGCGACTGACAGTGTTAAAGCTCATTTATTATACAGAAACGCACTTCGCAAAAAATTTGACGGAAGCATCGATGAATGCAAAAATTTACTGAAGGAGGCATTGAAAATTGTTCCAGATTTTAAGTTGGCGCAGGAAGCTCTTTCTTCTGCACCGGATGATGGAAATGTAATACAAGTGGAAGGAGGAGAGAAAGCATGATTTCATCTAAAAAAAGTGATAGAGTTGGAAAGATTCTTT
>QMOQ01000040.1 GCA_003650285.1 Caldisericota bacterium | reverse complement strand
ATCTTTTAGCCGGCAAATATGGCGGCCTTATATACGGAGTAAAAGACAAGTTACAGTAAATCACATATCATCAAAATGTGTTTCTTATAAAAATATTAAATTTTTGACAATAGAAAAAACAGTATCATTTAACGAAAAAATTGAAGATAAAGCGACAATCTGCCCTACTTGTGGAAAACCAGCAGGAAACAGGAAATTTTGCATAAATTGCGGTGCACCTCTTAGAATGATAAAATGTCCAAAATACGGAGCAGAAAATCCCCGGGGAACTAATTTCTGTGGAAATTGCGGAACAAAACTCGGATAATTTAAAGATAATTTAATATTTATATAGAACTTTTTTAACTACTTCACGCTGGCGGTAAACACCAGCGTGAAGTTTTATTGCAAACAAAAACACATAACCCTCTGCTATGGCATTTGGATTCCCATATCCTTCCCAAAATCCGTTATATTAATAGTCATAGTTTCTTCTTCATCAGAGGATTTCATAGTAATAACCATACGAGTTGCATGTTCCTTATACGGACCACTATTAATAATCCATATATCTGATGTTCCTGTTTCTTCTTCTGAGGTAATTTTTGAGAACATATGGTATTTTGTTGTAGAATATCCGTTCACAGTTTCTCTGCCAATCCTTTCTACCCCGTATGAAAAGTTTGGATTAGTAATAGCAATATTATAAGATTCTGCCGCACCGCTTGTCATACCCTCAAAAAGATTCAGGTAGCCAGTAGACATAACTTGTACCTGTTCGAAAGGAACATCCACCCAATTCCCATCCATTAACATCTTAGCTTTGTCATCCACAATGTACATTTCGAATTCTTTCTCGTCTTCATCGTATATGGTGAGATGCTGTGAACTTCCGTAGTTATCATGTTCAATAATTATTTTATTAATTCCCTCTGAACTCGATTGCCCTTCCATTACTGCTCTGTAACTTTTTTCTGTCGAATAATTTTTTAATTCTTCTGCTTCTTCTTCCACTTCCTTGAGAGTTAATGAAACAGTTTTATTCTCTCCCGCACTCACCACGATGTCTTCACTTTCACCCTCATATCCATTTTTTGATGCCTGAACCGTATAACTTGCAGATTCTACATCATTAAAGATATACTTCCCGTTATCTTCTGTTTTTCCTGAGTGGTCGCCTATCGTTAAATTAACCCCTGAAAGTACATTGCCGTCTCCGTCGAAAACAGAAACAGTTACAGCAGAAGTTTTTGGTTGTGTTTCACCTCCGCCGCCACATCCAACAAACAGTCCTGCAAGCAGTACGATGGCTAAAGCCAAAACAATGATTTTTTTCATATTACACCTCCCCCTTCTTTTAATAATAAAACATTTTTTAAGTTTTCCAAATTTATTATCGCCTTTAACAAACAAATCGTAAAAACTCCATTAAATCAAAAGAAATTCTCTTCTGTTAAGTTAAACAAAAAATGCAACAGCCAGTTTATTGGCTTGTTCATACAATATATCATACACTCTCCTTAATAAATTTCATTTTCAAAATTTATTAGGATTCTTGCCCATTATTGATAGATAAACAAAGAGCTGTATAATATATGTAAAATACATATATATGACAAATGAGACAAAAATTGTATTGCACCCTTGTGGAAAAAAATTTTCCGGAGAATTTAAAAGTATTGAAGATGGCATCTGCAAGAAATTATAGCACCAGTAAGAAATATTGTTGAATAAAAAGTAAAAAATTGAGCTAAAAGAACCGAGTCAGTGGTAAAAAACGAATCTTTGAAAACAGGAAAAACTATAAAAAGTATTTTCTTAAAACTTTAAAAAATACTTTAGGAGGTATAAATTATGAAAATTGCAGTTCCCGTATTAAGCGACAACGGACTTGATTCCATTATCTCAGAGCATTTTGGACACACTCCGTATTTTGCATTTGTTGAAATTGAAGAAAATGAAATTAAAAAAGTGGAAATTGAGAAAAACACGCTTGAAGAACACGACCCCGGAGAAATACCAGAATACATACACAGAAAAGGCGGGAAGGTTTTAATTACGCGGGGAATGGGAGGAAGAGCAATAACATTTTTTAAAAATTTTGGCATAAAAACTATCACCGGGGCACAAGGAACCCTGAAAGAGATCATAGACACATTCATCAGTGGCTCTTTACAAAGCATTAACTACGAGCCCAATGAGAAGTTTCATAAGCACTAAAAAGGAGGAAATTATGAAAATAGCAATCCCAATTAAAGAAAAAACATTGAGCTCTAAAGTTGATGCCCGCTTTGCAAGGGCTGCCTTTTTTGCCATATACGATACAGAAAGCAAAGAGACGAAATTTTTTGAAAACGTGGTGTTACAAGCACACGGAGCAGGCCCAAAAATGGTAGAAACCCTTGCAAATGAAAAAGTAGATGCATTAATATCAAATAGCATTGGCCCAAATGCATTTACTGCTTTAAAACAAGCTAATATTAAAGTTTATCTTGCAAAAGAAGGTTCCGCAGAAGAAAATATAAAGAGAGTTATAGAGGGCACTGCTACCATGCTGGATACTCCCGGAAGCTCACACCGTTAGAAAACAAAATAAAGGAGGCATCTCAATTGCCTAAATTTAAAAAGAGATTTTGCGGATTAAGAAGGCACTGGCTTGAACTCTATCTACTACTGCTAATAGCAGAGAAACCATCTTACGGTTATGAATTATCAACAAAATTGAAAGATTTTGACATTATGATATTAGGGATCGGACAGATGGGTAATCTTTATAGAATATTATCACAACTTGAAGCAGAAGGATTTGTAAAGACGGATTGGAATATGCAAGAAAGCGGCCCTGGAAGAAAAATATACATAATAACGAAGGACTTTTATTTCTTCGTGATGCAATGAGCAGTGTCATTGAAATGGAAAAAACCACAGAAAAGTTTGTCGAAAGATATGAAAAATTAAACAAAAAAGCTTAAACACATGTATCGCATATTTATGAGACGAAGCAAAGCAAAAAAAGTGTTATTTTATAATATCTCTTTTTCGTAAATAATATCTCAGACCTATATTGCTAATCAATTTTCAAGGAATTGACTAAGAAAATTCCAATATTTCCTTTCTTTTCTTTTTATTCTATTCAATTCTTTTTTTAAGTTTTCATATAGATTTTAGTGAATGGGCGTATTATTCCGTGTAGACTTTTATGCGAGGTAATTCAAGGACTTGACGCAAAGAAAAAATAGGTATAAAATTAAATAAATTAAATAAATTAAATAAAAAAATGATAGCGAAGAGCTGTATCTTGTGGATGGACGCTGTGAGATGCAGGGAGCTGAGTGGCGTAACCGGCATTTTTATTTTTTTAAAAGGGTAAATATTTTAAATAGTAAATTAAAAAACAATAACCTTATGAAAAAAGAAAAGCTAAAAAAACGAAACACTAAATTAGATAAACCAGAAAAACAATACCGAGATTTATTTGAAAATATGCTGGACGGCCTCGTTCTCCACAAATTGATTTTAGATAAGGACGGAAACCCCGTCGATTATGTTCTTGAAAAGGCGAATGCCGCGGCCGAAAAAATTCTATCCGTAAAAAGAAAAGACATAGAGGACAAAAAAGCAACGGAAGTATACGGCGGCGATACGCCATTCATCGAAAGATATGCAAAAGTTGCTCTCACTGGCAAAGCAAAATATTTTATAGATTACTACCCGAGGCATAAAAAATGGTATGAAATTATGTCATTCTCTCCTGAAAAAGGATATTTTGCAAACATCTTTAGAGACATTACCGAACGAAAAGAAAGAGAAGAAAAACTTAACCGCTTCTCCCAATTGCTGCGTTCAACGCTGAAGATTAACCAAACAATTATTATGGAAAGAAATGTTCACAAGCTCATTAAAACTGTTTGCGATATTTTGGCCAGGAATTCTGATTGTTATGGAGCCTGGTTTGCGATACTCAACGAAAACGGGGAAGTCACTGAAACAGTTGAATCTGGACTTGGAAAAGATTTTACAAAAATGTCTGAAATGCTGAAAAAGGGGAAATTCACTGAATCTATCGCAAACGCCTTAAAACAATCCAACCCCGTCATAAATGAAAAACCTGTATCAACGTGCAAAGACCACCCCTTAATAAAAAACTATGAGAAACACAACGCAAGAACAGTAACAACGCGCTTAAAATACGGAGAGAGGATTTATGGTGTTCTTTCTGTAACAGTAACGCAAGAATTTGTGCAGGATAAAGAAGCATTATCTTTATTTCAAGGGGTTGCAAAAGATGTTGCATTTTCTCTCAGCAATATAGAGTTAGAACAAAATAAGAAACAGGGAGAGATTGCGCTACGCAAAATTGAAGATCTGGAATCTTCAACACTTGAAGCCATTCCTCATGCAGTGCTTAATCTACAAAACCATCGTATTATCTTTGCTAATAAAGGCGCTACCGAAGTATTCGGCTGGAAACCAGAAGAACTAATTGGAAAAACAACAAGAATTTTATACCGCTCAGACAAAGACTACAAAAAATTTGGAAATAATTTTTACTCCGTACTCAAAAAAAATCAAACACACAAGACAGAATTCCCCTACAAGCGTAAAGACGGTAAAGATATAGTATGCCGCGTGAGCGCTGCAAGAATAGGGGGGAAACTCAAAAATAAAAAAATTGTAGTCGTTTACACGGATATAACCGCTCTTAAAAATAGAGAAAAAGTTCAATCGGCACTGTATAAAATTTCTGAATCAGGATATTCAACTAAAAATTTAAAAGAGCTGTGCAAGAAAATACATAAAGAAATTGCTAATCTCATGCCTGCGGACAATTTTTACATTGCATTATATGATAAGGATTCTAAAATGTTTGATTTTGCGTACTGGGCAGACGAAAGAGAGAAAAAACCTGCTCCCATAAAAGTCCAAAATGGTATTACAGAATACATATTTAATACGAGAAAGCCGTTCATAGCTAATCCAAAACTCATTAAGAAGCTGAAAAACAGCGGCACAATAAAAATACGTGGTATAATGCCAGTTTCCTGGATTGGTATTCCGCTAAAAAATGCAGATGAAATAATAGGGGTGTTAGCAATCTCAAGCTACACAAAAGATGTCATATACGCAGAAGAGGACAAAAACATTCTTAGCTTTGTCTCTGAGCAGATTACAACAGCAATTAAGCAAAAGAAAATGGAGGAAGAACAAAAAACCCTTTTCAAGGCAGAGCGTGAACAGCGCCTGTACGCGGAGACACTTGCAAAGATACAACTCTCTCTTGCTTCAAAAATTACATTAGAAGAAGTTTTAAATGAAATACTATCTCAGATGAAAATGTTTGTTCCGTCCACAACAGCAAATATTGTAATGTTAGAAGGTAACAACATCCGTATATTAAAGTGGGTAAAAAAAATAGAGCCACTAAAAATAAAAACAGCAAACAATGTATACCCTATTAATAAATTTAAGACAAACATCCACATTCTAAAAACAAAGAAACCGCTTATTATTTACGATACCAAGAAATCTCCGCTCTGGATAAAAACAGATATAAACAAGAACACCCGCTCCTATCTCGGTGTGCCTATTATCCTTAAAGATACTGTCCAGGGCATTGTCCAGTTCGCCAGCACAAAACCAGGAAATTTTTCTACTGAAGATATAAAAAAGCTCGAGCCTTTAACCAATGCAGCCACTATTGCAATAGAAAAAGCTAGTTTGCTTGAAGAAACTCAAATAGAGCTTAAACAGAGAAGAAAAGCAGAGGAAAAATTAATATGGAGTTATAAGGAATTACAAAAAACTTTGATGGATATGGTTAATGCTAGTATAAAAATTGTTGAGTCAAGAGATCCCTACACTGCAATCCATGAAAAAAGAGTAGCCCGACTTGTCAGTGCAATTGCAAAAGAGATGGGACTTACAAAAGATGAAGCTGATTCAATAAAAATTGTGGCACTACTCCATGATATCGGGAAAATAACTATCCCAGCAGAGATACTAACCAAGCCATCTAAAGTAACAAAAACAGAATTTGAAATTATTAAAATGCACCCTCAAGTTGGTTACGAAATACTTAAAGATATTGCATTCCCTATCCCTGTTGCAAAAATTATTCTCCAGCACCACGAAAGGATGGATGGCTCGGGCTACCCTAACGGACTTAAGGGAAATGAAATTATGCTTGAAGCAAGAATACTTGCAGTAGCTGACGTAGTAGAAGCAATGAGCTCTCACAGGCCTTACAGGCCAGCACTTGGTATTGATAAAGCGCTGGAAGAAATAGAAAAGAATAAAGGTATTCTTTATGACTCAAAGGTTGTTAATGCCTGTATGAGATTATTTAAAGAAAAGGAATTTAAGTTTGAGTAATATAAAAGTTTTGCTATTTATTTAAAAATAGTAAAATGAAGAAGGGAGAAATTAATAGCCATACATCTTGGAAGGGGAAATGAATTGAGAAAATATGCTGCACCTGCAAGAAATGTTTTAATTATTATTGCAGTGGTGTTACTTTTACTTTCCTGCACCCGGTTGCCAGATAATAACAACACCGAGCCAGAAATTATTATAGAAAAGCCCCAGCCAACTCGCAGCGTAACCTGGTACACGTCTTTCCCACAAATCTTTTCAGAACGGTTTGCAAATGCATTTACTTCGAAAACAGGTATCGACGTAGAAATTGTTAGAAACTCTACTTTTATTGTAAGGGACAAACTGATGTCGGAAATTGAAAATGGCTCAACTGAAGCAGATATTTTAAGCATCGCAGATATCGGCACATTTATCGAGCTCAAAAACAGAGGGCTTTTGATGAAATACGATTCCATTTATTACAAAGACTACCTTGAGCAGTATAAAGACCCGGACTACTGGGCAATGTCCGCTGCCTTTGGAATATGCATGGCGTATGATGAAAGCAAAATAACCGACCCGCCAAAACACTGGACAGACCTTCTGGATGAGAAATGGCAGGGAAGAATTGGGCTGGAAGACATCAATACAGCAGGCTCTCAATATTGTGAATACTATATTCTGCGTGAACTGCTTGGCAAAGAATTCTGGGAAAAATTGCTCTCAACTCAGAAACCAAAGATTTATTACAGGACAGAAGAGCTGGCTAACGCTCTTTTAGATGGAGATATTGATATTGCAGGGGAATTCAGTATCTCCACAGTATACAATTTTAGAGTAAAAAGAGGCACGCCACTTAAGGGTATCTACCCGGAAGAAGGTATCCCGTTTGTGCTTACGCCCGTTGCAATTATGAAAGATGCAAAGCATATAGAAGAAGCAAAAATATTTTTTGATTTTATCCTCTCAAAAGAGGGACAAGAGTTAATGCAACAATTAACCTATAAATACTCTATTAGAAAAGACGTACTGCCCTTACAAGGAAAACCCCCGCTTGATGTT
>QMOQ01000039.1 GCA_003650285.1 Caldisericota bacterium | reverse complement strand
TTTGAAAAAGAATCAACACCTTAAAATATTAATAATCCTTTTTCTTGTTGTTCTTCTAATATTTATTGCGGGGCTCGCAGGAAGAGGCATTACACTGTTTGATGTAGCAGATTTGTTGTTTATACGACCAGCTTCTAATATCGTAAGCCATATAAATAAAACAAAAGCACAGATACATAAACTATCCAGTCTAACAAAAACTAAACTACAGCTTGAAAAGGAAAATACCAAATTAAAGAAAGAAATAAGTATATTAGAAGAAAGGATAAAATTAATCCAAGGAATTTATGAGGAAAACGAACGACTAAAAAATATCCTGGGGCTTAAAGAAAGGTACGGCTTCAAGTATAAAGTAGGCACTGTGGTAAGTATTTTGACAGACAATTTTAACACAATAATCATCAATAGAGGAGAAAGGGACGGAATAAAAATAAATATGCCAGTTGTTTGCACTTATGATGGGAAGACAATAAATCTCGTAGGTATTGTTATCGATACATCTTCTAACTTCTCTAAAGTGCAAATCGTAACGGATCCTGACTTCTATGTGGGAGCAAAAGACATGCAAACAGGTGAAATAAGCATTGCGCAAGGAAATGGAAAAAACCTTTCCATAATAATAAAAATTTCACTTCCAAAAATGCAAAATGGGGACCTCATCACAACAACTGGAGTAAGTGACATCTACCCTGAAAATATTATTATCGGGAAAATTAGCAATATTAAAAAGAAAAGTAGTTTTACAACCGAAATAATAATAAGCCCTTATGTAGATTTTAACACCCTATACGAAGTAATGGTTATATACGAAAAATGAAAAAGAAAGCAATACTGTTTTTGCTGTTTTCGATATTGTTCATCATGGTTGATATTACGCTGTCAAATACCCTAAGAATTATTTTTTCATTTGCATACATAGCCTATATTATTGCAACTTTAGAGACGCCATACAATTTTTATTTTGCAGTTATCTTCGGTTTTTTATTTGACATTGTTTTCAGTCAATATCTAGGACCATTTATGCTTCTTTTTTTTCTTATATCCCTCATATCGTACACAATATGCACATTTTATAGTATTAAAAAATTAGCACTGCAGCTTATACTAGTCCCGTTATGCTTTATTCCATTCGCGCTGATAAATAAAAATATGAATGAAATCTTTTACTACATACTCTTTACTGAAATTGCAGCGTTTGCCACCTACTGGCTGTTAAGCAATGTCAGCAAAAGGATCGATTATGAAAAAACTTAGTGAAGAATCAAAAGAAAAACTCCTCTATATAATTATTATTACGCTTACTATTATTTTACTGTCACGATTGCTATACCTACAGGTTTTAAAGGGAGATTCTTACCTTGAGCAATCTAAATATAATAGTGTCAGAATGGAAGATCTACAACCTATCCGAGGGAAAATTCTAGATAGAAATGGAGTAGTTCTTGCAGAAAATCTTCCTTCGTATGATCTTGAAATAGTCACAGAAGACTTACAAGACAAGGATAGGGAATTAACTTTTCTTTCTTCTATCATAGAAATGGAAAAACAAGATATCGAAAATATTATTAAAAAAGCTAATTTACCAATTTATGCTCATATAAAAATAAAAGGGGGGCTAACAGAAAAAGAAGTAATACAAATAAAAGAACACTCGTTTGAACTTCCCGGAATAACAGTTAGTACCACAAGCAAGAGATACTACCCATTTAAAAACACTGCAGCACCGATTATAGGCTTCATCGGGCCTCCAACGAAAGAAGACTTAGAAAAAGATAGCTTCTACGGTCCCAATTTCATAATAGGTAAACAGGGAATAGAAGCCGAGTACGAAAAACTTTTAAGAGGAGAAAAAGGGAAAGAGGTAGTACAAGTAGACGCATCTGGAAGAATCCGAGATGTATTGGATAGTATGCCATCTGAACCAGGGAATAATATTTACCTAACCATTGATATAATGCTGCAAGAAGAGTTAGAAACCATCATAGGAGACAGAAAAGGCGTTGCTATCGCAATCGATCCCAATAATGGAGAAATTCTTGCTATGGTATCACACCCGTCCTTTGATCCAAATCTATTTGTATCAGGAATTAGCCAGCAAGCGTTAGATAAACTCTATGCTGAAAATGCATTTATCAATAGAGCCGTCCAAGGTCAATACCCACCCGGCTCAACATTTAAACCTATAACGCTTATTTCAGCTCTAAATGAAGAGATTATTACTACAAAATCTGTTATTTACTGTAGAAACTCAATTGTTGTGGGAAACAGAAGATTTAAAGATTGGATATATCCCTCCGCCTTCGGATATCAAAACCCAGTACAAGCTATTGCAAATTCAAGTGACGTGTTCTTCTACACAATCGGATTAAAAACAGGAGTAGAAAAAATTGTAAAATATGCAAAACTCTTTGGTCTAGGAGATAAAACATGGGTAGATCTTCCAACAGAAAACACAGGACTGGTGCCTTCCATGCAATGGAAACAAGAATATGTAGGAGAAAACTGGTATCCTGGAGACACAGCCAACCTTTCCATCGGTCAAGGATACCTACTTGTTACTCCGCTACAAATGGCTATAATGTATAGTGGTATTGCTAAAAATGGTATTGAATACACGCCTCACTTTTTTTTAAAGGCAACGTCTCAGGAAGGAAGCATTGTTGAAGAATTTACTAACAGTATACTGAGAAAAATAGACATCAACAATGAAGTTTTAGATACTGTAAGAGATGGAATGGAGGCATTAACAAATAAACCAGATATGAAAATATTAAGTGCCTATGGAGGAAATGTCTGTGCTAAAACAGGAACAGCAGAAGTAGGAGAAACTGAGGTAAACCACTGGCTTATTGCATTTGCACCACACAAAAAGCCAGAGATAGTGGGATTACTTTTCTTCGAACATTCTGATTTTCCATCCAGCCACGCACTTGCACCACTTATGTCGGACTTGCTTAAAAAATTTTTTAGTATAAAAAGTAAATAGGAGGATAAGATGGAAAAGCCAGCTTTATTTAGAGGAACAGGAGAAGGCATCACAATGGTCCTTAACCCAAATGCTCAATTTCACGAAATACTTGAATTTCTCAAAGGAATTCTGGAGGAAAGAAAAACATTTTTTTCCGGAGGCGCAGTTACCGTTGATCCAAATGGAGTACCTCTTGGAGAAAGCGAAATAAATTTAGTGAAAGAGTTGTTTCAAAACTTTGGAGTTGAATTCAAACTGAAAGGTGGCATAGAACTTCACAAAAAAGAAGAATTAGAGGCAGTTCCTGAAAATAAAGAAGCCGTTGTAATACAACAAACGTTAAGATCCGGGCAATGCGTTAACTCTCAAGGCAATGTTGTAATACTGGGAGATGTCAATGAAGGTGCGGAAATAAACACAACTAAAAATGTATATATCTTTGGCATCATAAGAGGTATAGTAAATGCCGGAGACCATATCGTTTCTCTTGGATTCCAACCATTGCGTATGACTATTAATGGTATACAATTCGATGAAAAGTTTGTCGAAAAAACATACAGAAAACCGAGAATTGCGCAGGTTGTAAATGGAAAAATTGTGATAAAAATACTTGGGGAGAAAAAATCTTTGAGGAGAAAATAATAATGGGGAGAGCAATAGTTATAACATCTGGTAAAGGGGGAGTTGGAAAAACAACAATCACAGCAAACCTTGGTGCATCCCTTGCAAAACTTAAGAAAAAAGTTGTTTTAGTAGACATGGATATTGGTCTGAGAAACCTGGATGTTGTAATGGGGCTGGAGAATAAAATTGTATATAACATAATAGATGTAGCAGAGAGCAGATGCAAAATCGTACAAGCATTGGTAAGAGATAAACACCTTAATAACTCTTTATTTCTTCTTCCTGCGTCTCAAATACATACAAAAGATGATATAGATATAGATAAAATATGCGAAATAATAAGAGCAATAAAGGGAAGTTTCGATTATGTACTTGTTGATTCTCCGGCAGGCATCGAACATGGGTTTGATTCTGCTATCACCTCCGCAGATGAAGCACTCGTCGTAGTAACTCCTGATGTTTCCTCAATAAGAGATGCAGATAGAGTAATTGGACTGTTAGAAAATAGAGGTATAGACGGCACATCCTTAATAATAAACCGACATAATCCTGCCCTTGTCAAAAGGAAAAAAATACTTGATGCAGAAAGCATCGTAGATGTGCTTGGAATTGATTTAATAGGAATTATACCCGAAGATCCCCAGGTAATGGAATTTACAAATAAAGGTGAAATTCTCGTTCTGCATAAGAATAATCCGACAGCAAAGGCCTTTCAAAATACAGCAAAAAGAATTGAAGGCGAGGACATTTCGTTTCTTGACCTCAAAAAAAAGAAAAGTTTTTTTAATCTATTTAAGAAAAAATGATAAATGATAAACGAATAGAATTTTTCGGATACAGAAACACAAAAATCAAGTCTCCTTTCTCGTGCAATTCTTAAAGAAATGAAGAGGAAATTTTATATCCATCTGGCAATAAAAAGAAAAAACAAAAAAACAATTCTAGAAACAACCATTCCGGTAGAGGAAGTAAAAAAAGGGGAATAAGTGAGAAAAATTCCCATATTTTTACTGCTAATATTAATTTCTTTGTCATTTATTTCAATATTCTCATTGCATTTCACCAGTACAAATACATTGCTGGTTAAAAAACAACTAATTTACATCCTGCTTGGATTTATAACATTATATGTCATGCTCCTTTTTGATTTCAGAAGTTTAAAATATTTCATATGGACCATATATTTCACAGGAATAGCCGCTCTCATTGCCGTAGTCCTCGTTGGGAAAGGCGCCTATGGAGCACAAAGATGGATTTCACTAAAAATTTTTACTATTCAACCTTCCGAATTTGAAAAAATTATACTTATTTTATGCCTATCATATATTCTTTCACGAGATCAAAGCGATATAAAAAAATTTATCTTGTCAACTGCGAGTTTTTTGCTTCCAGCATTCTTTATACTACAACAACCTGATTTGGGAACAACGATTGTTATTCTTATCATCTATTTTACTCTGCTGTTATTCTCTCTTGATTTAAAATACTTTTTTTCTATCGCCACATTCTCGGTTATATCCATACCCTTTTTCTTCGAATTGCTTAAGCCGTATCAAAGAGAAAGAATTATCACCTTTCTAAATCCACAAATGGACCCTCTCGGCAGCGGGTATAATGTCATTCAATCTATAATTGCAATAGGTTCTGGGAAAATATCAGGAAAATGGTTTGGAAGCACACAAACGAGCTTACATTTTGTGCCAGTTCAATATGCCGATTTTATTTTCTCAGCCATTGGCGAAATGGGAGGCTTCATTGGAGCATCTATACTGCTCTTACTGTATATTGCACTCTTTCTTTTTATGATAAAAGCATACAAATCTGTAAACAACCTTTTCGGTAAATACATCATAGTAGGCATATTTATAATGTTTATCACCCAAATATTCATAAATATAGGCATGTGCATTGGCATAACCCCGGTAACCGGTATCCCACTACCGTTTATAAGCTTTGGCGGAAGCTCAACACTGGTTAATTTTATTGCTATTGGGTTAGTGCTGAATATCTATGTATACAGAGAGGATATGAATATTTCAATATGAAAGATAAATATCTGCTACAATTTAAAAAACCATATTCGTATTTTGGAAATGAATTAAACAGCATCCACAAAATACATAATGGAAAAATAAAAATAGCATTCATATACCCAAATTTGTATGAAATAGGAATGTCTTCACTTGGGTTTAAAATTCTATACCATCTAATGAACAGTATGCCTGATGTCGTTGCAGAAAGGGCTTTTGCGCCACTACCAGATTTCGAATCTTATCTACGAAAAAACAATTTCCCTCTTTTTACGCTTGAATCACATACACCAATAAAAAATTTTGACCTCATCGCATTTAGTGTGCAAACATGCATGGATTACACAAACATACTAAACATCTTAGATTTATCACACGTTAACATACATTCAAATAAAAGGGAATATCCAATAGTGTTTGCAGGAGGCACATCTGCATATAACCCTGGATCCATGTCTGATTTCATCGATTTTTTTTCCTTAGGAGAAGGAGAATATCAAATACCCAAAATTGTAGAACAATTCAAACAATGGGATAGAAAAAATAAAGCTGAACTATTGCAAACATTATCTGAAATAAACAGTGTCTACGTACCAGAAATATATCCGAAAAACAATAAAGCAAAAGAGAATAAAAATATCAACATAAAAGATATTGTCCCGGATTTGAACAATGCACCTGCTCCACTAAAACCAATTGTGCCATCTGGAAAAACAGTACTGGACAAAGCTAATGTGGAGCTTTTCAGAGGCTGCACGAGAGGCTGCAGATTCTGCCAGGCAGGCATCGTATACCGGCCTGTAAGGGAAAAAAGTATAAAACAAATCAAATATGAAGCGGAAGAAATACTAAAAAACACTGGGTATGAAGAACTGACATTTCTCTCTTTAAGCAGTAGTGACTACTCTCATCTTGACGAATTAATAATACTGGCAAAAGAACTTGTAGAAAAATACCACGTATCCATTGCTGTGCCATCCTTGCGCATCGACAAATTCCCGGTAGCTCTCGGAAAAATGATTGTTAGCCAAAGAGTCCACACAATTACATTTGCTATAGAAGCTGCAACTAAGCGACTGAGAAATGTAATCAACAAAACAATAAATGAAAAAGATATATTTACTACCGTTAAAACTGCGTCTTCACTTGGTTTTCACACAATCAAATTATACTTTATTATAGGCCTCCCAACAGAAACTGAAGAAGATATCATAGCAATTCCCGACCTTGTCAGAAGGATTTATTCCTATGCAAAAAAACACAAAACAACACAGAAGCAGTTTTCCATCCACCTCAGCATCAACCCATTTATGCCACAGCCAAATACGGTATTCCAATGGGAAAAATTTGGCACAATAGATGACTTATACAGAAAAGCCAAAATAATAAAAGAAGGGCTCAAAGGAAAACAGTTTAAAGTAAACTTTGCCAACTTTAAAATGAACTATATTGAAACAATTTTGGGAAGAGGCGACAAAAATCTCTCTAAAGTTATTGAAACAGCCTGGGAAAATGGAGCAAAGATGGACGGATGGGAAGAACATTTTGACCTTTCCCTCTGGGAAAATGCATTTCACAAGGAAAATATAAATCCTAATTATTATACTTCAAAGATACCCCTTGACAGAGTCTTGCCATGGGAACACATATCCTGTGGCGTTTCCAAAGATTTTCTCAAGAGGGAATATAAAAAAGCAATGGAAGGAAAAACAACAGACGACTGTAGAAATGGAAAGTGTGAAGGGTGTGGATTAACTGATTTCTTTCACTGCCCTGCTTTAACAAAAAAATGAATCAAGCCACCTAAACTCTTGACAAAAACTAAACTTCTTTTACAATACTTGTGTAATTGGGCCTCTAGCTCAGTTGGTTAGAGCGCGTCCCTGATAAGGACGAGGTCTCTGGTTCGAATCCAGAGAGGCCCACCAATTAAACGTGTGGGGGTGTAGCTCAGCGGGAGAGCGCGTGGTTTGCATCCATGAGGCCAGGGGTTCAAATCCCCTCATCTCCACCAAATCTGCCTATTTTTCAGAATATAATTACATAAAGAAGTTAGCAAAATTCTTAATTAGTCGTAAATTAAAATCGTGATTCGCTTTCGTTGTTCT
>QMOQ01000038.1 GCA_003650285.1 Caldisericota bacterium | reverse complement strand
TAACAGCAATTTGTTTGTATTGATGCATTTCTTATAAAAAATTCTTGACTATGCATATTAACTTCTTATACTTATTTGTAATGCGTGAAAGGAGAAGGTTCTATGTTTAAAAGAATTGCAAAACCAACAGATATTCCTGTTGAAGAGGAACGAATAATAGATTTTTGGAATAAAAATAAGATTTTTGAAAAAAGCCTTAAGATAAGAAAGGACAAGGAGAAATTTGTATTTTTTGAAGGCCCGCCTACCGCAAATGGAAGGCCTGGTGTACATCATGGTTTGTCCAGAATATACAAGGATACGGTATTAAGATACAATTCTCTCAGGGGGTTTTATACTCCAAGAAGAGGAGGATGGGATACTCAAGGGCTTCCTGTTGAGATTGAAGTAGAAAAAAAGCTTGGTATTCACACAAAAGAGGAAATTGAGGCATACGGTGTAGAAAAGTTTAACAAACTCTGCAAAGAAAGTGTCATGCAATATAAGGAAGAATGGGAGAAAATGACAGACAGGATTGGTTTCTGGCTGAATATGGGAAATGCATATGTTACGTATGAAAATAAATATTTAGAGTCAGTATGGTGGATTCTTAAGCAGATTTTTGATAAGGGATTGCTCTATGAAGGGTACAGAGTATCTCCGTATTGCCCAAGATGCGGGACGACGCTTTCGTCTCATGAAGTTTCTCTTGGGTACCAAAAAGTGAAAGACCCATCAATATTTGTGAAATTTGAGGTAGAGGATGGTGAATTTCCTGATACATATTTGCTTGTCTGGACAACAACTCCATGGACACTTCCATCAAACCTTGCTGTTGCAATCAATCCTGATTTTACTTATGTTTTAGTGAACTATGAAGGAGAAAAGTTGATTCTCTCTGAAAACAGATTAAAGGAAGTATTAAAAGGAAATTACAAAATTATAAAGATATTTAGTAGTAAAGAACTTGAGGGGATAAAGTATAAGCCATTATATGACTATGCCGATTTTTCAGACAAAGAAAAGGATACGGCATATAAAATTGTTACGGCAGATTTTGTTACTGGTGATGATGGGACCGGTATTGTGCATATAGCTCCTGCATTTGGTGAAGATGACCTTGAAATCGGGGAAAAATATAATTTGCCATTTGTGCAGTTTGTTGACCTTGAAGGGAATCTTACAAAAGGCAAGTGGAAAGGGATGTTTGTAAAAAAAGCAGACCCACTCATTATAAAGGATCTTGGAGAGCAAGGATTGCTTTTAAAGAAAGAACTTTATGAGCATGATTATCCATTTTGCTGGAGATGTGGTACACCTCTTTTATATTATGCAAAGAAATCCTGGTTTATAAATATGACTAAAGTAAAGGATCAACTCGTAGCAAATAACGAAAGCGTTAATTGGTTTCCAGACCATATAAAACATGGGAGATTTGGCAATTGGCTTGAGAATATTAAAGACTGGGCTTTGTCAAGGGAGCGTTATTGGGGTACTCCGTTAAATATCTGGATTTGCAAAGAGTGTATGCATAAAGAATCCATAGGAAGTATTGAAGAGCTGAAAGAAAAGGCAATAGAAGAGGTCCCTTCTGATGTAGAACTCCACAAACCTTATGTGGATAACTTTCATTTGCGATGCCCAAAGTGCGGTGGAGTTATGGAAAGAGTTCCCGAAGTAATTGATGTGTGGTTTGATTCGGGTTCAATGCCGTATGCCCAGTGGCACTATCCGTTTGAGAACAAAGAAGAGTTTGAAAAGGATTTTCCTGCAGATTTTATTACAGAAGCAATTGACCAAACACGAGGGTGGTTCTATTCATTACTTGCAATATCTACATTGATAAAGGGAATTTCTCCATATAAAAATGTAATGTGCCTTGAATTGATACTTGACGAAAAAGGCCAAAAAATGAGTAAGAGTAAGGGAAATGTTATTGATCCCTGGGTGATTTTAAATAAACAAGGAGCAGATGCGTTCAGGTGGTCGATTTACACAGCATCCCCACCATGGTCTCCAAGAAGGTTTGGAACAAATGTAGTGAATGACGCAATGAAGGGCTTTATTATTCCATTAAGAAATGTTTATTCTTTTTTTTCACTGTATGCAAATATAGATAATTTTAATCCACTTTCTATCCCCCCTATTCCTGTTGAAGAAAGGAATATCTTAGATAAATGGATCATTGCAAAAGCTGAAAAACTGAATCAAATTATTATAGAGAAGATGAAGATATTTGAAATTACATTTCTTACTAGAGAAATCCAGTCATTTGTTGATGAATTATCTAATTGGTATGTAAGGCGTTCGCGCAGGAGATTTTGGAAGAGCCAGAATGATTCTGACAAGCTTTCTGCATATTTTACGCTTTACGAAGTGTTGAAAAAGCTTATGCTTCTACTTGCGCCATTTACACCATTTTTTGCAGAAACACTGTACTGCAATCTCGTAAAAGATATTTTGGTTGACGCAAAGGAGAGTGTCCATCTTGAGGATTATCCTGAACCGAATGTTAAATACGTAGATGAGAAACTTATTGAAGACATGGAGCTTATTATAAATGTAACTTCGCTTGGCCGTGCTGCAAGAAAGATATCGAAAATAAGAGTAAGACAGCCTCTTTCAAAGCTTGTAGTATACGTCGAAAATAGCGAAGAAAAAGGCATTATTACAAAAAATAGCAGTGTTATAAAAGAAGAACTCAATGTTAAGGATGTCGAAATAACAGATAATATTTCAGAATATTGCGCGGTAATTCTTAAACCAAATCTTCCTGTGCTCGGCAAAAAGTACGGAAAGAACCTTCCAGAAATTGCAAAACAGTTGAATAATCCCGAAAAGGGTGTAGAGTTTGTAAAAACAGGGAAAATTATGGTTGATATAAACGGGGAGGAAGTAGAACTTTCTGGAAGTGATTTGGTTCTTGAACTTAAAAATAAAGGGAACTATATTGCTGCAAGAGACAAAGGGTATTTTGTATTTCTTGATACAACGTTAACGTATGCGTTGAGAGGAGAAGGTGTTGCAAGAGAAGTTGTACATGCAGTTCAAGGAATGAGGAAGGAAGCAAATCTTAATATCTCCGACAGGATTAAACTTTCATTAGAACCACATGATGATACAATAAAAGAATTTACAGAATATATTATGCAGGAAACTCTTGCAGAGGAATTAACACAATTGGAGAATCCCATTATTAAAAAAGAATTATCTATTGGTGAAACAAAATACCAACTTGCTATTGAAAAGGCATAAATGAGAAAAAAGATTACTCCACCTAGATTTATTATTTTAAGCTTTCTGGCATTAATTATAGCCGGGGGAATACTTCTTATTTTTCCTTTTGCAAGTAGTTCTCATCAATTTACCAATCCGTTAATTACATTTTTTACTTCTACTTCAGCCACCTGTGTAACTGGATTAGTTGTCGTGGATACTGGAACATACTGGTCAGGATGGGGACAATTTATTATAATTCTTCTTATTCAATGTGGTGGGCTGGGATATATGACAATTACTTCGTTTTTCCTAATCCTGCTCAATAAAAAAGTTTCGCTAGAGCATCGCATGATTTTAAAACAGGGATTGAACGTGTACAATATTTCTGGTATTATGCGTTTTTTACAGGTGACACTTCTTGTTGTACTGGTGATGGAAGGTTTAGGCACTATTGCTCTTACACTTAGATTCTTGAGAGATTATTCTTTCTGGAAAGCTCTTACTATGGGGGCATTTCACTCTGTTTCTGCATTTTGTAATGCAGGATTTGATATTATGGGAGGATTTCAAAGTTTTCAAGGATATACAAATGATCTTACACTTAATCTGACTGTTATGATTCTTATTGTAACCGGTGGGATTGGATTCTATGTGTTGTGGAGATTGCTTCATCCTCGCGATAGAGGATTGACTTTTCATGTAAAAATAGTACTGAGAGTAACTTTATTTCTTATTCTTGCTGGTGTCGGACTTTTTTTACTATTTGAATGGCGTAATCCTAATAGTATAGCGAATCTTCCCTTGCGTGGTAAGATACTTGCAGCTTTTTTCCAAGCTATTACTCCACGTACAGCAGGATTCAGTACAGTGGCTATAAAAAATCTTCATCAGTCTACTCAGTTTATTCTGACATGGTTTATGCTTATAGGAGGTTCTCCTGGAGGCACAGCAGGTGGAATAAAAACTACGACATTTATTGTTATTACGGGATTAGTTATTTATTCTATAAGAAGAAAAGGAAGCGTTGTTATAGGTAAGAGGACGATAAAAAAGGGAACTTTGATGCGCGCGGTATTTGTATTTGGATTTGCCATTTTTGTGATTGCTGTTGCGACTCTTATTATTCTTTTTGTACAAGGCGATGAGTTTACATTTTTGCAAGTTTTGTTTGAGGTAATTTCAGCATTCGGGACAGTAGGTCTTTCTACAGGCATTACTACACATCTTTCGTCTATTTCGCGTTTTGTAATTATTGTTACAATGTTTGTAGGAAGAGTAGGATCGATGAGTTTAATTATTAGCATGTTGGGGAGAAGAAAAACCCCGCATATAGGCTATCCAGAAGAGGATGTAGCCATAGGTTAGGAGGCAATAATTATGAAAAAGCAATTTGGAGTAATAGGACTGGGGAAATTTGGTGCAGCTGTTGCTACACATCTTGAAGAGTTAGGCTGTACAGTGATTGCTCTTGACAGAGACCCTGATCTTGTTGACGATATTAAGGATGAAGTGAGTTTTGCTGAAGTTGTTGAAGCAACCGATCCGGAAGCTCTTGCGGCAACAGGTATCAAAAATTGTGATGCTGTTGTTGTTGCAATAGGGAAAGTTCAATCCAATATTCTTGTTTCCCTTGTTTTAGAAGAGTTGGGAATTACTAATATTATAGCAAAAGCGAGTAGCGAAGTACACGGAAGGGTTTTAAAAAAGATAGGAGTAAAAGAAGTTGTATTTCCAGAAAAGGATATGGGCACCAGGATAGCAAATAAAATTACTTCTTCAAATATTCTTGACTACATTTCAATAGCAAAAGAATTTGACATTATTGAGTTTGAGGCCTCTAAAAAATTATCGCAAAAGAGCCTGAAAGAGCTTTCTTTGAGAAACAGATTTGGAATAACGGTGATAGCAATTAAAAAAGGAAGCGAGGTAATTGTTTCCCCTAATGCGGAGGAAAAGATTTTAGAAGGGGACTCCTTGTTTCTTGTAGGCAAAACTTCTGATATTGGAAAATTTGAAAGGGAATTTTCAAAATGATAAAGCTTGTTACTCTGGATTTATGGGATACATTGATTACAGACAAAAAAGATAATGAAAGGGAACGAGATTTAAAGCGAACCGATTTCATAGTAAAAACGCTTAATCTTTCCGATGGGTATCGAGGAAAAATAGCAGATCATTTTAACGAACTTGATAAATCTCTTAAATATCCGTCTAATGAAAATGACTGGACAATTACTCCGGAAGCACAACTTCAGCACCTGTTTACGACAATAAATGCATACCCTTCTGATAAACAGTTTCTATCAATCCTAAAATTTTATACAGAATGCGATCTTGATAATCCACCGATGCTCGTTGAAAACGATATCAATATATGTCTGGAAAAGCTTAAAGAAAATTATAAACTTGTTCTTATATCAAATACAGGACGAACACCCGGTAGAGTTCTTAGAAAACTTCTTAAAGAATTAAAAATTTTAAACTATTTTGATATGCTAATTTTTTCTGATGAGGTAAAAATGCGTAAACCTGAACCCAAAATATTTCTCACTGCTTGTGAAGCATTTCATATACTTCCGGAAGAAACCACACATGTTGGTGATTCGATTTTAATGGATTTTAATGGAGCCCTAAGTGCAAAAGTAAACCCTGTTCTTTATTTGCTAAATGGAAATCCGCCAGTTACACCTTTTATAAGAAGCTTATTTGAACTAAAGGATTCAGTGGGTAAATATTATGATAAAAATTAGTGGCGAAAAACTTTCTTTAGAAGAGATTGAAAGCGTTGCAGATAATTTTGAAGAAGTTCAGCTGACAGAAGAAGTGTTAAATAAAATCAATGCTTCTTCTGAATATATAGAAGAAATAGTAAAAAAAGGGAAGATTATCTACGGTGTAACTACTGGGTTTGGTAAGCTTTATGACAGAGTTATAAGCGAACAGGATATTGCCAAGTTGCAGGAAAACCTTTTGAAGAGCCATGCTTCGGGCATCGGAGATCCTCTTTCAGAAAGAGAGGTTCGCGCAGCAATAGTTGTGCGTGCAAATTCACTGGCAAGAGGATACTCTGGCATAAGAAGAATTACAATAGAAAAGCTTATCGATCTGTTGAATTACAAGATTTATCCGTATGTTCCTTCGTATGGTTCTCTGGGTGCATCAGGAGATTTAGCTCCACTTGCACATATTGCTCTCCTTATTATAGGCAGAGGCAAAGTGATAAGGAATGGGATAGTTCAAGATGCGTTACCTGTTTTAAAGGAAAAAAATATTGAGCCGTTGGATAGTTTAAAGGCGAAGGAAGGGTTGGCTTTAATAAATGGAACAGCGGTAGAAGCAGGTATTGCATCGCTTTTATTAACTGAAGCAAAATATATCTTTTTTATCTCTCTTAAAGCTGCTTCTCTTTCTATGGAGGCGCTGCGTGCAAGGAAAGAAGCTTTTGATTTAAGAATCCAGAGGGTAAGAATTCACGCAGGACAGGAGGAAGTAGCAAAATTCGTGTTAGATGAAACTATTGGAAGCAAATTAATAAATTCGATAAGTAGGATACAGGATGCTTATTCTATTCGTTGTATACCTTCTGTGTATGGAGCTGTACTGGATAATTTAAAGTTTATTGAAGATACATTAACTAAAGAGGTAAATGCAGTGACCGACAATCCTATTGTATTTGAGAAAGATGATGATATTCTTTCCGGGGGCAACTTTCACGGTGAATCAATTGCTTTTGCAATGGATCTTTTTGGCATTATTGTGTCTGAGATAGGCAGTATTACAGAGAGGCGAATAAATAGATTATTGAATCCTGCATTAAGTGAAGGTTTGCCTGCATTTTTAATCAAAGATGCGGGACTTAATTCTGGTTTGATGATTCTGCAGTATACAGCAGCTGCGCTTGCTTCAGAAAACAAGATACTTTGCCATCCGGCAAGTGTTGATTCTATTCCTGTGTCTGCAGACCAGGAAGACCATGTCAGTATGGGTATGAATGCAGTACTTAAAGCGAAAAAGATTTTGGAAAATGTTGAAAGGATTGTGGCAATTGAGCTTTTTGTAGCTGCGCAGGCTATAGATTTTGTTGATGAAAAACTTTTAGGAAGAGGTACAAGCAGAACATATCAAACTATTCGCAAGGATATTGCCTTTGCAGAAGAAGATAGAGAATTTTCATACGATATTTCAAAATTATATACTATTTTAAAGACAAGAAATATTTAATATTCCAGTAAAGATTATTTTATGTATTGGAAGACACGAACTGTATCCCCTTTAGTGTGAGTTCTCTCTTCGCGTTATGCTATTTTTTGTCATATATTTTTAAAACTTAAATACAAAGGTTGATTTTTGTATTTAAATTCATACAATATACACCATGAAGATAATAGAGGATTTGCATATACATACGCGCGTATCAAAGGATTGCAAAGAGGATCCTGAAAAATATGTGGTTGAAGCTATAAGAAGGGAAATTGATTATCTGGGTTTTAGCGACCATCTTGATTTGGATCCTGTTGATAAAGATTTTGGCTATTACAATTTTGATGCTGCTTATAATGATTATATGCTGCTAAATAAAAAATATGGGGACAGGATAAACTTTCTCTTTGGCGTGGAAGTGACGTACCAGTCAGAACTTGAAGAGAGTATTAAAGAACACATAGAAAATAAACCTTATGATTTTATTATAGGGTCTGTGCATAGACTTGAAGGTCATACAGTGGCAGGAGTAAGAGG
>QMOQ01000037.1 GCA_003650285.1 Caldisericota bacterium | reverse complement strand
TGCTCACATTGCAGGCCTTGTCGCAACAAAGCTCCATCCGACACCTGTTCCTTTCGCTGATTTTGTCACAACCACAACACACAAAACGCTAAGAGGGCCACGAGGGGGAATGATCTTATTCAAGGAAGAGTATGCAAAAATGATAAACAGAGCGATATTCCCCGGAACGCAGGGAGGACCATTAGAACACGTTATTGCCGCAAAAGCAGTAGCATTAAAACTTGCAATGCAACCGGATTTCGTAGAATATCAGAAACAAATCTTAAAAAATGCTAAAGTTCTTGCAAGTTCATTAAGCAACCGCGGATACCGGCTGATAAGCGGAGGAACAGATAATCATATGTTAAGCATTGACCTGACAAGCAAGAATATTACAGGACGGGATGCCGAAAGACTGCTTGACTCAGTAGGAATAACGACAAATAAAGAAGCAATTCCATTTGACCCGCTCCCGCATACAAAAACAAGCGGACTGAGACTGGGAACACCTGCCCTTACGACAAGGGGAATGAAAGAAAAAGAAATGGAGATTGTAGCAGAATTAATTGATAAAACAATCATTAGCAAAAATAATGAAGAAGAACTTGAAAAAGTAAGAAAAGGCGTAAAAGAGTTAACAAACAAATTCCCTCTTTACCAGGGGATTAGCTATATAAAATAGGAGGAACAAATGAAAGAAAATGTTCATGTGCTAAACCATCCTTTAATGCAACATAAATTAACACTGCTGCGAGATAAAACAACGACTACAAAAGAGTTCAGGGAACTCGCCAAAGAAGTTTCTGCCCTGATGGTGTACGAAATTTCCCGTGACACAAAATTAACGGAAATAGATATAGAAACTCCCATAGGTAAAACAAAAGGAATGGTGTTAAAAAACGATATTGCCGTCGTCCCAATCCTCCGGGCAGGCATTATAATGGCCGAAGGCATTGTAGAACTTATTCCAACAGCAAAAGTTGGACATATCGGCTTGTATAGAGATCCGGAAACACTCCAGCCTGTCGAATATTATTGTAAACTGCCAGACAATATAAGCTCCTGTCATGTATTTATTGTTGATCCGATGCTTGCAACTGGCGGGTCTGCAGTAAAATCGGTAGAGCTAGTGAAAGAACACGGAGCAACCAACATTATCTTTGTATGCCTCATTTCTGCACCGGAAGGAATAAAAGTATTGAGCGATCGTTTTCCCGAAGTGCCCATTTACACAATTGCAATTGACGAGAAACTAAATTCACACGGGTACATTGTGCCCGGATTAGGAGACGCAGGAGACAGAATTTACGGCACAAAATAATGAAGGATATACTGGTTCTCGTTGCTAAAAATGTGATTTCACTAAAACTCTACTTTCTATATGGATTTTTCTTTGCATCCTTTTTCACTCCGATAGGCATATGGGCAGGGAAAAAATTCAACATAATAGATATTCCAAAAAATGAAGAAGGAAGAAACAAAGTTCATACCGTTCCCGTTCCACGCACAGGAGGCATTGCAATATACAGCAGCTTTATGCTTCTATTCCTTCTCATCCACAAATTTACCCCGCAATTTATTGGACTATTTATCGGGGCAACTGTCATATTTTTAGGGATGTCCCTGGATGATAAATACAACCTTAGTGTAGCCAAAAAATTCACCATACAATTTGCTGCTGCGTTCATAATCATTATAACCGGCACAAAATTTACGTTCATAACAAACCCCTTTAATGGCAACCTCGTTAACCTGGGATGGATAGGAATAATATTTTCAGCAATATGGATTGTAGGCATTACAAATGCGCTAAACATTATAGACGGACTTGACGGACTTGCATCGGGCATTGCTGCTATTTGTTCCATAACCCTTTCAGTTGTAGCAATATACAAAGGGAATATACCGCTTGCACTGCTTTTGCTCGGCATTAGTGGCACACTTGTTGCATTCCTTATATACAATTTTCACCCGGCACGCATATTTTTAGGTGATGCCGGCGCGGAGCTTTTAGGATTCCTGCTGGCGTCCATTTCAATCATGGGCGCATACAAAACTGCAACACTTTTTACAATGGCAGTTCCACTGCTGACATTGGGCATACCTATCACAGAGGTCATCACATCTATCTTTAGACGAACGAGAAAAGAGATATCTCCATTCCACTACGACCTGGGGCATATACATTACAGACTCCTTGAAAAGGGTTGGTCACAGCGAAGAATAGCCATTTTGTACTACCTTGTAACTACAACACTTTCAGCGACAGGGCTTTATATTGCATTTGGTGTCAGATGAAAAAGAAAAAGGTTTTTCTCATCTTCGGCACACGCCCCGAAGCAATAAAAATGTATCCTGTCTATAAGGAACTAAAAAAATACAAGGAAATTAACACAAAAATTGTGGTTACAAGCCAGCATCAAGAAATGCTGAAACAAGTATTAGATATATTTGATATGAAAGCAAATTATGATCTCAATGTAATGGAAGACAGGCAAACCCTCACGAAAATTACAATAAAAGTGCTGAATGGATTAAAAAAAATATTTGATAAAGAAAAACCAGATCTTGTCCTTGTACACGGTGATACAACAACCACTTTTTCTGCAGCACTTGCAGCATTTTATGAAAAAATACCCATAGGCCATGTAGAAGCAGGCTTAAGAACTCATAACAAATTCTTTCCCTACCCCGAAGAAATTAACAGAACACTTACGGACACCCTGGCAGATTTGCATTTTGTCCCTACCAATTCCACAAGAAAAAATTTGTTAAAAGAAGGAATTTCCGAGGAATCCATTTTTGTTACAGGGAATACCATAGTAGACGCCGTACAGGAAGTTTTAAATTTAAAAACAGATACTGCCACTTCATCTGTAAAAAACAATGAAAAATTTATTATTGTTACAGCCCACAGAAGGGAAAACTGGGGCAAACCCATGCAAAATATCTGTGAAGCAATAGATTTTGTAAGCAAAAAGCATAAGATACAATTTATATTTTCTGTCCACAAAAATCCATTAGTCCGCAAAACTGTAAAAAATGTCCTGGGCAAAAACAAATACATAAAACTTATGGAACCTATGAGTTACGTAGATTTCATACCACTTGTTGCAAAAAGCTTATTCATTCTTACAGACTCGGGAGGTATGCAGGAGGAGGCACCTTCGCTGCATAAACCCGTATTACTACTAAGGAATGTAACAGAACGGCCAGAAGCCGCAGACAGCGGAATAGTAAAAATCATCGGAACAGAAAAAGAAAATATTATCAAAAACATAGAAAGCTTACTTGACAACAAAGAAATCGTTAGTAAGATGTCACATATAAAAAATCCTTTTGGAGATGGCAAATCCGGGAAAAGAATTGCAACCATAGTAAAAAACTTTTTAACAGAGGAGAACACATATGGAATACTTTGAAATTAAAGGCGGCAGACCCCTTAACGGTATCGTGGAAATTTCTGGAGCAAAAAACGCGACGTTTCCCATCCTTTCGGCAGCTCTGCTGATAGGCGGAAAAATGCATATCAAAAAAGTCCCGGGAGTACTGGACGTAATAAATTTCATCAATATCCTGAAAGGATTAGGCGTTAAAATTGAAGAAAATAAAGACGAGATTACAATAGACGCAACCGGGAATATAAAATCAAAAATAGACCATAAAAAAAATCATAACTTAAGAGGTACCCAAACACTGTTGGGAGCACTTATGGGAAGAAATAAAGAAGCAATGCTCCCCTCTCTGGGAGGATGCAACATCGGAGCTCGCCCGATAGATCTGCATCTTAAGGGATTAAAAGAATTGGGAGCCACTGTAAGCTGGAAAGAAGGATATCTTCACGCAAAAGCAAAAAAACTTACAGGAAAATCTATATACCTTGATTTCCCAAGTGTCGGAGCCACAGAAAATCTGATTATCGCAGCGACAAAAGCTCACGGCACTACAATATTAGAAAATACGGCAAGAGAGCCTGAAATAGAAAACCTTATAAATTTCCTGAACAAAGCAGGCGCAAATATCCAGACCAAAAGGCCAGGCGTAATATATATTAAAGGCGTAAAAAAGCTTCACCCTGTAGATTTCACTCTCATCCCGGACCGCATAGAAGCGGCCACATATCTTATAATGGGAGCGATAACCCGAGGAAATATTACAATTAAAGATGTAAGAACACAAGATTTTGAACCGATCATTATGAAATTAAAAGAAATGGGCGCAGAGATAGAAACAAACGATAATGAAGTACATCTATTTGCAGATGGAAGATTCAAAAGCGTAAATATAAAGACGCTCCCTTTCCCAGGCTTTCCAACAGATGCCCAACCGCAAATAATGTCTCTTATGTCAGTATCAAAAGGAACGAGCATAATCACAGAAACCATATTTGAAAACAGATTTAGAACCGCAGAAGGACTGCAAAAAATGGGAGCATCCATACGAATAGAACACGATACAGCTATAGTAACAGGAACAGAACGACTAAACAGTGCAAATGTAGCAGCCACGGATTTAAGAGGAGGAGCAGCTCTCATAACGGCAGCGCTTGCAACAAAAGGAACAAGCAAAATACTTGACATCTCTCACGTCGATAGAGGATATGAAAATATAGAAGAGAAAATAAAAAAATTAGGAGGACATATTGAAAGAAAAAATGATAGCATTTGAAAAATATCACGGCACAGGAAATGATTTCATCATCATAGACGGGAGAAAATTTCCTCTGAAAGATCCTCTTTCAGCAGCAAAAGAACTTTGCAAAAGACATTTTTCTATAGGAGCAAATGACGTTCTTTATCTTGAAGAAAGCAGCATTGCCGACATCAAAATACGCATCTTGGAACCGGATGGAACAGAAGCAGATATGTGCGGCAATGGAGTACGATGCGTCGGAGCATATCTGTTAAAAGAAGGGAAAGAAGAAGTCACTATCGAAACATTATCCGGAATAAAAAAAGTTTCAAAAAAAGACAATCTGTTTACTGTAGATATGGGAGAAATGCAGCCAGTAGAGAAGTTCATTACTCCCAAACAAAACAAAATAATGGTAAATATGAAAATAAACGAAAAAACTTTTTATATAGTCTCATCCGGAGAACCACATGCAGTAGCTTTCACTCACAATTTAAAACAATTAGACATAATAAAAGAAGCTTTGCCAATTGCACACAAATTTGAAGTTTTCCCGAAAGGAACTAACGTAGATTTTATAGAAAGACAAGGAAATGACATCAAAGTAAGAACCTTTGAAAGAGGCGTCTGGGACGAAACACTTGCCTGCGGAACAGGAGCTGTCGCATCCGCATTTGTTGCAAAATATCTATTCAGCATAAAAAACGGAATAAAAGTACAGATGGAAGGCGGTGAACTCTTTGTAACATTCGAAAATAAGAAAAGTTTCCTCACAGGCGAAGCCAAATTCGTATACAGAGGAGAAATAGAAGGTACGAAATGAAAAAATTGCTGCTCTTGTTTATGTCCGTTGTTTTAATACTAACTCCGTTGTACGCAAGAGCAGAAGAAGATATCAACTGGGATAATGCAAAAGACATAAACGGAGGCATTATAAATAGCATAGCACTTTCACAAAATTTTAGTGCAGATAAAACAGTGTATGCTTCAACGGATACTGCTGTCTTTGTCTCAAGTAATACAGGAAAAACATGGGATAAACTGCCATTTTCTTTCACGGAAGGGGCAAACATTGTCCTTATATCCAAAACTTTTCAGGAAAACGCTATTATTTTAGGCACAAAAGACGGCGTTTACATCTCTGAAAATAAAGGAAAATACTGGCAGGTATTTAACCGTGGGATGAAGGAGAGCTACATAATAGACCTTTTGGAAGATTCGGAAGGAAACCTTTTTGCGCTTTCGTTCAACGGAACTCTTATGCAAAGAAATAAAGATAGCGACTACTGGAAAACTGTAATGCAAATATACCCAACAGCAACAACCATCACGACATCTCAAAATTACATCTATGCCGGTTGTGAAGAGGGAACAATCTACAAAATAAACCCGTTAAGTAAAGAAAAGGAAGAAATAGCAAAAAACATCACAGAAAGCCCCATCTCAAAGCTTTTAGTACATAACAGCACAATATACGCATCTACCTTTTACGATGGGATGTTTGTAGGAAACAAAGGAGATTTTACCCATGAACTCAGTGACACAAAAATAAATGACTTTGCATTGGAAAATGGCAAAATTTTTGTTGCAACAATTGATAAAGGCCTTATGGTAAAAAACACGGAATGGGAAACAATATCTAATTTAGATGACGCTGCCGTAAAGTGTATGGTAATTTCAAACAATTTTGCAACAGACAACACAATATTTATAGGAACAATAGGCAAAGGCATATTCCGTTCAATTAATGCCGGGATAACGTTCACAAGGTCAAGCTACGGAATAACAGCTACATCTATCGTTACAGTCGGATTCTCCTCCGCATACAACACGGATGGCACCGTATTCGTAGGAACAAAACGCAACGGCCTGTACAAATCAACCGATTTCGGCAAAACATTTAGCTATGCTCCGTCCTTCACATCTCACTACAATATTACAAGTATCTGCACGACGAATAACTTCACAGAAACACAAACCGTATATGTAGGAACAGAAGGAGACGGATTACTTATGTCAGGAAACAGCGGAAATACCTTTCAAAAACTAAATGTATTACCGACACAGTACATCTCTGCGCTTTTCTACACAGATAACAGCACGCTCATCGTGGGAACAGGAGATCAAGGGATTTTTACTGCAAAGATCCAGAATAGTTTCTTCACCCAATCAAATAACGGCATTTTACCGTTTGATATGAACATAATAAGCATAGCGGGAAGCGAGGATACAATCTTCATCGGGACAAACGGGGGAGGTCTGTACAAATCCACAAACTCCGGCGAAAGCTGGGGCAAAATAGGAGACAGGGATATCCCGCCATACAGCATCTCTGATATCTCTCTGTCCAGCAATTACGCCTCTGACCATACTCTTGTTGTAGGAACGACAGGAGCAGGAATCTTTATCTCAAAAAACGGCGGGCTGAATTTTACAAACATATCTGACGCGCTTTTAAAAAACTACATGTGGGTAGACGGGGTGCAGCTTTCTCCTAATTTCCCGGCAGACCACATCGTATTTGCAGGTTCCTGGGACGGTGTATATCTCAGCACCAATTCTGGCAATAACTGGAATAATATTACAGGAAACAAAGATAACAGATACGTGTACAAAGTGTATTTCACCCCTGACTTTCAATACAAAAAAAGCGGGGCACTGTATGTAGCAACCGAATCAGGCGGCCTTTATATCCTGAACCAGGAAGGGAAAACAATCATCGAACTTAAGCCGGACAATCCAACGATGACTGTTAATGGCGTTTCCCAGGAAATCGACCCTGGCAGGGGCACAAAACCCGTAATTATTCCCGAATGGGGCAGGACAGTCGTACCAATTAGGGCGATAGTTGAAGCATTGGGGGGAACAATTGGCTGGGAAAGCACAACAAGAAAAGTAACGATTAATTTTGAAACCACGACAATTGAGCTCTGGATAGATAACCCAAAGGCAAAGGTAAACGGGACAGAAGCATGGATAGACGCAGATAATCATAATGTGAAGCCAATTATAATAAACGACAGAACAATGCTTCCTCTTCGCTTCGTCGCTGAATCTCTCGGTTGTGATGTCGGCTGGGACAATGACACAAGAACGATAACGATTACATACGGCGGATAGGAGAAGAAAATGAAAAAAAGAAAAATATTAATATCAATAATTTTAAGTGCCTTACTGATACTTGTTTCCTTTACCCCGCTGATCGGAAGAAGTTTGCCAGGCGAAAACGCCCCGGAGCTTATAATAGAAGTTTTTTCGGGAACAACGCCAATTATTAAGGCGATACAAAACGCAAAAGAATCCATATACCTTGAGATATACGGATTTACGCACTTTGGCATTGCAGAAGAATTGGGCAACGCAGAACTAAGAGGAGTAGACGTCAAAGTAATGATGGAAAAAAGTCCCGTAGGCGCAGATTCAGAAAACTGGGACGTAAAAACCAAGCTCATGCATTATGGAATACCCGTAAAATGGGCTAACCCGGAATATTTC
>QMOQ01000036.1 GCA_003650285.1 Caldisericota bacterium | reverse complement strand
CGCCCAGCGGGTATGTCCTATCCCAAGATTGCCTTTTAAATCTTCGTCTTCGAGGCGCTCTTCAAGTGCTTTTATTCTTCCTTGAGTTTTCACCACTTTAAGATCTTCACCCAGTATTGCAACGCCTGCTGAATCGTACCCCCTGTATTCAAGGCGTTTCAATCCGTCTATTAAAATAGGCAGTACTTCTTTATCGCCTATGTATCCTACTATTCCACACATTATTTTTCCTCCTCAACAAACAATCTTATCCTATCGGCAATTTCTTTAATTTCTGATTCACTTTCCCCTTCAACCATAATGCGGATTAAGGGCTCAGTTCCCGAAGACCGTACTAAAATTCTGCCTCTTCCTTCAATGCGCAATTGCTCTTTTTGTATAAATTGTTTCACGCTTTCGTTCTGTATAATTTCTTTTCTCTTTACATGCACATTCACAAGAATTTGCGGAAAATGGACAATGCCTTTACGCAATTCGCTGAGTGGTTTGCCTGTTTCTTTCATCACCGATAACAAAATAAGAGCCGTAACCAACCCGTCGCCAGTATGGTTCTCTTTAATGAATATAATGTGGCCGGACTGTTCGCCTCCAATAATTGCTCCTTGCCTGTTCATCTCTTCCAATACATATCTATCGCCCACAGGTGCTCTAACAAAATGAATTCCGCTTTCTTTAAACGCCTTTTCAATGCCCATATTGCTCATAACAGTGCCTACCACCGTGTCATTTGCAAGAAACCCTTTATTTTTCAAGTGTTTTCCTACAATTAACATTGTTTCGTCACCATCAACAATTGTGCCTTTTTCATCAGAAAAAATTGTCCTGTCACCGTCGCCATCGTGAGCAATCCCAATATCTGCACCATTTTTTACTGTAACAGAAGAAATAAAAGAAGGAGTGGTGGAGCCACAATTTACATTGATCTTTCTTCCATCCGGTTCGTTATTGTAAGGGATTACTTCTCCACCGCACGCATTAAGCATCGCAGGTGTTGTATAGTATGTTGCGCCAAAAGCGCTGTCCACTACAATTTTAAAATCCTGTAAATTAAGAGGAAATTTTTTATAAAGATAGCCAATATATTTGTCTCTCAGTGTCGCGTCTACCGTTACATTACCTAAAGCATCGCCTCCCGGCATACTATAGCCATTAAAATTATCCTCTATAATCTGCTCAATTTTTTCTTCTAATTCATCTTTCAGCTTGCACCCGTCCGCATCAAAAAGTTTTATGCCGTTGTACTCCACCGGATTATGCGACGCAGAAACTACAACACCAGAAGAAAAGTGCATCAAATGAGTGAGCAAAGATATTGCAGGAGTTGGCATAATCCCTCCCTGGACCACATCTACCCCTACACTTGCGATACCTGCAGAAACTGCATTTCTCAGCATCGGAGAAGAAATGCGCGTATCTTCGCCAACAAGAAAAGACGCACCGTTTTTGAAGATAAAACCCGCTGCCCTTCCAATGTTAAGTGCCAATTCTGCTGTTAATTCTTTATTTGCAATGCCACGTACTCCATCAGTTCCGAATATTTTTCTCATATCTAACTATTGTACCGAGTGAACGAAATAAATCAAGTTTGGTAATAGCACAGCAATTTTAGTGTTAAAGCTGCTAGTTACCCACCGTATTACATTTTGAAAATAGTGAATTATCGATATTTATTCTCCATAGCCACCACCACCAGGAGTTTCGATTCTCAAAGTATCTCCTGATTTAAGGTTACAGCTAAATTTTCCTCTTTTTTCTTCAATTTTTCCGTTCTTTCTTATAACAACATTTTTACCGCTGCACCCTTTATCCCCTCCAAATAATCCATAAGGAGAAAATTTTCTCCTTTCACTCAAAACTGTTACATTCACATCACATAAAACCTTTATCTCTCTCACCATTCCCTTGCCACCAGAAAATTTGCCCTTACCACCACTATTAGCTCTAATTGAGTACTCAGTAACAAAAAACGGGTACGAATACTCTAAGGCCTCAACAGGTGTATTTAATGTATTTGTCATATGGGAATGAACGGCATCCGCACCATCATTTTGTGCACTAGCCCCCATACCACCTCCTATAGTTTCATAATAAGCAAAACTTGCTCCGCTTTTCTTATCAACGCCACCAATGGTAATATTATTCATAGTACCCTGGCTAGCAGCAGGAATCTTTTCTGGCAAAGCTTTCGAAAACGCACCAAGTAAAACATCGACAATCCGCTGACTTGTTTCAACATTGCCTCCTGCAACAGCTGCTGGAAACTCTGCATCCACAATTGTGCCTCTCTTAGTTACTACCTTTATATTCTTTAATATGCCCGCATTTGTTGGAGTACCTTCTGGCATAAGACATCGAAGTACATATAAACAAGCAGAAAGAGTAATTGCACGAACTGCATTTACGCTCCCCTCAACCTGTGTATCACTTTCTGAGAAATCTATTATCATTCTACTGTCTTTAATTTTAATCTCCACATTCAATTTAACTGGCTTATCACTTATACCATCATCATCCATATAATCTGTAAACTCATAAATACCATCAGGTATTGATTGTATAGTTTTCCTTGTAATTCTGCCTGTGTATTTGATGATCTCGTCTGAATATAATAATACTTTATCCTCACCGTATTTTTCAAAAATCTCCTTCAACCGTTTTAGCCCCGTTATGTTTGCCATAATTTGTGCTGTAAAATCACCTTCTCGTTCGATTGGTGTCCTCACATTGCTCAGAAAAAAAGACAAAATTTTCCTATCAATTTTCCCTTTTTCAACCAATTTTATTGGTGGTACAATTATTCCCTCTTGAAATATAGACGTAGACAGCGGCATCGAAGCAGGACTCATGCCTCCCACATCAGAATGATGAGCTCTATTTGCCACATATAGAAAAGGTTTATCAGAATTGAAGTAAAAAGGAGCAACAAGTGTAATATCTGGCAAATGAGTGCCGCCACAGAACGGATCATTCAACATTACCATATCGCCCTCCTCCATCTCTATGCTGTTTACGGCAGCTCTGACTGAGAGAGGCATTGAGCCAAGATGCACCGGAATATGAGCAGCTTGTGCTATCATATCGCTATTTTTAGCAAAAATAGCGCAGGAATAATCTCTACGTTCTTTTATATTGACAGAAAAGGCTGTTCTATTCAAAACCATTCCCATTTCTTCTGCAACAGAAGAAAATTTATTTTTAAAAATCTCAAGAAGCACAGGATTATAACCCATATCTAATCTCCTATTTCAACTATGAGATTCAGGTAATTATCCACTTCAAGCCTAGTAAAGGGAGGTAAAATAACAGTAGAGGAATACTCCGTTATTATTGCAGGACCATCTATAACATTACCCGGATGCAAAAGGTTTCTATCATAAACAGTTGTCTTGAGCTTGCGAGAATTAAAAATTGCTTGAGTATCCGATACACGGGCGTATTTACCGGAACTTGTCGTCTTTTTACTGAATTTTTTAAGTTGAGGTTTTTTAAGTAACCCATGGACCCGCAAGCGTATATTAACAACTTCGGTTTCTTTATCCTGGTTACTATAACCAAAATGTTTTTTATGGGCATAATGAAATTCTTCAATGTAATTATCACTAAACAGTACTGTTATTTCATGCGACTGTCCCCTATATCTCATATCAAGGTAATATTTAAATATCATATCTTTTTCTCCTACGCCTTCTTCCCTTAAATCTTTCCGTCCTTTTTCTATAAGTGGTTTAAACAGATTTTGTAATGTTTCAAAATTTGTTTTTCCGCTTCTTAGCATAACCGTAAGAGAATAATCTTTAATTATATCTGCAAGAAGCATTCCAACCGCGCTTAAAAGCCCAGGATTTACTGGAATCATTACTCTTGGAATATTTAAACTTTTGGCTAAAAATAAGGCATGCATGGCTCCTGCACCACCAAATGAAAAAAGAGTGAAATCCCTTACATCAAATCCCCTCTCAACAGAAATTACTCTTATGGCTCTTTCCATTGTGGCATTTGCAACATCTAAAATTCCTTCCGAAAGAGAAACCGGGTTCATAGACAATTTATGTGCAAAATTTTTAAAGTAAGGTTCCAACCTTTCGCTTGCAAGTTTCATACTGCCACCCAGAAATCTATCAGGAAGTAATCTACCAAGATAAAGATTTGCATCCGTTACAGTAATCCTCTTACCTTTTCCATAACATATTGGACCAGGATCTGCTCCCGCCGAATTAGGTCCAACCCTTAAACTACCGCCCTCATCAATATATGCAATTGATCCTCCACCTGCACCAACGGTATGTAAATCAACCATAGATACCCTCACAGGAAAACCAGCAATTTTAGACTCAGTAGTGATAGGTAATTTACCATTGATCAGTGAAACATCCGTTGACGTACCGCCCATATCAAATGTAATAAGCTTATCAAAACCTGCTACCTTGCCTATTTCAAATGCGCCAACCACACCGCCCGCAGGACCAGAAAGTATCGTCCTGACAGATTCGTTCATTGCAACCTCTACAGAAATTGAGCCTCCATTCGACTGCATAACTCGTAAACTGTCATTAAGGAATAGTTTGCTTCTAAGTTCAGAAATATACTTCTTCATAATGGGGGACACATAGGCATTTAAAACAGTTGTAGAAGTTCTTTCAAATTCTCTAAACTCGGGTAGTATTTTGTGAGATAGGGAATAATTAATGCCAAATTCATTTAGCATCTTCCCGATAATCTGTTCATGGGTTGGGTTTGCAAAAGAAAAAAGCAAAGAAACAGCAACTGATTCAACATGGGCTTCCTGGATCTTCTTAATGACTCTCTTTATCTCTTCCTCGTCTATATCTTCTAAAATTTCCCCGGCAAAGTTTACTCTTCCCTTTATGCCGAATCTCAAAGACTCAGACAAAAAGAAATCTTGTTTTTCATAGGATAAATCATAAAGTTTTTCTCTGGTCTGTCTTCCTATTGCAATAACATCTTCAAATCCCTTATTTGTTATTAAAGCGCACTTTACTCCCTTTCTCTCAAGAATTGCATTTGTTGCTACAGTCGAGCCATGAACAATAAATTTTTGCCTGTTGCAAGCAATCTTCTGGATTCCGTTAATCACTGCCTCGGCAGGATTCCCGGGAGTAGAAAGTACTTTGTATGTTCCTATACTTCCATTTTCATCGACATATATAAAATCTGTAAACGTACCGCCTGTATCAATGCCTATAGTAATCATTTTTCAATAAATTGTTATTCTTTCCAATATATCCATCAATTTTCTTATCGCCTCGCTCAAAATAAAATTAGCGAGCTCCTTTTCTTAAAATCTTTTGCAGAAGTTATAACGTATAATTTTTTATCACAAATATTTTTCATGTGAAAAGTATACTAAAATTTTAGCATTTATCAATTTTGGGCACTTACAAAACGCCAGAAAAATAGAGTTAAAATATTGAGCAAGACGAGAGCAATGCTGACATTAACTCGCAAATAAATAATAGAGATAAGGCAAATTTCAATTACAATACTATGGAGATATTATTTTTATAGTAAGTGTAATTGTCCCGTCCTCTTCTGGCATGTTTATATTACTTATTTTGTACGATTTCTCCAATTTTTCCAGAACAACAGGCAATGTTTCGCTGTTCAGTGTGTAAGTAAAGATATTCTCGCCGCCGTCTTCCAGTTTGCCATACTGCACCAAAAGCGCAATTACATCTGCTTCTTTGTTTTCTTCCACCGTTATCTCAAATCCGGGATAAGACAAAATAGATTCCCCTGAAAATCCTTTCTCCGGTGCAGATTCATAAGGAAGTTCGCCCTCTATAGGTGTTGTTGTCCGCACATTGTTATCTGTTTCTGGAGATTCAAGCTGATAATCATACTTTAAGCCTGGAACTTTCAAAAACAGAAACAAAACAAGAAGTATTGCAGCAAAAGAAATTGCCCGGTAGGGAACATGGAAGCGTTTTTTGTGTATTTTTTTGAGAACATTTTCCTCAGTGCCTTCTGAAGCGTTTACCTTCATGTCGGAAAGTACGGCTTTCATCTCGATAAGCTGTTCATAGTACTCTCGCGCTTCTTTATCTTTTTTAAGAAGCTTTTTTATCTCTTCTTTGTTTCCTTCTCCATTAATGTATTTCGAAATTTTTTCTTTCATCACTCTTTAGACAGCTCCCTCTCAAAAAAGTTCCGTTTTAAAATTTCTTTTCTTAAATGCTCCCTTGCCCTGAATAAGCGAGATTTAACAGTCCCCACTGAAACTGCTAAAAGTTCGCTTGCTTCTTCATAATTAAGCCCCTGAATATCCACAAGTGTAACAGCTTCCCTCTCAATTGCAGTAATGTGCTTCATTCCCTCCCAGATAATCTTCTTTTTTTTATCATTTTCTTTGAATTGTTCCTCAGAATAATTTACAGTTTTTTTCCATTTTAACCTATCCCTCAGCCTGTTCCGTGCTCCTTCGCTTTCAAGCATATTTTTGAGCGTGTTCATCCCAATGCGGTAAAGCCACGTAGAAAGAGATGACCTGCCATCAAACTGGTTTATCTTCTTAAAACATTTGATAAACGTATCTTCCACCACATCCTGGGCAACTTCAGATCTTTGCGCAACATGAAATACAGAATTAAAAAGAAAATTTTTATATTCTCTTATAACATATTCCTGCGCATAAACATCGTTCTTTTTTAATCGCTCTATAATTTCTTCTTCGTCCATTTATTATAGTATAGAATATCTCGCTAAAAACACATAACAAAACTTGCATAGCTCGATAACTAATATATAATAAAAGTATGAAATATATAATTTCTATTTTAATAGCATTTTTAATGGGAGCAATCCCCTGGTCATACATCGTAGGAAAAGCTACGAAGCATATAGATATTAGAAAACACGGAAGCAAAAATCCCGGTGCAGGGAATATATTTCATCTGGTCAGCTGGCGGGCAGGAATAGTAGCACTACTGGGAGATATGGTAAAAGGATACTTTGCGCTTTATTTTATCTACAGATTATACCATTTCTCTCCGGCACTGCTCACGTATTTTGGCCTCGTTGCTGTATTCGGCCATGTATTCTCGCCATTTCTCAAATTCAAAGGTGGCAAAGGTGCTGCAATCACATTAGGTGACTTCCTATTCATTATGCAGATTGCAATACACTCAAAAACCATACTAATCCTTATATACCTTGCAATACCCTGGATAATTGTACTCCTTATTACGCACTCACAGGTTGTGAGTCTCGCTGCAATATTTCCCCTTTTTCCTGTTTTCTTATGGTTTATCACTAAGAACACAAATTTTGTCATTGCCACAACTGTTTTTATGGTAATGCTCGAGATATTCGGTATAAAATCGTTAAAAAGAGAATGGCCTATTGCATATGAAAAATATGTAAAAAAATATTTTCATCGCAGTTAACCGTTACAAACTTGACCTACTGCTATTATTATTTATAATGAATCGGAAAGCCGAAGTGGCGGAATTGGCAGACGCGGCGGACTCAAAATCCGCAGGGGTTCAGAGCCCCGTGAGGGTTCAACTCCCTCCTTCGGCACCACTTGCATCTGCAATGCTTTTTATATATCAGTTTGCAAATGAAAGCTCAACACATACTCTTTAAAAGTGCATTCAAAAAAATTAAAAATAGTAATACTTGATTAAAAAGAGTAAGCAACTCATCCATAATGTTGACACCTTTTACATAGTTTATATAATCATTTGTGAAATGAATAACTCAATTTTAATTTGGGTTAATAAAGCTCTACGCTAACGGAGGATGCAGCAAATGAAAACAACAAGAAAATTGTCAGTCTTTGAAAAGTACCTAACACTTTGGGTTTTGGCATGTATTGGCATAGGTATCTTGCTGGGAAAAGTAACTCCTGAAGTTGCAATTAAACTGGATTCTTTTTCAATATACAATGTTTCAATACCCATCGCTGTCTGCCTCTTTTTTATGATGTATCCAATTATGGTAAAAATAGATTTCAAAGAGGTGGTAAAAGCTGCAAAAACTCCCAAGCCTGTAGCTTTAACATTACTCATAAATTGGGCAATTAAGCCGTTTACAATGTATTTAATTGCTTCATTCTTTTTGGGTTTCTTATTTAAAGGATTATTGCCTGGAACAGAAATAATTAAGACAGGGCAGGAAGTTGAGCTATGGCGAAGTTATATTTCCGGTACAATTTTATTGGGCATCGCGCCCTGCACGGCTAT
>QMOQ01000035.1 GCA_003650285.1 Caldisericota bacterium | reverse complement strand
TTTTCTATTTTTAACCTCTGTTAAATTACCTGAAAAATCATGGTTCTTTATTTTTTCTTCAACCATCTTTGCAACGCTGTTGGGTATGTTATGTAACGCTAAAAACCTCCACTCCTTTCGAGGACCGGAAACATCAATAATCGATGCTGTCTCCACATGAAAATATCGAGGAACCGCACCGACTAATTTCCAATACAATTCTTCAATTGTCCAGGTATTTTGAAGCTCTGATGTGAAAATGTGAAAATGCTTGTACCTTTCAATTATCGCTTCTTTCTTTTTTCTTCCCTCAATCGTTGCATTAAAAAGCTTGTCGCTTTCCAGAGTTTTTAATAAATTTCTTTCACAGCGGTGTATGAATTTTTTCTGTGATTTTGAAAACGGATTCCTCATTTTTAGTGCCGCATAGTAATAATTTGTCTCGTGTAGATTGTAATGTTTTATATTATATTTTACGCTGTCTCCGCTGGCAATAGTGCCCTTGATTTCCTTCTCTTCTTTTTCTGAAATATTATTTTTATAAATTGGTTCCAATTTGTCACTTTCAACAATATAAATAATGGATTTTTTGATATCCAAATACTTTTCTATAGTTTTTAGTACAATCCTAATTTTTTCATTAAAAGATGGATTTTTTGCTATTTGCCGAATTATATTTGTAACTATATCCATTTGTTTTAATTCCTCTAATTTTTCGATTCTCAATACTCGTTCTCTATCTATCTGTACAATAATAAGCAAGAGCATAACAAAAAAAACCAAAACAGTTAAATAGAACAGAGCACCAACAAATGTGTTCATTCTTTTATAAAACCAACTTCCATAAGTAAAATAATCAATTTGCATAAAGAGCGATATAAGTGCAATAGACGTTACACCCATTAATATTGCAAGGCCATGCACTTCGAAAAATATCTTTAGCGCTGCGATGGATTTTTGCGCTCTTTTCCCCACTTCTATGCGCATCCACCATTCAAAAAGGTGCTTCTTTAACTTATAAAAAGTTTTAAGGAAAATAACACTCTTTTCCATGTTATATCTCTACCGTAGTTTTTTCTTTCATTAAATGAATTGTATTACAATTTAAAAAAATTTTAAAATTCATATTTTCAAATATCACTGCTGAGCAAAATAATTGTATAAAGTATAAAAATCTGCCACACATCAGATGTTAAATCTAAAATGCACAATCTCTTTATTCTTCACAATGTAGTGCTCTCCTTCAATTCTAAGGATGCCTTTTTCTCTGGCCTCTTTCAACGAAAATTCAATCTTTTCAAATTTTTCAAATGAAATAACTTCAGCTGCTATAAATCCTCTTTCAATGTCAGAATGTACTTTTCCTGCCGCGTTCCTTGCATTTGTGCCTTTTGTAATTGTCCAGGCCTTTACTTCATCTCCACCGACAGTATAAAACGTTTCATAATTTAACAGGGCATACGCCGCATCAATAAATTCAGGCAAAGCTTGCTTTTCTAACCCATATGAATAAAGAAATTCCTTTTTGTCATCTTCAGAAAGCTCTGATAATTCAAGCTCGAGCTTAACAGGCATTACAATAAATATAAAATGCTCTCCGGGAAACTTCTTAACAAGAAAATCTCGTATTTCATTTCTTTTCTCAATTTTATCATCAGAAATGTTGATTACATAAAGCATTGGTTTCAGTGTAAAAAATTCAAATGACTTTACGACATGTTTTTCTTCTTCTAATAACTCTGCATCTCTTAAAGGTTTTTCACTGTTTAATATATTAAAACACTTCTCAAGAATTGCTTTTTCCCTTTCCTTTTCCGAATCTCTTTCCTCTTTTTTTAAGCGCTCTAAACGCTTTTCAACCACGTCAAGATCCATTATTATAAGGTCTGCGTCAAACTCCTTTATGGAAGACTCCGTATCTCGCAAATCAGAAAAACCATCAACAACTTCAACAAGAGCATCAACCTTTCTTATCGATGTATATATTTCAGTTCTCCTCTTTTTGTTTTCAGTGCCGACAGGTATTCCGGGAATATCTACAAAATTAATCTCTGCCGGGGTTGTCTTCTTGGGGCAAAATACAGAAGAAAGTTTATTAAGTTCATAGTCAATGACTTTTACACTTCCTATATTGGGGTTTTCAAAGGATATAGTGACTTCTTTCCCTATTAGCGCTTTAAAAAGAGTCGTTTTACCTGTTCTTGGTAATCCTATAATTCCTACTTTCATTTTAATTTATGTGCTTTTTGTTAGAAAACAGTATTTTCGGCCCATAAAATAATAGCCAGGCACTCTCCCTTAAACAAAAATGGCAGCGTAACAGGGAGTTGAACCCTGGTCTGGGGATTGAGAGCCCCCCGAACTAACCGCTGTTCTATTACGCCACTTGGCTGGGAAGGATGGATTCGAACCATCATTAAGGGATCCAGAATCCCCCGTCCTGCCATTAGACGACTCCCCAGTATATTTCTTATTCGAAAATGTGGAAGAATTTAATTAACTCTCTCCGCTTTCTTCCTGAATTTCCACTCCGCTCCCTGTTAGAATATCTCGCCCTTTCGCTTTTACTTCATCAGTCACTTCTTTCACTTTCATTTCAAACTCTTGCCCTTTTTCTTTAAGCAATTCTCGGGTTTCAACTCCAGCTCGCGGTGCAAACAAAACACCAAGGATAAATCCGGTTATCCCCCCCCAAAACAATCCACTAAGAAATGAACTTGTCCTGTTTTCTTCCATAATTCACAGTACCTCCTTTTTTGTTAGATGAAATCTTTTTAGCTACTAAAAATCCTTGTTGCACAGCAACAAGGAACTTTCCTATATTCACCATTTTGTCAAGTATACTGCTCTGCTTTGAATCAGTTTTTTTTATAAAACCTTGCATAGCAAACAATACAATTGCAAATGGCGTTGCCAGTTTTATAAATTCGCTTGTTTTCTCCGTATTTTTTAGTACATTTTTAAGATGAAACGTAGCATCTTTTGTATTTTCGGTAGTTTCGTTAAGATTCTTACCCAAACTATCTATCTGTTCTTCAACTCTCTTAATGAGATTTTCTGTTTCATTCAACATTTTTTCTGTCGATTTTTTCATTTTAAAAATAAAAATCAACATTACTACGACGCCTATAGTTGTTACTATTAGCAATCCCCATACTGCTATAACCAGCGATGTCATTTTTACCTCCATCAATTTACCCCGCAAGAGCCGTGGCTTAACAGATTTCGAAGTCCACTGGACAGGTGGAAGTTTCAGATGTACCTCCAGGAAACACCGGAGCGTTTCAACTTTCAGTACATATCCCCTTCCCTACATTTAGTGTTGGCTTAAATCGCCAAGTTTAACACGCACTCCGCAGGGTTCCAAATATATTTTAACACTTTATAAACAAATTTCAACTACTTAAAATAATTACGTAAATAATAATATAAATATTCTTGAGCATACCCTGCATATTTGCCAAACATACCTCTTCCTATTTCGGTAACCTTTTTACTGCTTCCCTTCACTCCAAATAATTCATACATGCCCCTTTTAATCCACACGTCTACGGGAAATGCTGAAAGCTCGTTCATAGAAAAAAGCAAAATACAGTGAGCCACTTTTTCCCCAACACCTTTAATGCCAAGAAGTTTTTTTCCTTTCTCCTCAAAACTTTTCTTTAAGATATGAGCAAAAAAAGTTTTATCGTAATTTTGAACGAAATCTACAAACCATTTTTCCCGAAAGCCAAGATGCAATTTTTTCACACTTTGTGCATCTAAATTTTTTAAAGCTTCACTCGTAGGAAAAAAATAATACATCGTGCCATCTATTTTTATGCCTTCACCAGCTATTTCAGAAAGAAGGTTCAACTTACGCTTAATAACAGGGATAGAGTTCCATATGGAGAAGAGAAATGAAATCGTTGTTTCATACGGATTCTGCCGCATAATTCTCAACCCTTTTCCATATTGAATAATCTGCGAAAATTTTGCTTCTTTTCTTATAAGCTCTCCATTAATGTCATCGATGTTGTCATTTATTCCTAAAAATTTTTTTATTTCCGCCTGAGAAACAGGCTTCCCGTATGCAGTGCAATATATTTTATCTTTTTCCTGCAAAAGTTTCAAAAGAGACCGATTGAATGGAACAATAAACCCATTCTCCGTTTCAAATACTCTAAAGATCTGGCCACACAACAAAGTCTTCTGAAGCGAAAAATTACCTGAATCAGAAATTTGTACGCTATTCTGCAAGTCGCTGTATCGCTTTTGCGTAAATTTTGGCAAGCTTTACAAGATTATCAATGCTTATATATTCATTTGCCTCATGCTCTACTGGTTTTACTCCTGGAAACACAGGACCAAAAGCAACGCCTTTCTCCATTATCCTCGCATAAGTCCCACCACCGATAGCCATTGCACACCCTTTTTCCCCTGTCTCTTCTTCGTACGTGCTAATTAATTTTTGCACAAGTGGTTCTTTCTCGTCAACAAAAATAGGAGGTAAACTAAATATTTTCCCAACCAAAATACTATATTTTTCTGCTTCTCTTTTAATATTATCAACGATTCCCTCCAGTTTGCCAGTAATGGGATAGCGTATATCAATAAGCATTTCGCCGTGTTTTTTATCAATATTTAGTACGCCAAGGTTCAGCGTGAGTTTACCTGAAAGTTTATCATCTTCCTCCACTCCGATTTTTTCCCCGTAAAAAGTCCTTGCTATTTTATCAGAAACAAACTGTATAATAGATTTTGCGTCCTCACTCATACTTACCTGTGATAATGTTTCACAAAGTATCGCTACTGCATTTTCTCCCTGCCAGGGTTTCGCTGCATGAGCAGACCTCCCCCTTGCAATAATCTTGTTTTCTGAAATGGAAATACCTTCCGGGATGTTTTGAATTTGTTTTATCATTTTCTGATTCAACACTGCTTCTGCATAATCTGGAACCATATTAGCCCGCTCTCCTCCCCTAACAATGATATCCGCATTATCAGATGCAAATTTTTTTACCAAGGTAATCCTCAGTATTCCTTTTTCACGATTAATTACCGGGAAATTGCCATCCGGAGTAAAACCAATAAGAGGCTCTTTCTCGATACTCTTGTAATAGTTAATCCCTTTCCAGTTTGATTCCTCATTGGTACCAAAAATAATTCTCACCCTCTTTTTTAAGGGAATTCTCATTTCTTTTATTGCATACAGGCCAAATAAAGCTGCCATTATAGGCCCCTTGTCATCGCTTGTGCCACGCCCATAGAGTTTGCCATCATAAATTTCTGCACCATACGGCGGATGATATTCCCATCCATTCCCTTCTGGAACAACATCAAGATGTCCAAGAACGCTTATTAACTCTCTTCCTTCGCCATACTCAACATAACCAGCGTAATTATCCAGGTTTTTTACCTTAAATCCCATTTTCTCACCAGTTGCAAGAGCAAGCTGCAACGCTGCTTTCACACCTTCGCCAAATGGAGCATTTTCTGCTGCCTTCTGCTCCACACTTCTAATTTTCAGTATCTCTCTTACAATTTTGATCAAATCATCTTTATTCTTTTCTATAAAATTTTCCATTTATCACCTCCACTATGCATTTTACTGTTAACAGCTTTTTTATCAATAGTTTTCTTACACCACTGATAAGAAACACAAATTAAAAAGCAGCAAAAAATTAGGGGAAATAGAAAAATAGCATTTTTTACTTGACTTGAAAATTTTTAAAAATAGAATAGGCTATGAAAACATACTTAAAGAAAGGAGAATAAAATGAATATTAAAACATTCCTTGAAGAAATAAACAGCAATATCCAGAGAATGTGGGAACATACAGCCATGGCATACTGGAACCTTGCAACAACAGGCAAAGAAGAATACGGAAAAGAAGTAGAAAAAGCAGAAATAGAAATGAGAATGTATCTTTCCGATAAAAACCGATTTGAAATTGTAAAGAAAGCAAAATCCGATGAATCTCTTTCAGAAGTAGAAAAAAGAGAAATAAAACTTCTATACGACTCAATGCTTCCAAATCAATTACCTGAAGAAAAAATCCAGGAAGCCGTAAAAAAAGAGGTTGAAATCGAATCGCTTTTTGCAAACTTTCGCGCAAAAATTGATGGAAAAAAAGTATCTAACAATGAAATTGATAATATCCTCAAAAACAGCACAGACATAGGATTACGAAAAAAAGCATGGTTAGCAGGAAAAGAGATTGGGAAAGAAATGGGCCCCCGCATCATAGAGCTTATCAAATTACGGAACGAAAATGCAAAACTATTAGGCTTCTCGAACTATTACGACATGATGATGGACCTTCAAGAACTCTCAACAAAAGAAATTCATAATATGTTCCACAAGTTTAAAGAGGAAACAGATTCCCTTTTTGCAGACATAAAAGATGAAATTGATACAACACTTTCAAAGAAACTCAGTTCAGAAAAACCAAAACTTATGCCATGGCACTACTCCGATTTGTGGTTCCAGGAAGCACCAGGAGTTGATGAGTTTGATTACGATTCTTTGTTAAAAGATAAAGATCTTGTCGAGCTTACTAAAAACACGTACAGTTCCATGGGGCTTGACATAACAGACATCCTTGAACGTTCGGATCTCTATGAAAGAAAAGGAAAGAACCAACATGCATTTACACTATCTGTTGACAAAGCAGGCGATGTAAGGGTATTAGCCAACATACGGCCAAATATAAGCTCACAGGAAACAATGCTCCACGAATATGGTCACGCTATCTATGACAAATACATTAACAGAGAATTGCCTTTTACTCTGCGGGGCCCTGCTCACATCTTTACAACAGAAGCTGTTGCAATGTTCTTTGGTAGAATGGCAAGGAACGGACAATGGTATCAGAAACTTACAGGAATAAATGATAAAACATACGAGGAAATATCAAAAAAAATGAAACGTTTAATGAGAAATCAGCTTATGATCACAGCCCGATGGGTTATGACGTTTGTATTCTTTGAAAAAGAACTTTACCAAAATCCAGACAGAAAAGACCTGAACGAGCTCTGGTACAATACCGTTAATGAGCTTCAGCATTTAAATATTCCAAATGAGAGAAAAGGATACCCCGATTGGTCAGCGAAAATACACTTTGGAATAGCACCTGTCTATTACCATAATTACCTGTTGGGGGAAATGATGGCTTCGCAAATGCGTCACCACATTACAAAAAACATTTCAGAAAATATTCTCAGCAAAAACGTGGGAGAATTCTTTGATGAAAAAATATTTAAACCAGGCTCACTATATCGCTGGAACGAGCTTCTCACGCGTGTGACAGGCGAAACACTAAACCCAGTGCACCTTGCAAATCAATTAAAAGAAAAAATTTAATTTAATTCTAAGTGGTTATAATCAAAAAGGCCTCCCTTCTCAGGAGGCCTTTTTATACAAAACCTTATATACTTATTCTCCTAAAATAGTAATCCTTCCTTCGATTTCCGGAGAGATCGGCGAATGATTCTCAATATAGCGACTGAGTGCGTCTGTCAGATATACATATGTAAAATCTTTATCAGCATCTGGCAGATCTTTTAACGTTAAGTACCCGTCTCCTCCTCCTGCAGTGAAGTCATTCACTGCGACTTCATATATCTTGCCCATATCAAGCGGTTCACCGCCTACAAGTACCTCGGTGACTCTTTCCCCGGGGACAGCTATGCTCATATTGTCACTGCTCAACTGTTGAGGTGTTTTACTTATGTCTATTGTTATTTTAAGACCAGCTATTTGTGAGAATGAGCCTGATCCTATTGTTGCCGGATCCCTTGGGTCATTTGCCGAACTAAGAGCTGCTGCTCCTCTTTCAAGCACCTCTTTAAGCTGTTCTCCAGTAAGCTTTACAACAACAATAGAATTCCCAAATGGATGCATCTCTGTAACCGTCGCTGTTGTAATCTCTCCCTTAGGATAAATCTTGTCTCCTCTGATGCCTCCTCCGTTAGTTATTGCGATTTCAGTGCCTACTGCTTCACACATTGCATCTGTAAAAAGATTTCCAATTTCAGCTTCTTTTTTCCTTACTGTTATTTTTCTTGCATCAAGATCAATGAGTGACTCCCCAACTTTTTCTGGGGGTGGCATTTGGTTTATAAAGTAAGCAACCATTTTTTCCATAAATGGGTCTGTTGGAACATTTTCATCCAAGAGGTGTAAATTCCATTTATAATGGTCAATACCTCTTCTGCCAACATAAAGGTTTAATTCTCCAAGATAAGCTGCTTTTGCACCATCCTGTACAATTATTGTCTCACCACCATCTGGGGTTGTAACAACAACGGGGGTTTCAGTAAGCGTATGCGAATGCCCACCGACAATTACATCAATGCCGTCAACCTTTGATGCAATGTCTTTATCCACATCCAAACCAATATGGGTAACAGCAATAATAATATCAGCACCTTGGCTCTTCAATTTCTCTACTTC
>QMOQ01000034.1 GCA_003650285.1 Caldisericota bacterium | reverse complement strand
TCAATGCTGAAACGGTGCCGTCAAATTCCCCGTCTTTAAAAACAGGTTCGTGGAAAACCATCCCTACAGAACCATCAACAGTTCTTATCGGATCCGACAGCACTTCTCCGTGCGTCGTTAGTGTCATATTTACGTGTGGTTTATTTGAAATATCTTTTCCAATTTCACTTTTATCCGGATATGCAAAAACCAATTTCCCATTCTCCCCTATACGCGATATACCTAATAGAAGCTCTTTATTTGTATTATAAAATTCTTCCATATCTGCTTCCGCATCTTGAGAAAAATCTGCAATTTCTTTGTTTTTAGAAAGAAGTATCAAATCATTCCGTATTCCATCAAATTCATCCTTAAGTGTAAAATTTACAATGGCAGTGCTCTGAGACAAATGTGAAAATTCCTCTTTAACACATTCATCGAAGGTGAATTTAAGCGTAAAAAGCATAAAATATGTTAAAATGCTGGCTATAATTGCAGCAATGATGTAAGCTTTAATCGTGCCTTTCGCAAAACGCGCTTCGACAGGATGTAGAACAGCTTCCTTTTTGAATTTTGCTTCAATGAATCCTTTGCGCCGGAATTCAAAAAAGAGCAAAACAAGCACAACAACTCTGCCTGAATAGTTTATCAATCTATAAATAGTGTACATATTGCTGCTCTGTATTAACCCGAAACTTCTTATAAATAAAGACAAAAACATAGAAACTGCAAACAACAGTATAAGCACTGTCATTTTTGGCCGTCGTTCCTTAGCAAGTGTATAGATCTTGCCTATTGCAATAAATATAACATATATCATAGATGCATAAAATAAAAGCTCTAAAGAGCTGAGATATTTACCTTTTAATGCAGGATAGAGAGCCGCGATGAATAATACAACAGAGTACAGGTGTGCCCTTTGGGGCATTCTTATGTGTAGGTGCGTTTCCTTTTCTGTTTGTTCTACAGCACGCAAAAGAGTCCAACAAGGAAATAAAATCGCTGTGTTTCCAATAAAAAATGCTATAGGTTGATAACTAATGGATAAAAATAAAAATTCCCGCACCCCTATAGACAAGCCCATAAGAATAAAAGACAAAACAATCCAAAACAGACCTCCGGTATGACCGCTTTCTTCTGAATACTTAAGCATAAAAACTGCCACAATACTTACCGGCAGCATCCATGCCGCATAGTTAAGAAAAACTATAGTATACGATATTGCATTCATTGTTTAGATAATAATAGATAAAAGATAAAAAATCAAATTTACATTAAAATACAAAGAGAGGGGGTCTCCCCCCTCTCTTTGTCATCGCGAGTCTGCTGGTTTTGGAGATATGGCAATCTCGTAGTAATATTTTTTTCTGTCATTACGAGGAATATAATGACGAAGTAATCCCATAGTAATATTCCTTTTATTGTTTATTATTTTTCTAAAACAATGTTCTATTGTTAGGGCTGGGATTGCCGCGCCCTCTAAAAGAGGGCTCGCAAAGACCCGCAGTGTCAAGGGAAAGCCTGGAATGACAAAGATAAAGTCAAAAGAGAGATTCCGGAAGAATCAAAAGAGAGATTGCCGCGTCAGTCGCTGGCGCTCCTTTACTTGCCGTAATGCATGCCAAGTTGACTATTGGGAGCGTGGCAGTCGCATGGTAAAATAAAAACTGGGATTGCCGCAGGTGGTGAAAAACTTTATCTGTTCATGCGGTGCCTGGCACCGCATGAACAATAACAAAGAAAATGCAATGACAGCGGAAAGACAATTAAAAAAGGCGGGGCTCTGCCCCGCCTTAAATATTTAAGACAAATTATAACAATGGAATAAGATTAAAACTCCTTAACCCCATTTCATATTTGGATGCACCTGCTGAGAATAGGTGAAAATTGAGCTTCAAGAAAGAAGCACATTCTAAAAGATCTTCTTCACATCCATTTTTAAGTTCCAGTTCAATCTCATTGTAAGCAACCTTCCTTTTGCCCAGCACAAAGTGCAGAAAATCCAGGGAAGCCTCAATCAGAGAACCATTATTCTCAAGATACAATATATGTCTTTCGTTATCTACAATCAACACTTCTTCCAAAGGAGTTTCTTTGGTAATTTCCAGGATTTGTGGAAAATGTTTATTCAAAAAATCAGATTTTGTCACATCTTCTCTATTGCATAGTATTTTTTCAAGCTCATCCCTTATGAATATTCCATTTTTAAGAATACCATTTCCCTTAAGCGTTGCGATATTTTTGCCATCCTCTTCCCTTGTTCTATATGCCATATTGCTATAAAGAAGGTCAAATTTCTCAGTATCGAAATAGTGGCTGACAAGATACTTTTTCTTTCCTTCCTTAATGCTCCAATTAAAAAATCCCGGAATCTGTTCAATCTTTTCGAGCATTTTTTTTGATGCAGTAAGCTTTACTTCATATTCTTTCTTCACCATGTTTATTATCGCCCCCCTTCTTTTTTCTCTTTACTTAATTCGCCTAAATATTTCGTCCGCTTATAAGCAGCATACACTGCTTTTTCAAGGACAGTTCTAAAGGTTCCTTTCTCTAATTCATACAATGCTTCTGTCGTAGTACCTCCCGGGGAAGTTACCATATCACGCAGCTCTGCTGTATGCTTGTCAGAATTCATAGCAAAAAGTATGGAACCAAGTACAGTTTGATAAACGAGTTCTTTGGACACTCTTCGGGAGAATCCAAGATGAACGCCTGCACTTATCATTGCTTCAAGAAACAAAAACACAAATGCAGGACCAGTACCATTCAAAGCTGTAGCCATATCAACATAGTCTTCATTGCCAACAAAGAGTTCTTTCCCCATTGAAGAAAAAATTTCTCTCACATAAATTCTCTCTTCTTCGCTTACTTCTTCTGTCGCAGTCCATACACTCATTCCTTGTCCGACTTGAACAGGAGTATTGGGCATTACGCGCACTGCCTTTTTGTGCGTAAGCTCTCTTTGAATGACCTCTATTGGAATACCTGCCATTATGGATAATACAATCTGGTGGTCTTGCAACACCTCTTTTAGCTCTTTTGCAACAGTTGAAAAAATCTGTGGTTTAACGGATAGCACCACAATATCGCCAAATGATGCTGCTTCTGCATTATTCTGCATCATCTTAATGCCAAATTGTTTGCTCAACTCCCTCGCTCTTGCAAGACGCGGACTGCTGCCAACGATGTCTTCTTTTTCATAAACTCCTTTCTCGATGATACATTTTATCATAGAGGAAGCCATTGTTCCTGCTCCAATAAATGCTATTTTCATCCCGGCCTCCTTATTTCATAATTTTTAAAAAAGTCACTTACCTTAAACTTTATAAGGCCAAGTTCAATTGCTCTAAACATAGCAGCAAAATCCAGCAAATAAAATTCACAAAAAGAACTGAAAGACTGTTCTTTTAAAAACATATCGTCCAATTCTTCTTCGCCTTTTTCTTTGTATTTTGCTGACAGCATTTTCTTAACTTTGTAAAGCTTATTTACAATGCCCTGTTTTGTTTTAGTCGTTCCAAAATAGCGTTCCTTGATAACCATTATTTCTTCTAGTATACTGCTCTGCTCTACTGATGGAATAGATTGCCATATATTATACTGCTCAGTAAAAAACAGATCCGGGTTTTTGCGAGTATCGTCTAAAACAAACATAGATAATTCCTGCTGAAATTCAGAATTTACCGCAACAAGAATTGTCTCAAAATCGGTAATTTTATCCATGGGAAGTTGCAGACGGAATAAAACAGTATTGCCTTTTTTGACCGCGGTACATCGCAATAATGTGAAACGTTTTTTCAAGCTATTACATAGGACATTCATAGAGCGTATTTCATCTTTGCTTTTCAGCTGGACAATGATGCTAACTTTATTTTGCTTCACTGCAATGACGCTACAGTATCCAATGTCGAGATTATTAAAAAAAACAAATTTCTTATTTTTTACTATTCTGTAGCTTAACTTTTCTTTATTAAGAAGCGCTTCTACAAACTTTGCCGCGTCGTTTACATTCACCTTAGTGAATCACCTCCGCTTTGTTAATAGTATAATAAATAAAAGATTTCTTGCAAACAGCAGTATTTATAAGGCCTTCTTAGGGGTTTTTGCTGAAATAAAATTATAAGTAGGAGATTTTTGTGAAAAAACCACAATTAAGCAAAAAAGTAAATTATACCCGCTTTAATACAATCTTTTCTCTCATAAATATTGACAAATGAAAGCTAAAATGATAGAATGTATTACAATAATTATTACAAATGTGGGGTGAGAAATGGATGAAATTATTGAATGCGTACCAAACATAAGTGAAGGAAAAAGAAGAGAAATTGTAGAAGAAATTATCGAAAATCTCAAAAAAACAGGAGTAAAAATTCTAGATTATTCATCAGACCCTGACCATAACCGCTCGGTAATCACATTTGTCGGTAACAAACAAAGCGTAGAAAAAGGAGTGATACAAGTAGCAAAAGATGCGGTGAGACTAATAGATTTAAAAAACCATCAAGGCACTCACCCGCGAATGGGGGCAGTAGATGTCATACCATTTATACCAGTTAAAAATGTCACAATAGATGACTGCATAGAGCTGAGTAAAAACACTGGCAAGAAAATAGCGAAAGAGTTAAACGTGCCAGTATATCTATATGCAGACTCTGCAACAAAGCCAGAAAGGAAAAAGCTGCCAAATATAAGAAAAGGAGAATTCGAAGGATTTTTTGAAAAAATAAAAGACCCGGACTGGCTACCTGATTTTGGAAAACCAGTTGTACACCCATCAGCGGGTGTCACAGCCATTGGCGCAAGAGAATTTCTTATCGCATATAATATAAACCTTGGGACAACAAACATAAATATAGCAAACAAAATTGCACGCTCTATACGCGACAGTTCCGGTGGCCTCCACTACATACAGGCAAGAGGAATGAAATTAAAAGACAAAGAATGCGTACAAGTTTCGATAAATATACTGAATTATAAAAAAGCCCCCCTGTACCGCGTATTTGAAATAGTAAAGATGGAAGCAAAAAGATATGGCGTAAACGTACTGGAAAGCGAGTTAATCGGCCTTATGCCTATGAACGCAGCATTAAAAAGCCTTGCATTCTATCTGCAACTGCCAAAACTCACCGAACAACAAATTTTAGAATCAAAGATATATGAATAGGAGGAAAGCTAATGGAACAACTTATTATTCCCGATTTAATAATACTTAATGCAGGGAATCTCGTTACGATGTCCCCGGACTTATCAAATGAAGAATCTGGCTTAGAAAAAAACCTTGGCATAATAAAAGATGGTGCAATAGCAATAAAGAATGGGAAAATTGCTGCAGTAGGGTATGAGAGCGAAATATTAAAATCCATAAAAATAGGCAAAGATACAAAACAGATAGATGCAGAAAGAAAAGTTGTAATGCCTGGTTTTGTGGATCCTCACACGCATCTTGTATTTGAAGGAACAAGAGAAAGAGAATTTCTTATGAGACAACAAGGGATACCAAATCCTCACATTCTGAAAGAAGAAAATACAGGTATCATATCAACGGTAAGATGGACAAGAAAAGCTGTCTTTAAAAAACTACTTGAAACTTCAAAAGCGCATCTTTCCGAGCTCGTTAACTGGGGAATAACGACTGTAGAAATAAAAAGCGGGTATGGATTAAATTTAGAAGAAGAAATTAAAATCCTAAAGGTCGCAAAATACCTCAAAGAATATACATATATCAACATAAAATCTACTGTACTTGCCGCACATATTATCCCTCCTGAATATCATATGCGAGATGAAAAATATGTAGATCTTGTGATAAATGACATTATCCCGATCATTGCAAAAAATGGACTTGCAGATTTTAACGACGTGTACTGCGAAAAGGGAGCGTTCACAAGAAATCAAGCAAAACGCATTTTAAAAGCAGGGTCAAGAAATAACCTTATCCCAAAAATCCACGCGGACGAAATGAGCGATGCCGGAGGCGCAGAAGTGGCAGCAGCCGCCCAGGCAATATCAGCAGACCACCTTGTACACGCAAGCGACAAAGGCCTGGAAAAAATGCAAGAAGCAGGTGTTATTGCCGTACTTTTACCTATTACGACATTCTCCTTAGGAAGTAATGACTATGCAGATGCAAGAAAAATGATAGATATGGGGCTCACCGTAGCAATAGGCACGGATTACAACCCGGGAACATCTATGTGCACCTCAATGCCACTGGTTATATCCTTTGCAGTTGCAAAACTGAAAATGACAATAGAAGAAACCCTATACGCCGCTACTCTTAACGCGGCAAAAGCAATAGATATGGATAATGAAGTAGGGAGCCTTGAAGTGGGGAAAAGGGCAAATATCAATATTTTGTCCGTAAAAAAAATTGAGGAGATGCCATACAGAATCGGGGAAAATTATGTTGAAACAGTCATTTCAAATGGCGAGATATTAAAATAAGGAGGCAGCAGTGGACGAACTTAAAAAAACTCCGTTACATGAAGAACACAAAAAATTAGGCGGCAAGTTAGTACCATTCGGCGGATGGGATATGCCTGTTCAGTACACAAGCATTACAGAAGAGCATATCAACGTGAGAGAAAACGTTGGAATATTTGACGTATCCCATATGGGAGAGATTGAAATTCGCGGAAAAGATGCACTACACTATACAAGCTATCTTGTAACAAATTCTGTAGAAAAAATGCAGAACGGCAGAGTAAAATACACACCAATGTGCTATCCGAACGGAGGAGAAATAGATGACCTGTTTGTCTATAAAATTAGTGATGATTTTGTCCTCCTCGTCGTCAATGCCAGCAATTACGAAAAAGACCTTGATTGGGTACTGCAAAACAAAAAAGGTTTTGATGTTGACATCCTTGGAAAAAGTTTTGAATACGGAGAAGTGGCAGTGCAGGGACCAAAAGCAGAAGAATTGCTGACTCCTTTTTTAAAAGGAGAAATGCCGTTAACTGAACTGGGGTATTTTAAATCAATGTACGGAGAACTTTTCGGGAAAAGGGTGCTCATCTCACGCACAGGATACACCGGAGAAGACGGATTTGAAGTTTACAGCAATAAAAACGATATTGTGTATCTCTGGAATGAAATTATTAAGAAAGGAAAAAAGTTTCACATACTACCGGCAGGGCTTGGAGCTCGAGATACACTGCGCTTTGAAGTAGCATACTGGTTGTACGGAAATGATATAGACAAAACAACCAACCCATTTGAAGCAGGACAGGGATTTGCTGTAAAGTTCAAAAAGAACGACTATATAGGAAAAGAAGCTCTAACAAAAATAAAAGAACAGGGTATCAGCCGGAAACTCACGGGCCTCTACATTGCAAGCGGAGGAATCCCCAGACACAGCATGGAAGTTCAAAAGGACGGCAAAAAAATAGGGTATGTCACTTCCGGAAATTACTGCCCATACTTAAAAAAAATTCATGCGATGGCATACATAGATTTACCTTTCGCAGAAAAAGGCAGTAAAGTAGATATTATTATAAGGGGGAAAAGAGCAGAAGCAAAAATTATAGAGCTCCCATTCCTTGAGCCAAGAGCAGGAAAAAAGAAAGCTACTTGACAAAACAGCAAAATCGGTTATTACAATGTGGCAAATAAAATACATACAAGGAGGTATTATGAAAATATCACAATTGGCACAACGGGCCGGCACAGAAACAGCTTTTGAGGTGCTTGTAAAAGCAAAGGCATTAGAAAGACAAGGGAAAAGCATCGTCCACCTTGAAATTGGAGAGCCTGATTTTAACACACCGGAAAACATAAAACAGGCAGGAATTAAAGCAATTCAGGAGAACTTCACGCATTATTCCCCCTCACAAGGCATACTTGAATTGAGAGAAGCAGTAGCAGAACACATATCATCTACCAGAAACATTCCTGTATCCCCCGATGAAGTGGTAATAACTCCAGGAGGAAAAGACATCATTTTCCTTACAGCACTTGCGCTGCTTAATCCGGGAGACGAAGCAATCTACCCAAACCCGGGATACCCGATCTATGAATCGGCAATAAAAATAACAGGAGCTACTCCTGTCCCAATGGCACTTCTGGAAGAAAATGATTTTGCTTTTGATAAAGAGCAATTTAAAAATCTCGTCACTCCCAAAACACGTCTCATTGTTGTTAACTCCCCGGGCAATCCAACGGGAGGAATTCTTTCACCGGACGACCTTCAATTTATAGCGGACATTGCAATAGAAAATGATATTATGATTCTTTCCGATGAAATATACTCAAGAATTATCTATGACGGAGCATTTTACAGCATTGCATCTATACCCGGAATGAAAGAAAGGACAATCATACTGGACGGTTTTTCAAAAACATATGCAATGACCGGATGGAGATTAGGGTACGGCGTAATGAATAAAGATGTCGCGCAAACAATAACCAAGCTCGTCACTAACTCCGATTCCTGCGTTGCGACATTTACACAAATGGCAGG
>QMOQ01000033.1 GCA_003650285.1 Caldisericota bacterium | reverse complement strand
TATATATGGTGATGTAAAATGCGTTCAATACAAGAAATTTATATTTGATAAGACGGGGCGTTTTGTTTACGATTCAGATATGAAAGAGCTTAAAGACGGTTTTATGGATAAGAATAACGGGAAGCTTTTTATTGATGCAAAAGAGTTTTTAGATGTCCTTTCACTTCCTTCAATCAATTCAAGCGATCTTACAATAAGTGATACTTATATAATGTTTGGGAACGGAACTGCATATCCTGCAATTGTAAGGGAGAAAAATGGCGTTAAATATGTAAATGTAGAATCTGTACTTGCTTCAATTGATACACCCTCTCTGGGAATTTTAGGCACTGCAATTGAATATCATATTGACAAAACCATTGTGTATGTTGCACCCTCAGCAGGAGGTGGCCAAAAATGAAAAAACTCATAATTTTATTTGTTATTCTTTCCCTCATCCCTCTATACGGATGTACCAACAGCAGCAAAGAAGTAAAAATTGACGTAATGTCGGATAACCCAAATGAAGTTGTAAGGGTATTTATTGATGGCAGCGAAGTTGGTACTCTCCCACTCACTTGCAGCATAACTTATGGGAAGCATAAATTTAGTTTTAAGGCACAATTTGCAACTTTAAACAAAGAGATAAATATTGATAAGGATACCGAATCAATTTTGTTTAATACGTATACCACAACTATTGCCGTAACGTCAAATGGAAATGGCCCTTTTAACATAAGCATTGAAGGAATCGATTCATATTACAATATTGGTTACACCGTTTACCTTGATGGTAAATTTACAAGCAAAACTTTACCCGTTACGCTTACAGAAGTGAGCAAAGGCAATCACAGGATAAATCTTGTTGGTCTTGGAGCTAACGAAGAATATTCAGTGAATGTAAAAGGCGATATGTTTTTGAATTTACGGACATTTTATAAAAAAACAAATGAAACTGTTGCCATAAGAGATTTTAGAGTGGCACTCATTCATCCTTCTCCATACAGCGTTATTTTTGATGGCAAACCAATCATTGATGTCTGTTGCTCTCCTGCTGCAATTGCATACTCCGGTGTTTTTGTGAATGATAAATTTGTCGTTTCAGGTGTAACTACACATAAAGAGTTCTATATTCAATATTCTTCCGGCAAATGTGTAAAGGTTGATACAAAGCTATACAAAGATAGCTGGAGAAGCTTCTCAAAGGAAGTGCTTTTTGACGAGATAGGCCGGTATAAAATGCTTGATGAAAATAAAAAAGAGTTTGACGGTTTTGATGTTCTCTATAAAGCAATACCGCTTCCGCCGACAAGAACTGTTTCCGATTTGTTTGGAACACAGTATGAGCCGCGTATGAGCGATGCAGTGGCAATTAAGGCAGGTGTAGATAACACAATAAAGCTTCTCATCGTGGATGCAAACGGAAATCCCATAAGAAAACACCCCATTGGTGCTTACAATGCAAAAACCGACGAAAGGGGCATTGTCATGCTGAATGCAAAAGGTGTTGAAAATGTGTATCCTATTGGAGAGTTTACCGTGGGTGAAAATAGAGGTGGTGGAATTTTTTATGGGGATTTGCTTGCAGGCGTTTATGACTATCTCACTCTTGATAGAGAAGGATACGTTGTATCTACATCAATGTATTATCTAAAGTCTCAAAAGAATGCAAAGTTTGATATAAAATACGAAGGTGATGATGTCTATGTGCCTTCCGGAGCAATCAATGGCTTTAACCTAAAAGATTGTAAAACAAAGGCTTTCAATCATCAAAATTATGTAGCGGTAAACACAATTGGGCCTACTCTCGGTACCGCAGTTATCATAACGGACAAAACAATTGAATTTTATAAATTAAAGGGTTTTATGCCATAAATTTTATGCAAGAAGGATGAGATTATGAAAAGATTTGCCATTATTTTAGTTACAACTCTTTTACTTCTTTCGGGATGTGGAAGGAAAGAAACAGTTAATGTGCCTGAAATGTTTAACTATCCACCAAAGATAAGCTACGAGGAGGTTAAAACTTCGGGCATTCCTCTCTTTATTGATGAGGCAAAGAAGATTTTTATCATTAAGGAAGGCACAGGTGAGAGTGCTGAAATTAAGTGGGGAAGAAGCTTAAAATCTTTAAAAACTGCCCTTAAAGGCGACGGGAAATTATTTATTAGTCCGTTTGATGAACGCATAATGTATTACTCAGCAAATGATGGCATATTCCTGAGTGAGAACTACGGCGAATCTTTTCGCAGAATAACTGACAGTAAAATGAGAATTACCTCAATGGGATTTAACTATAACGGAGATGTATTTGCCATAATCAATTGCTTTTTTATGGGCGCGGAAGAACCTTTCCTCTATAAGTTTGTAAATAAAGAACAACTCGAAGAAATCAATGCAAAGTATGGAGGCCCGGTATGGGATGCGGGAGAGTTTGTTTTTAACGCCTCTATTCCGAACCGATTTATAACGGGTAAGTTTATAACTAACGACGGAGGAAAAACATTTGTACAATCCGATAAATTATCAAGGAGCCCCTGTGCATTTAACCCGTATAACAGTAATGAGATATACGAATATCTTGAAAGATATGGCTCTATTCTTTTGGTAAATCTTGATTCGAAAGATTTTGAATGGCAAAAGATTTATCCTGTGAATCTTATCATTGCTCATGAGAATTTTGAGCAGTTTTATACCGACTTCAAACATAAAATTACCTATTCAATTGATAATTATAACACACTATTTGCACTTCTTGACAGAAAAGTTTTTAGAATAGAAAAATTCGAATCCGATACTCAACTTAAAATGGAATTTACTAAAGAAAGCGGCACATTTTATTTGTTACCGACCAAAGGAAATTTTTATTACAGAGTAAAAATTTTGGGAGAAGACAGGGAAAATAAAAACATTGGTGTTGTTTTGGCAAAGACGAAAGCCCCGGAAGTTACATATAAAGTACCTTTTGCAAAACTAAAAAGCAGATACGTTGACATAAAAAACGATGTGAATCATTCTATAAATACGGTTGCAATGTCAAAAGATGCTTTTGCATACATTGATACAATATCAAAGCCGGAACGCGTCTATATCGAAACTCTTAAACTTTACGATATAAATACCGGAAGAACCGAAATCGTTTCTACTGCGGATTCAAATGCGTTAAAGTTCTATCTAAACGGACAAGCAAACACAGATTGGCTTCTGTATTCAACTATTCTGCATAAAGAAACAGGCGATGCACGGATAGACTCTGAGTCACTTAAAATATATGCTTACAACAGAAAATCAAAAACCAACAAACTAATCTTGCAATACTCAGATTTTGAAAAATTATTTTCTTCACTTCTTAAAGAAAATTATAAATTTGATGTTGTTAATACATATCTTGCTCTTTCGGGAAATGCAGTACTTGTCGGGATAAATGCAGAGATATCAAATATTATCAAATTGCAAGATTCAGAGCGCATAGAACGTATCAGTGAATGTGTTGCAATCATAAAAGTTGACCTTCTTTCAAATGAAAACAGTGTTATTTTTAAGGAATCCACTTATCCTTCAGATACCCGGCTAATCACAAAAGTTTCTGCAAATTATGATTACCTTGCCTTTAGCTATACCGGGCAGGACAATACAATTGTTTACCTATATTCGCTTAAAAACGGAGGCCTTAATAAAGTTCTTGAGACAAGGGGTTATTATGCACAACTTACGGAAGATAATGCTCTCATATTCGAAGACGAAGGTGTTGTTTATATTGCACCTGTCAAAGATTTAAACAAAAGAACCTGCATAACTTCAGCAAACACATTTTTCGATTATGCCGTTTCACCCGTTTATATTGCATACTCAAAAGGATACGAAGAAACCAATTTGGTTAACAACAAAAAAACTTACAGTCATCATTCGGGAATGGTCATTTACAATAGAGTTACGGGTAAAACATCTCTCATTAAAGATTGCTTTTTCTTTCATGCTTTTATGGATAGTGATACTCTTATTATCTTTGAGTGTGATTCCGCGCATCCGAACAGGCTTTACTTTATTAGTTTATTGGGAAACGGATTATAAAAAAGGAGGTACAGGAAAATGAAAACAATGACTTTGAAACATGCAAAGATGTTCTGGATTATGGGATTGTGCTTCGAACTTTTAGGAATTTTAGGGATGTCTTCGTTCCGTTTCGCACCTATGACTTTTGGTATTTTTGGTAATATCTTCCGTCCTGTCGACATTTATCAACTATGGTTCTACCCTGCTATAGACATAATATATGTTTCTCTTATGCTTGTTGCAGTGAAGATTATCTCAGGCATTACAAAGGAGAAGAAAATTTTTAAATATACTCTGACAATCTTTGTAATAACTCTTATCTGGAATTTGGCTAAAATACCTATTATGCGTCTGTCTATTGCCAATCAGGGAATTCTAAACTCATTTCATATGATGTTATTTTTAATTATAGCATTTGCCGTTACTATAACCACTGCGGTTTTACTTCTTCGGCTACTTTGCAGAATGTCTGTATTGTTCGGAGACTCTTTATTTAAACTTGCAGGTATATTACAACTCTTATCTGTTCTTATGGGGGCTGCTGTAGTCACTATCATTATCACTTTTAACACGGAAACAATTCACATTTTACCGACTCCTCCGGTAAATATAATGGAAATTATTGACTTAATTATCGGAACATCATTAACGGTACTTACTTATGCCTGGATGATCATTCTGATCATCGCTGTCTTTCGAATGAAATATGCACCATCTGCACCTTCAAAAGAAGAAAGAGAGACTGCCTTATGAATATAATGTTTGCAAGGACTTTTTACGTGACGAAATTCAATGAAAATATTTCAGCGGATTCCGTCAAAACAGAACCGAAAATTATAAAAATGAGATACAATAATTAAGGAGGCAAAATGGCTAAAAAGAAAATTGTTTTATTTATTGTTGCAATTAGTTTAGTTGTGATTGCTACTTTTAGTCTGGTTATCTTGATTAATCTTCAACACAAATCTACTGCGCTTTTAAAAACTTATGTTTATGGGCTAGATGAGAAAAATTACATTGCAAATACAGTCCATACTACAGCCAATGGGGGATATATTGTTTCAGGAAACATTTCAACAGCATCAGGCAATGGTTGGAAAGGTTCGGGCAGTTTCCTTATGAAAGTAGACTCTTTCCTTAACCCTCAGTGGTCCAAAACATTTCCTTTTGATGATTCCTGGGATATCCCTACAAAAGACGGCTTTGCAGTTCTGGGAAGCGATTATCAGTGCTTTTATCTCATAAAGCTTGATAACAATGGGAATGTTTTATGGAGCAAAAAATACGCAGGACTGGGAGGTTTATCACATTTTTCCTTCTTAGAGAGAGGTATTTTTACAGAGACTTCGGATGGCGGATTTATTGCAGTGGGTAATTTTTCAAAACCTTCTAATGACTATAGAACCAAAAAGCAGGGAGCTCTTGTTGTAAAGTTTGATAGGAATGGCAATGTTCAATGGACTAAAATGTATGAAAGCAGAAATGACTTTGGTGCTGCAACTATTTCAAGCCTTGGAGTAAAAGAACTCCCAAACAAACACTTTATTGCAGCAATGAGTATTCAGGATGCAGCCCTTTTTACTGGTGGAGGGGGTGTATATGGAACGGCAAATGATTTTCTTATTATGGAAATTGACACAAACGGAAACATTGTATACGCAAGAAGAGTTGGGAGAAGTAAATCAAATGAAATTCCTACATCAATCATTTTAAATACTAACGGAGGATGCACAGTTTCAGGATGGGGTTTGACCGTAACAGCAGAAGGGCCAAACAGTACAAATGCTACTGTAGACATTCCTCTTGTACAACTGGACAGCACAGGTAATGTTGTATCTTGCAAAGATTACAAAATTAACAGTAAACATGCAGCTTGCGGCTATGCAGATATAGCTCCTGACGGAGGATGCATTATAGCAAGTGGTGCCTTCCTGAGGCTCAATAACAATGGAAAAGTTATGTGGACAAAAGGAAGCAATGATTATCCTGTTAGTTTTGTAGAAAAATCTAATGATGGATACGTCGCCATAGGAAACAGTAGCCCGCTTTTCCCTCAACACGTGAGCAAAAAAGCAAAAGGAAATTTCTTTATAATAAAATTTAAAAATAATGATTTGAATAAGGCTATCTTTAAAAATGTTAATGTTAAAACAGATGCTCTGTATCTGGATATAAATACTTCTATCAACTTGGAAGTTTCAGATGTAGATGTGAAAGGCATCTCTGTTAGTTCGGTAAAAGTTAAGACCGGAAAGATTAAATTTAAAGAAATCAATACAATAAATTAAGGAGGTATGTATGAAAAAGCTCACTGCGATTTTTTTGTTAGCATTCTTTGTGTTGCCGTTATTTTTACCGCAGAAAGCTACCTATGCAGACGCAGGGCCTGTTTATTTATACGGTGTGAACATCGTGCCGTACCACGAAAATAGCATAGAACTCACAAAGGAGGACCTTTCCATTGATTTTACCAAGAATAATTCATTCGGTGAAGGAAGAGCAGATGTTTATGCAAAATTTGTGTTTTTCAATACAGGAGATAAGATTACGCTCAAAATGGGTTTTCCGTTCAGAATAGCAGAAGAAAGGGGTAACATTCCGTTTCCTTCCGACGTTGCTGTGAAGGTTAACGGAAAAACAATAAAAGTAAACAGAATTACAACAGAAACAAGCAAATACGATCCCTGGATATATTTTGACGTTTCATTTGACAGAGGAGAAACTAAAACGGTAGAAGTGGGATATACGGCAATTCCGCTTGAAGGGTATTTTATGTACGTTCTCAACACGGGTGCTTTGTGGAAGGGGCCAATAGGCACACTGGACATTAGAATGAAATTTCCATACAAAGCGGTTTATCCGTATGTATTGAGCGTAAAGCCTTTGGGATACACTGCAAAAGGAAATGAAATATTTTATCATCTTACCAATTTTGAGCCTACCTCCGACATTAAGGTAGAATTTCTTCCTCCCGGTTTCTACGAAAAGATTTTGCCTTTGAAAGAAAAAGCGGAAAAAACAAACAACGCGACCGATTGGTTTAATTACGCATTGGCACTATTCCCGCGCAATCCTCTTGGAGAACTTGAAGAATTTGTAGCCAGATATAAAACAAGCGCATTCAAAGAATACTTGTTGGATGTATCGAACAAGGCGATGGGTATGCAGAAAGAGGAAAGTGCCGAATACCGCATTCTACGTGAAATCTACGATGCACACTTCTCAAGTTATGAACGGTTCCATAAAGGCTACAACAGCCTTGTGGAAAGTTTTAACGGTTATTATACTTTTCCCGACAGCGTTTTGACAACTTTCGGAAATGATATTGAAGCACCGCAAAGCAAATTGGAAGGAAGAATCATTGGATATGCTCTGGAATATGCCGTATTCGCCAACCTAAAAAATAACGATTCCAATTCGGCCATTAAGCATTTTAACACACTTCTGGATATTGCGGATAAATACTTTGATGAAGCAGATTACAATCCGCCCGCTGTGCCAATAGAATTATCGGGTGCAATGAATCCGAAATGGGGAATTGTTCGTCCTGAATCTGTTGCCCCTCCTTTTGACGAATGCTTTCTTCCCTCTGTAAAAATTGAAGATAACACAGTTTTTATCTCCTACATTCTTCCTTCTTCTATGAAATCCGCTTTGACAAACGTAGATTTAACGGCAGGAAAAACGGCAAACTTTCACATGAAAGCAGAGACTGAAAAAGTTCCGCCTTATCGATACATAGTTACGATAACTCTGCCTTCTGCAAATGAAAAAGATTTTAATGCTTCAAAGGAACTGTTAATACAAAACGTAAAGCAAAGCACAACTCATACGGAGAAATCCGAAGGAAGAGATGCTTACAAATTTATCAGTGTCTATCTTTCGGATATTCTAAACAACGTTACGCTTAAAAACGGAAAAGTTATGCGTGTTTCTTCTTATGTTGACTGCTCCACCAGGATCGAAAATGCCTTGAAAAATTTGGATAACGAAATGGGTTTGATTAAAGAAAGAAAAGGCAAATCTCCCGGGAGTTTCTCCGACTCCATCATATCTTATCTTTCCTACAACAAATCTTATTTTGATTATGCAAAGGAAAATCCGAAAATTGTGTTTGAAATGCGGTTCAGCATTCCTGCTAAAAGTTCATCAAACAAGAATCTCATAATCATTCTGCTTTCCGCTGCTATTATCGTGCTTCTTGCTGTCGTCATTGTTCTTTTGAAAATAAAAACTATGCCGAAAAAGTCTTAACTTTTCAGATTTTTATAATGTTATAATGGGCAGGAGGCTAAAATGAAAAAATTTATTCATTTGTTCGTTGTTTTTACAATTTTTTTATCGCTTGCTTTATCGGGAACCGTTTTGCCAGGGAAGTAAATAGAGTCAGGTCTTGAAATGTAAGATTTTCTGCTTTGTGGTAGAATCATAACAAGACCATCAAGAATAGATTTAAAAAGACGTTTAAAAGTATAACGTCCCTTTATTGTTGCAAAACCGCTGAGAAATATATTTTTAAAGTTTTTGAAAGATGATGGAAATTTTTCCTAAGTTCTGCGTCTAATATATAAAAGAAGATGCTAAAAAAATAATAAAAAATTCTTATAAAGAAAATTAAAAATTTTTAAGTTTATAGGTCTTATATATAGGAGAGAAAAATTTATTAAAAATTCTCTTAACAATATGGAACTTTTTTGTAAGATAGGTGTCTAATATATAGAGAGAATTTTTTAAGGTAGGAAAAATTAAGATATGAATAAATTGAGCAGATTCTGAAAAATAACTCTCGTAAAGTATTCCGATGATTTGTTATGG